>JACNIG010000271.1 GCA_014383215.1 Candidatus Desulfatibia vada | reverse complement strand
ACCTTAAGGTCTTGGAGTAGAATTTCTGTAGGTATTCTTTTACCATTCGACGGGATGAAAAGCGAGCCGCATTGCTTCTAATCGCCTCTTTCATGATCCGAACCCACTCTCTGGGAATACCGTCATCGGAAATCCGGTAATAGAGCGGGATAATATCATTTTCCAGAATACGGTAAATCGCTTCCGCGTCCGCAGCGTCTCGATTTCCCTCGTTAACCTTATCACCGAAGGCCCATCCGTTTTTACCGTTGTAGCCCTCTATCCACCAGCCGTCCAGGATGCTCAACTGAGGAACGCCATTCAAGGCGGCTTTCATGCCACTGGTGCCGCTGGCTTCCATGGGAGGAAGCGGGTTGTTGAGCCAGACATCCACACCATGAACCAGATACTGGGCTATCTGTTCACCGTAGTCTTCAACGAAAGCGATCCGGCCGCCCATCTCAGGATCCCGGCAGGCGTTGTAAACTTTCTGCAGAATGCGCTTGCCGGGTTCGTCCGACGGATGGGCTTTTCCGGCAAAAATGATCTGAATCGGTTGTCGGCGGTCATTGAGCAATCGCTTCAGGCGTGAAAGATCGTAAAAAATGAGATCAGCACGTTTGTACGTAGCAAAGCGGCGGGCAAATCCAATGGTCAAAACCGAAGGATCCAACATCGCTCCCCCCGAAAGTAAAATTGAAGGGCTGCCGCGATCGGTTGCCCATCTCTTACGGCACCTTTCACGAATCGCATCGATCAGTTTGATTTTCAGCCAGTAATGAGTGTGCCAAAGCTCTTGATCCGGTATTTTTTCGATCAATTCCCAAACAAACGGATTGTCGTGATCCTCTATCCATCCGGCACCTAAATAACGATCATACAGCAGTTTCATTTTCGGCTCCACCCACGTGCGGACATGGACGCCGTTGTTTATGGCGTCAATGGGAATCTTTTCAACCGGTTTGTCCGGCCAGAGGTCTCGCCACATCTTGCGCGATACCTCGGCATGTCGCCGGCTTACAGCGTTGCGGTAAGCCGAAATATTCAGCGCCAAAACGGTCATATTGAACCCTTGTTGCGGATTTTTCGGATTGATACCCAACTGAAGAAAACGCTCCCGGTCCAATCCCAAATCAGACCAATAGGGGTGAAAATATTTCTCCATCATATGGAAAAGAAACACATCATGGCCGGCCGCCACCGGTGTGTGGGTAGTAAAAACGGTAGTATCTTTTACGTTCTTCAAGGCTTCTTCGAACGTCATTCCACTATTGATGCAGTCCCTGATTCTTTCCAACAATGCAAAGGCGGCATGGCCTTCGTTCAGATGGATCATTCGATACCGGATTCCCAGTTTCTCCAGCATTTCGGCACCGCCGATACCGAGAACAATTTCCTGGCGCAACCGCTGCTCAAGGTCCCCGGAGTAAAGTCGTGCAGAAAACAACCGATTCCAGGGATCATTTTGTTCGATATCCGTATCCATGAGATAAAGCGTGTTGGAGCCGACATCAACTTTCCACACTGCTATGTAGATGGGCGGATCAACCATGGGAACTTTGACAATAAACTGGCTGCCGTCTTCTCTCAGCACCCGTGAAATCGAGGCCGCCTCACGGTCAAACGGCTCATTGATATTTTCCTGCCAGCCATCCTCGCGAATTTTCTGAAGAAGATAGCCCTCGGGATACATAAACCCAACAGCCGCCATGGGGATGTTCAAATCACTGCACTCTTTAAGAAAATCACCGGCCAGAAACCCGAGACCGCCGGCGTAAAACGGCAGTGAACGGTGCAAGCCGTATTCAGCCGAGAAGTAAGCGACCGCCACCGTCCCCGGTTCAAGAGGGCCATTGACCAGCGAGTAATCCTTTCTGGACATGTAACTTTCGAAGATCGACATCACTACGTCATAGTGGCGCAAGTATTCCGGGTTTTCGGCAGCGGCAGACAAACTTTCCGCCGACAGTTCGCGCAGCATTTTATCCGGGTTGTGTCTACTCTCTTTCCATGCCTGGCGATCCAGCATTTTAAACAGCATTCGAGCCCTGGGGCGCCAACTCCACCAGAGATTGGATGCCAGTTCTCCCAACCCTTTAATCCGGTCGGGAAGGCGTATAAAGTCGTTTTCACCGGTCATCATCGTAAATCTAAACTTTTTCTTTTACACCCACATTCATCAGAACCACATCTTTCTTTTAGGCAAAAAACAACTATACGATACCCAAAATGAAAGCAACGGAATACACACAAAAGCAGACACTCCAAAATAACACAATTACCGTTAATGTATCAATGAATTTTGTCATGAGATCCCCCCTGTTATCTCAGCCGGCGTATTCGATTATCGACTTAAAATCATAAAAAGCTTATCCACAGAATTCCCATTCTTCTTTCTGCTAAGGTGAAACCGTAATCAAACTGTTCAGGGTTCCATAACAGTTAAGGCGGGAATGATCGTTTTTAGTATCTAACATCCAATTATCGTCCGCCAAAAATTTGTAATCATAGATTCCCGGCTCCAACATTACCGTTTTTGTCCATAGACCCTTACCGTCGCTGTTCATCGGATGTTTGGCGGGGTCCCAGTTGTTGAACTCTCCAGCCAAATAGACTTTCCCGGCCTTTGGAGCATTGAATGAAAATGTTATGCGGCGCCGTTTTGTTTTGTTTTGCCTTTGTTTTTTCATCGATTATCCTCCCTTTTACATTGCCTTTGACAGAGGAGACTGTATCCTCTGACGATTGTGTAACCCGTCAATCTATCTTTCAGCAATCTTTATGCCAAACCTCAATGTGCTCATCTTGACGAAATTAAGTTGTTAATTTTATTAAAAATTAAACATGTTTTGCTGTGAATTTTCGGACAAGGATCGTCCGTTTGCAAAAAGGCCGGTTTGTAATCGGACATCCCGGTTCCTGTCGAATCGCGGGTTCCCGTCTAAAAAGGTAATGATGAGAAAAAAGTGAAGGGTAAGCAGGACCGTCGGTCAAACCTTGAAATCGTTTTTCCGAATGCCATGGCGGGTCATGAGCCTGTTGAGTTGGCGGGTGGTGATCTGGGCTTTTTTAGCGGACAGATCAATTTTTCCTTTGCATTGTTTAAGGAGTTTTTTTAAATAGGAGCGTTCAAATTCTTGTGTGGCGATTTGCCTGGCTTGAGTTAAGGAGAGCTCCTCTTTATCCGGCAAGGTTTCAATGTAAGGGGTGATCAACACCAAGTCGGGTGGAAAATTCTGGAGATCGAGCATGTCGCTATTTTCAAGGATATAAGCACGTTCCAGAATGTTTTGCAATTCGCGGATGTTGCCCGGCCAATCATAGGTTTTAAACCCTTCTTTCACAGCAGGATGGAGCCTGTTGATCCCTTTGCCGTATTTGGCATTTAGATTGCTCAAAAACATGTCGATAATATAGGGCAGATCCTCCAGGCGATCCCTTAACGTCGGGATCTCTATAGGAAAAATATTCAGACGGTAATACAGATCCTTACGAAACAGGCCCTTTTCAGTAAGCTGTTTCAAATCGGCATTGGTTGCGGCAATGATGCGGGCATCCGTGTTCAGTTGCTCTGTACCGCCGACACGGCTGAACGTGCCGTCTTGCAATACTTGCAACAGTTTAATCTGGGCGGGTGTGGTAATGGTTCCGATTTCATCCAGAAAGATGGTCCCGCCGCGCGCCATTTCAAATTTGCCCAACTTCTTACGATCGGCTCCTGTAAATGCGCCTTTCTCATGACCGAACAGTTCGCTTTCAAGGAGGGTGTCCGGAATCGCACCGCAATGAATAGCAATGAAAGGTTTTTCGTTTCGCAGACTGTGCCTGTGAATAAGCTGAGCCAGTAATCCCTTTCCGGTGCCCGTTTCGCCCAGCAGCAGCACGGTGGCGATGGTCGGCGCTACCGATCGAATATGTTGAAATATCTCGCGCATAACAGGGTTGCGTGAGCGAATGATATCCATCCAATCCGTTTTCCAGAAACGGTCGCGCAGATAGTCCAGTTCGAGGTCTTTAACCCGCATATTCCCAATCGAAGTAAACACCAGCCGGACTTCTTCCTCATCGATGGGATGCGTCAGGTAGTCCTCGGCACCGTTCTTGATGGCTAAGACCGCTTTCCGGATATCTTTTTTAGATGAGAGAACGACAAGTTTTACGTGGGGATTGGATTTTTTAAAGGGCTGAATAGTTTCACTGAAATTGTCGGTCGAGATTTCAGCCTGCAGATGGTTGAGATCTGTGAAGATGAGGTCAAAAGGATTTTGTTTGTGGATCTGGATTGCAGTCGAAACCGTTTCGGTATGTTCCACAACCACCTTATCGGAAAGGGCCTTTGAAATCAACCTGATGACATCTTGAGCGTAAGAAATGACCAATACATTCATTGTAAAAACAATCGATAAAAAATCGTTAAAAAACAGATGGTCTCTTTTTTTTTGTAGTAAGGTTTGGCATAGAAATTGTCATGTACGGTTGCCCGTGTCAACAAAAAAGCCTGCTTACGAAGATGCAGGCTTTTCTTGTTCAACGGGTTGTCAACAACTGCTATCGGTTATTTTTGAACGAAATATGATTTGACCTTTGCAGCGATTTGATTGTCGGTCATCTTGTCACTGGTGTGCACGCCAACGATTCTCGGGATTAGTGCTTTTGACTTTTCGATTTCCTTTTTCAGTTCTAATTTTGCCTCTCCCGGACCCATAATTAGGATCTTGTCCGCGTCTTTTATAAACTCAATAATTCGGTGATAAAATTTTTTAAGCTGCTGTTTCTGCCGCGCTTCGATCTTGCTGTCCACGGCAATCTCTTGAGGCCCCCACGGTGTCTTCCGTGTCCGCGACCCACCGGACAGGCGTACTTTTCGTTCAACATCCGAGCTTATTTGAGTAACCGCTATTTCCACATCTTCTTCATATGATCGTTCCCGCCGTTTTTTTGTGACAATTACTGCTTTTTTGTGGTCCACCCAAATTCCTATGTATTTTTTCATTTTTTTATTTACCATTTATTTGATTTGTTTTTCTTCCTGTATCTTGGGTTCCATATTGATCTATTCTAATTGTTTTAGCGTAAATTATTTTATCTGTGTCTTCATCTTTTATGACCCCCTCCACAGCCACACTTTTTTTCAATAAGGAGATTAGCCTTCGACCGGTTGAACTGTCCGCCACCAGATATTTTTCTTCCTGGTAAGTGGCGATGGCCACTGAAATGACATCCCCTTTTTCATCCCAGGCGACTGGTATTACAATCCCGCGAATAGTTGTTGTCTCTGTCATGGCCACGTAAAAAACAAGGCAAATATTATGTTACCAAATTAAATCGTTCTGTAAAAACAGGTGAAGCAATCTTTGTACCAACAACATAACAACTATATATTATTATTGTTTTAAAGGTTATTTGCCTCACGCACATTACGATTGAACCATTTACCGGACGCACTGGTTCCTGCTGATAGCGCTACCGGACATGCGATGTCTTGGACAGCAAGGCTTAAGTCGATTAAAGCTCCCCCTGCAGCCCCGCTGAGCGGGATTTCCGCTACGCTCCATCAAGCTTCGTGCAGGGAATCTTATACTGTAAGGAATTCTGCCATTTTTGATTCGCTCGCAAACCTTTACCTGCCTTTGGCAGGCCGCAGCCCCGCTGGGCGGGATCTTCGCTACGCTACGGCAAGCTACGGGGAATGCGCTCGCTAGGGCAGTTCAATTTAAGGACTTAAAATATACAGGTGCGTTTATAACATGCTGATATTACAACCAACTATGACTCATCCATGGTTGCCAAGTTTGGGGCAGATTGGGCCTTTAGTACCAGCACGTGAATAGTGATGCTGTTCCGATTTATCTTGATCAAATTAATTAAATAAAATTCAAAATGTTATAAATCTGGCATCCTTGTTGCAGTACCGGGCCGGAGAAAGAGATCTTTTCGGACTATTTGTTACACAAAAAGGAGAAAAACTTCCATCGGGTCGAGCGATCCCATGGTTCCTTTACCCGAAAAATAACGTCCGGAACTGGATAAACTTGTTTGTTGGACTTTTAACCGGAGGCTTGAGGATGTCGGATATATCCCTGAACCTCCGGTCTTTTTTCTTAATTAACAAAACTTCTGGTTCATTATGGTTTTAGCTATGTTCGATCTCCATACAATAGTTACAGGTTTCATCGTCTTTTTTGCCCGGATATGCGATGTTTCGATTGGAACCGTTCGGATGATCACCACCGTTCAGGGAAGAACAGGAATAGCATTCATATTGGCCGTATTTGAGATTATTATATGGATTTCGGTAGCCAGTGTTGTTATCCATCAAGTCAGGGAAAAACCCATTTTGATATTTTTTTACGCCTTTGGATATGCGACGGGTAATGTGGTTGGCATTATAACAGAAAAAAAACTTGCTTTTGGGCTAATAAATTTCCGTGTAATCACTAAAACCAAATCAAAGACAATGACTGAGCGTATCAGAAAAATGGGACAGCCCGTTACCATGTTTCAGGGAGAAGGCATGACCGGTCCTGTTTACGAGCTATACATCGTTTGTCGCAGACGTGATCTAAAAAAGCTAATTCCAATTATTAAAGAAGAAGATCCCGACGCATTTTACATCACCGAACATGCTATGGATATAAGCAAGGCTTTACCGCCTATATATCAGCCAGCGACCGGATGGCGGGCGGTAATGAAAAGAAAATAGATATTTTTTCAGAATATCATAACCTTCGTTAAGTTCTCTCAAGCATTCCTCATATGAGATTCCCTGTCGAACGTGGATGCTTTTTGATTTTAAATCTTCAATTTTCATGCAAGGCTTCCCTGGCTTGGAAAATACGCCGAATCATTATATTGGGTGTTTTTTTATGTTTGCACTTGGCCTGATCCTGTCAGGCGCCTTGTTGGGACAAACCGAAAAAGCGGGCAAAGAAGGCACCTTGAAAGCCGACGCAAGCCGGCCGGCGACGGAAGCACAAAAAGATCTACAACCCCCAAAATTGGACCTTGCCGGTAAAAATATCAGTGAAGGTATGGACCGTTTCGGCCAAAAAGCCGCATCTCAATTCGGTGGGTGGATCAACGCCGAAGTTTTGGCGGGCATCACCTGGATGAAACTGTTGTTTTGCCTTTTGCTGCTGTTTGTTGTTGCGGTGACAGAGCGTTTGATACAGGCGATAAATTCGTGCTAATAGGAAAATTTTTTGAAGACCTCTTTGACACCTATGCGCGCCAGCTCGTTGGCCGAAAGCCATTTGAGCCCGGGCTTAACAGAGCCCTTGATGGCCAGCACATTATCGGTCAGTGATCGCTGGGTTTGGTCAAACGTCCCTTTCCAGACTTTTTGTCCGGTCGCCACTTTCAGCAAAACGAGGTTGAAGGCTACCGACGCGCCGCGAGGGGCATTGAAAGCCATGTCACTGTAATCCCGGTACCGCCAGACATTTCCCAGAAAGATATAATCGACGCCAAGGACTTGCCCCAATTTTTGGGCCAAGAGCCCCGGCGTTTTTGGGGGTTCGGATGCGATAACTTTTTCGTAGGCCACCAGTACATCCTCCAGAAAAACCGTCTTTTCACCGAATCGATTCAAAACGGTTCGCTGAACGATACGGGTTAACGTCATGTCGGCGTCTTGTCTTAATTCGTATTGATCAAAACCCAGCAGGTTCAGGGGAGTGCTCACCATTTCCGCCATGCCTTCAGGGCGCTTGCCTTTCAAGAAGGGCATGACGGCGATCTTTTGAATCGGCAGATCCAGCCCCTGCGCCCGAGCAAGGGGTGGAACGGTGATTCCTGTCCATCCTAAAATTATCAGATAAACAGAAGCGCTGCCCAATAAACCAAGCAAAACAATCTCCAACACTCGTTTCATCATAAACTCCTCCTTTTACATGGAAACAAATGGAATTCGAAGCGAACCGGCTGTTGTGCTTTTTAGGTTCGTCGTCGCAATGAAACCTTTACAAGAAGCCTTTCCATATTATAAAATAACTCTATCTACCGCCGGCCCAATTGTCAATATACACATAAAATTCCAACGTTTTCGTTGCCCTTTTCATTGCGCTTTCCATATTGGGGTTCAAGCTCTCCGGGTTGATCATGGCCTTAACATCGGCAAATGTTCCGACCTTATCTGAAGCGAACAAGTCGGCCGCATTTTTACCGTAAAAATCACCCTTGCCGTCATATTCAAGCAGTCTTAAAAAGGTGTTGTTGACATGGCGAATGTTGCCTTCTAAATCGGCGATAATCACACCACTTACAGAGAAATTCAACCCATCGCGGACCACACTGAGTTCGGCTGCGTATTATTGTTTCCGCATCGACTTGATCTTGTCGAATTCGGCCGGCTTGCGCTGCCGGCGCCTAAGATTCCGAATTCCACGGCTATTCCTTTCCTTTGGGACTTACCTTGATTTGCACCTGAACATCGGGCCATCTCTTGTCCGCCGGTTGCACGTCGGCAGGACCTATTATTTTGCAGAAAAGCGTAGCGTCTTCCTTGATGCCCTCCAGGTAAATCGGAGTGGTCATTAAACTGATTTCACCTTTTTTACTTGCGCCGCTTGGATACGATGTCTTTACCTTTTTGGGGTTAACCTCTATAGATACAATGTTTAGACCCTTTGGAAGTCTGCCGACCAACTGAGGTTTCACCATTAATTCATTATGCATAATTTCTTCCAGCGAGATAGACAAACTTGAAGGCGCCATTTCAAGTATTCGTATCTTTTTAGGTAGTTGCATACTTTCTTCGCTGACGGCCAAGGTTTGCCTGCCTGCCATCGCACCAGACAAGTCGATCTTGACGTTCAACCGGGAAACTCCGAAGGCCTCAAGTTCCTGTTTGGGGCCGGCCAGATGAACCCGGATTTCGGTCGGCTTATTACCAACAAGGGCCAGAGTTTGCGGAATAGACATATATTCAATTGGAAGGATAAAACTTCTCTCAAATATCCGGGCATGCGATGTGGCCAGGGCCGCCCAAAAAATAAAAGCCAGCATGGTAACGAGACCAATATCAGGAAGTAATTTCCACTTATACCGTTTAAGGGACGCCTTCGGAATATAGGATGACGTGTTTTTCCAATGAGATTCTATCTTCGAACAGAGTTCGTTCTTATCACCGGCGCTGCGTATTCTGCCTTTTAAAAACGTCGTAACAGTCCCTTTTTCCTCCGAGACCACCACAACAAAGGCATCGGTCACTTCTGAAAGACCCATGGCCGCCTGATGGCGCGTTCCGAACTCCCTTGGAAGATTATTGCTTTTCGAATTCGGCAACCGTATGCCAAACATCGCAAATCTTGCATTTTCAACAATCAGGGCACCGTCGTGCCCGGGCGAATTTGGATCAAAAATACTCATGATAAGTGGAAGGCTGGGCTCTGCATTGAGCTGAAAGCCTCCGGCTAACCATGGCTTAACCGCTTCTTTGCCGGGGAACACGATAATCGCCCCCCGCTTTTGTTGGGATAAGGCAAATACGGCGTCGCTGATCAGCAAGGATAAGTCCGTGCCTCTACTTCCGGCTTCATGTCGTCGGAAAGACACGGCCCTTTCGAAAACCTTTCGAATTTCAGGCTGGAAAATAACGATGACGCCCAATACAGCGACCTGACTCAAATTGGAATAGATCCAACTTATGCCTTCAAGTTCAAAAAGACTTGCTATCAGAAAAAATGTCACTGCGATTAAAATACCCAACAGGACCCGCCAGGTCCCAAGTGTGCGAAACGTGCGATAAATCAAAAATATCAGCGTCGCAATAAGGAAGATATCTAAAGCCGTCTTCCAGCTTAGCATTCCTATTATAACTTTAATCAATAGAAGCAGCTTATCCAAAACGTTCCTCCAAAAAATAATGTTTTACTCTGGCAATAATTTGTCTCTCGGTCATTTTGTCTGCGGTTTTGACCTGGACCACTTTAGACACCAGTCCTTTTGTTTTTTCGAATTCCTTTTCATCAATCAGATTGAAAAGTTTATCATCATGATTTGCATTGTCGCACTGATTATTTCAATTCGTTTAAATTATGCGTCTTTGATAACCGTGTCAGGGCCTCGCGAACCCCCTTTAGCGTGGTTTCCGCCAGCAGTTGGTCGGCGTACATCTTAGCGTCAGAGATAGTGAATGCGCTAATTATTTTCTGAACAGAAGATAAGAATTTCGGATAAACACTGAAAATTTGCACGCCGATGCCCAGCAAAAATGGTATGTATGCCGGCTCATGGGCCATCTCACCGCAGATCGATAACTCCTTTTGTTGACCGTTGGCGGCCTTTGAAATTTTGGCAAGCGCTCTTAAAACGGCCGGGTGATCCGGGCGGTAAAACTCACTTACCTTTTCATTGGCCCGATCGACGGCCAGCATATACTGCACAAAATCGTTTGTACCAATGGATAGAAAGTCTGATTCCGCAACAAGATCGTCGATGATTTCTAACACCGAGGGAATCTCAACAAGTACGCCGATAAAAGGAGTTTGATGATGCGGCATTTTTTTCTGTGCAAGCTCTTGCATGCAGTCATAAACGGCCTGTTTGGCTTGACGAAACTCGTCCAAGGAGGATATCATGGGAAACATGATCCGTGGGTTTGCGGCCTCGGCTGCAGCTCGTAAAATTGCTCGTAACTGCTGGTCGAAGATTTCCCTGTGTCGGAACAAAAAACGAATTGCTCGCAATCCCAGGGCCGGGTTTGCTTCGACTCCGGCATTCGAATAGAACGGCAGCTTATCACCGCCAATGTCCAGCGTGCGTATGGTTACAACGTTTCCGGACATCTCGTCAAAAAGTTTCTTGTAGATAACATATTGTTCTTCCTCTGATGGAAGTGCAGATCGAAAAAGAAACGGAAATTCCGTGCGATAAAGGCCGACCCCCTCCGCTTTTAGCTCCCGGGCCAATACCAGATCATGAAGAAGGTTGATATTTGCCAGAAGTCGGATTCTTACCCCATCACATGTAAACGTCTTAGCCGCCACCTCTTTGTATAAAGTTTCGGCCTTCAGCCCTGTTTGTTTCCGTGATTCATAGCTGAGGATTATATCGTCTGAAGGCTGCACATAAATGGCTCCGGTTTCTGCATCCATTACCACCGGAGTTCCTTCAGGAATATAGAGTAATTCAGATCGATTGGTTATGATCATGGGTATTTCAAGGGAACGGGCTAAAATAGAAACATGAGTGGTAACGCCGCCGCCCACGAGGATAATACCTTTGATATCTTCGGAAGCAAGTTTCAAAACGTCCGACGGATAGAGCTCGCGAGCGATAACGATTCGATTCTCACTTAAAAAAGGATCCTCCTCTATACCGTGTATCAGATTTCTCAAGATTCTTCCGGCGAGATCTTGGACGTCATGGGTTTTCTCTTTGATATGGGGATGCGGACTCGATGAATACAGTTCAACGTAACGCTGCATGACGCTTTTGATTGCCTCAGGCGGGGGCACACCGCTTTTAATAAGATTTTCCATTTCTCCCGCGAACCGTACATCTTTGAGAATCATCAAATGGGCTGTAAAAATCAATGCGGTACTTTCGGGCAGCCGTTGGAAAAACCGGTACTGGAGATCCTGCAGCTGGGCTGCAGTGGCCTGGAGTGCCTGGTGAAAATCTTCCAGTGAATATTCGGAGTCGGTATCAATTTCGATAGAAACCAATGCTCCTTGACGTTTATCAAATGTTGTTGCCTGAGCAAATGCATAACCCTGAGATGCAACTTCTCCTATGACGTATTTAAGGTGCTCTGGGATCCGGTGGAAAGGAAGTTGTTCTTCTCGAAGCCGAATGCGTCCGACCAGCAACCGTGCATTTCCAACGGCCCCGGCCAATTGTGATGCAACTGCTTGCATGGCAATCACATCAATCTCATTGAAAAAACTGCGTGTCCGATGTTGTACTACCAGAACACCAATTTTTTCTTCTCTTCTGGCAATTGGTACAGCAAGAAATGAGTGAAAGGGATCCTCCCGGGCTTCTTTAAAATATTTAAAATTGGGATGGCTGCTGGCATATTCCTCATTCAAGGGTTTAAGTTGCTTGAAGGTAGTACCCACCAGGCCTTCACCAATTTTCATCCGGATTTGCCCAACCGCCTCTGGATTTAATCCCTTGGTTGCTTTCAGCACAAGCTCCTGGGAGACGTCATCGAATAAGTAAATGGAGCACACATCGGCATTCATGTGGCGGGCAACCAGCTCAACTGCAAGCTGAAAGAAACTTTGGATATTTTCGCTTCCGATTAAAAGGGCAGCCAGTTCGCTGATATCACAGAGTAAACTTAAGTGCCGGCGGTCTTTTTTCTTCATTGGGGTACCATGTTGTTCTTTTGAAATATTCGGGTTGAATATTAAGGACCTCAACTGCTTGTTTTATGGTCATATACTATTTGTTTACCTGTTAATTTACAGTTTCAAGCTGCTCTAAAGGTATGTTATCGATAAATTACCAATGTTTCAAATGCAAATCAATATCATAAATAGTATCCATTTCCTTTGGTTCATATCGGAGCCCTCCTTTTTTAATTGCACTCAATAACGGACTCTGGATTTTATATTGTTACTGTAATTACCCCCACAAGCTTTCAACGGAGCAAACAACCTTGAAATCAAAGGTAGGGGGAAAACAGCCATGCAAGAGCATCGCGGGCCCTGATGGACAAGGGGCGGTCATAGACTTCTTTAAGCGAGACTTCCCGTGACCGTTTAATGTTTTCGAGGACGTGTGAGGAGAGGAGTGCAGCCGTCGGCTTGTGGTAAATCTCAACGGCCAGTTCGAAATTGAGGCGCAGGCTGCGCGGATCGATGTTGGCGGAACCGATCTGGACGTAATAGTCATCCACGATAAACAGTTTGGTATGTACGAAGGGCGGCGGCTGGTAATAGACCCGAACGCCTCTCTGTAAGATCTCCCACAGCATATTACGCGTAGCCCAATTGACAAACGGTATGTTGCTTTTTTCCGGCAGCAAAACGGCCACCTCCAGGCCGCGTAACGCGGCGATCTGCAAAGCGGTGATCATTTCACGCGCAGGCAGAAAGTACGGGGTCATGATAAAAATCCTTTCGCGCGCCGCAGAAATGGCACCCAGCAGGATTGAGGCGAGCTTGTCCAGATCTTCATTGGGACCGTCCACAATGGTTCGGCAAATCGCCTCTCCGGCAAAATCTTCGGCAGACGGAATCGGCACGGTTTTCTCGCCGGTGGTAAAACACCAGTCTTCAAGAAATACATGTTCGATCTGTGAAACTATCGGACCCCGCAAACAAAAATGCAGATCAACGACCCGCTCTGAGTTCTCTTGAACGTTCACCAGATGGCGATCGCCGATGTTCATCCCGCCGACAAAGCCGGTGTGACCATCGGCAACCAGAATCTTGCGATGGTTGCGCAGATTGAAATACAGCATAGGTGGAATCAGCCTGGGCGGCAAAAACCGGGAGATGCGGACGCCGCCCTTTTTCAGTAATGTTCTAGCCCGGGGAGTAGAATACAACTCGCCGACCCCGTCCAGCATGACCCTTACATCGACACCGCGATTAGCCGCATGAACCAGGGCATCAATGAACTGTCTTCCCGTGTTGTCGGTATCGAAGATGTAAGTGGATAGGTACAGAGTTCTTGCGGCTTTTTCAATTGCTGCGATCATGGCCGGGTAGGCTTCTTCGCCGTTGTGCAGCGGTTCGATGCGGCTGCCGTCCACTAACGGCCTCTTGGTCACCGCTTCGGATATCTGCGCGATCTCTGAAAATTCCGGAGCTGCAAGAATGCTCAAGGATACATCTTCTTCATCTTCGGGTCTTTCGTATCCGACAGTGATCCGAAACGGTGATTTCTGTTCGAGTTTGCGGGCCCGCGTTCGGATGCGGTTGATGCCGAACAGAAAGTAGAACAATGGTCCTGCAATTGGAAAAAATAAGCAAACCCCGATCCAACCCCAGGCCGCCCGTGGATCTCGTTTGTAAAGAAGCGCGTGTCCGGCGGCAGCCAGTGCCGCCAGAACGTGAAGTTCGAGCAGTGCCCATTTGAGCATTTTCATTCCAACTTGCTCCGTATTTTCAACGATTAGACCGGAACGTATTGCAAATGAACGATGATAAAAAGAGACAGGGATATAACGCCGGCGATTACCGGCGTGAGAAACCAGCCGATAAGTATATTCAGCAGGGTCCGCCGGTTTACCGTGCTGATACCCTTGACAATTCCCACGCCCAGGATCGCACCGATCACTGCCTGGGAGGTGGAGACTGGAACACCGACAACGGTGTAAAAGTGGACGGTAACGGCTTCGGCCAAAACGACGATCAGCGCCGAAAATGGATCCAGCCGAACCAGCTTCCTTCCCACCGTCTCCATAACCCCCCGGCTGAATGTCAGAATGCCCAGTGCGATGCTAAGGCCGCCGATGAGGGTGGCCCCAAATACACTCAATCGGCCGGCACCCACAAAAACAGCCGTTACGTTGGCCACATTGTTGGCGCCCAGGGCATAGGCGGCATACGATCCGGCGACAATCAAACCGGAGCGGATCAGCATGTCGCCCTCGAACAAATCGACGGGAAGGCGATTGTATATGGCCGCCATGAGTTTGTACAGGAATATCGCAACAATGAAACCGCCCACGGGCGTTCCCAGCCAGCATACGATTACCTTTTCCAGACCCGCTACATTCACGTGCTTGCTCAGAATACCGACCCCCAAT
Organism: Candidatus Desulfatibia vada; assembly: GCA_014383215.1. GTDB lineage: Bacteria > Desulfobacterota > Desulfobacteria > Desulfobacterales > UBA11574 > Desulfatibia_A > Desulfatibia_A vada. The sequence continues at coordinate 7,262 of JACNIG010000271.1, read as the reverse complement.
ATGGCACCGACCACCGCCTGAGATGTGGAAACCGGAAGGCCTAAAATGGTCATGATGGTCACCGTAACAGCCGCCGCGACCGAAGAAATAACCGCTTTTTTCAGCGACAAGTCGGTTAAACCCTGTAGGGTTTCAATGCCGGCCTGCCCTTCGAGGAGCGCACCTAACAGAACAAAAATAGAAGCCAAAACAGCGGCGGTCCAGAATTTTACCATTCGGGAGGATACGGCTGAACCGAAGACATTGGCAACGTCATTGGCACCTAAGGACCATCCCAGAAAAATCCCCCCTAAAAGAGACAGCATTACACCCGCCTTTTCATGGTAATAATATTAATGCGTTTGGAGACCCGGTCGGCCTCGTCCGAAATTTCACCCAAGACAACAACCATCTCTTTTAATTGGAGTTTTTGAAACGGATCGAGATCCGAATCAAATATTCTGGTAATCATACGGCGTTCAATATGGTCACAATGGCTTTCGTTCTGGTCGATGGTCGCCATCAAAGCGCGGATGCCCTCTTTTTTTTGCAGCATAATGTCAACTTGTTTGATCATCAGGCTGCAGCTCTCGATGGATACACGTATGAGCTCTTTGATATCAGCAACCAGAAACTCGGGTATGACCAGCTTTTGCGTTTGAATCATGTTCAATATAAGCTCGAAGTATCGCGGTATCTGGTCAATCGCTTCCAGAAGCCCCGTGATATCTTCGCGTGATTCGGGTATCAGAGCCTTGCTGTACATGAGCTGATTGATTTCCTCCCGGATATCGTCGGCTTTGGATTCAAACTTGTGGGTCTGATTCGCTATGAAGGTAAAGTCATCGCAGGCGCCCGCATCCAGGCAGAGGTTCAGCCCCTTGACAAAATGACTGTGGACGCTCTCGAGGTTTTCCAGGTAACTGTAAATCAGGGTTTCGAGCTGGTGCTCTTTTTTAAAAAAGAATCTTAACATGCCGTCCTTTCAATACTGTTGGAAACAAAATTTATAAATGGTTTTCGGGATTCTTTACGAAAAACATTCCAGCGGTATTTAAAAAGCCTCCCTGTCGTGTGTAAACGGGACGCCGGCAAAAGCAACGCCTTAAGCACTGACGTGCTTTTGACTACGATTTCTGGGGTCGAACACTCAGCAGCGGCACCGGGCAATGGCGAAACATCTTCTCGGCGGTTGAACCTAAAAGAACACTGACAAGGTTGCTGCGGCCTTTGGTGCCCATAACCAGCAAGTCGACGCTTTCTTCTTTTACGGCTGCGATTAATTCTTCGAACGGTACACCTTTGCGAAACATGATCTTTACCACCAAATGCTCGCACTCCGCCGCTTCGACCAGTTTTTTGATTTCAGCGGTGCGATCTTCCTTCATACCCTCGATGTATTCTTCCGGTGATATGTAAAAATCGTCTCTGATCGCTACTATTTTGGCCATGGCCTCGCTCACGGCCACAACATCCCGCTGGTTGATAACATTGACGATGATCAGTGCGGCCTTCAGGCTCTCAGCCAGTTCGGCGGCATGTTTGATGGCCTGAAACGAATATTGTGACAGGTCACATGCCGCCATGATTTTTCTAAAGACTTTCATCTTGCCCTCCTTATATGTGCGTTCATCATATATCTTTTTTATCGTTGTTGTGTTATAATGTCAATTATATGGTAGTATAGAAAAAACGGAGTGTTGGATGAAAAGCGTTTTTTGCGCGGCGTAATCCCCGTCGCCAAGCACTTTCCACCATGGCGAAACCCCGTCTTTTAGGACGGGGCGAGGAGAAGAGATTATGAAAAGAAACCTAACAATTATAGCCATCATTTTATTCCTGCTTTCCGCCGGCTGTTCCACCAGCTACAAGGCCAAGCCGCTGTCGCTGCAAACACCGGCAGCGTATCCGAACGTGGTAGAGATAGAGGGTTGTCAGATCGGGGCCAAAGCCTTCGCCGATGCCAAAGTAGCCAAGGAAGCCTTTGGATTTGATGTTTTGGGTGCCGGCATGCTGCCGGTTCAGGTCGTGTTCGACAATCAGGGGCCGCATCCGCTTGAAATCGTCGGCCACCAGACATTTCTGGAAGACAACAAGGGAAACCTGTGGCCGATTTTGAACAACAAAATTGCTTACGAGCGGGCCACCAAATATGCCGAGACCAAAAAAATCTTTAAAGAAGGGGCTTATGGCGGCTTTTTGGGGGCGGCTGCCGGGTCGCTGGTCGGAGGGGCTATCGGAATTGTGACCGGCTCGAATGTCGCCGAGGCCGCCGGCAAGGGCGCGGCCGTGGGCGGTGCTGCCGGGGCCACTCTTGGTGGCGCTAAAGGATTCGGCTCTAAAGACGCACGCCGGGATATTATTTCCGATTTGCAGGAAAAATCTCTCGAAAACAAACCCGTTAAACCCGGTCTTTTGGGTTACGGTTTTCTGTTCTTTCCGGCAGAAGCCGGATCAGCCAAGCAGGTGCGCCTCCAGATCCGGGAAACCGATACCGGCACGGTGCATGTATTGAAAATGGCCTTTTAATCGCCGCAAGAAATACTCAGATAGCGGGCGGCGACGACGGTATCGCCGTCAAGGGGCACAAATTTCGTCCGTTGTTGATTTAAAAGCTGAAAGCATTTCTTCTGTTTGTTCTAAACGCCGCCGGGAAGCCTCTCGTCCGGCTTCTGTCTTTTCTAAAACGGCCTTGGCCAAAACAATTTCGGTATCTTTTTGGGCATTTGTTGCCTTTTGTTGAGCCTGGGTCCAGGCGGTCTCCACCTTAATCTGATCCCGAAGCTGATTTTTGAGTCGGGTTTGCAGCTCTCTCCTGGTTTTTTCAAGGTTTTCAAGCTGTTTTTTTTAAATCGGCTTCATCAAAGTGAAGATGTTGCCGCACCCATTTTTCTAGAATAATCTTTTTATTCAAGGCCGTCATCAGGCGTTGATAAATGGTTTCTAAATCCCGAAGCTTGGCGGTACGCTCCTGCAACTGGAAAAGAGTTACGCCCAACTGCCGGGCTGTTTGTTCGCTTTCGCCGGCAAGAGACTGGGTCAATCTTTTTTTGATCTCCTTGATTTTGAGATCTATACTGCCCGGATCAATCTCAAGAGAGTTCTCGTGCTGGTTGCCCGCAGCAGGGACCTGTTTGGCCGCCAAAGCGTTGGGTAGCACAAACCACAGAGATAGACAGAGCAAAACAACCATGGCTGCACAGTCGAGGCCGTTTAATCGGAAATGCGCCGGGTTAATTAAAACGCGACTTTAATACGCCTGATGCATATCCTTAATAAATCCATAATGTTTACCTCGTTTCAAGATTGTCTGCGCAAGATTTGGGTACTATTTTTTGCGAAATAAAATTATTTTTTATTTTTTTCATTTGGTCGTTGCAATATGTTTCTTTTAAGCATTGTCATAATCTAAAGTCAACGGAATGATGTTCCTCTGAATACAGAAATAGCTCATCAAAAGCGGTTGTTGACATGCTGTTTTTGTTTTACTATTTAAACTGGAGTATTGATTAAACCAACCAAAATTTAGTTTCCACTTATGGAATGTTTGTTATACGTTTAGTAGCGAAAGGGAGGCATATCATGAAAACGTTAAGTAAAAATGTGTTCGTCATCGGTTTGGTATTGGTTTTGATTTGCCCTTTCGGTGTACATGCTGCACAATCCATATTAATACCCAAGATTACCAACTTCATCATCGTTGTGGATCAATCCGGATCCATGTTTAAAAACTTTGGCCAGACAAAAAAAAAGAAAGCAACGCTTGCCAAAGAAGTTCTTTTCAAAGTCAATGAACGCATTCCTGAACTGGGCTACACCGGTGCCATACAAGTATTTGCGCCTGACAAAACGTTGGTGGGGCCCGAGGTCTACAATCGAACCAATTTTAAGACTGCCATCAATCAATTGGCTGAAAAAGGAGAAATTTTTGGGAATCTAACACCCTTGGGCGCCTCTATACGGTATACCGCAAAAAACATCCCTTTGTTTCAAGGAAAAACCGCCATCATTTTGGTCTCCGACGGCATCGCAGACATAACAGACGACCCCCTGAGGGCGGCCAAAGAAATATATAATAACTACGGCAATATATGCTTCCATGCCATCTCCATAGCGGATCGTGACAAGGGCAGACAAACCTTAAGGGACATTTGCGAGGTCAATAATTGTGCCTATACTGAAGGGATGGACATCTTATCGGATACCGCGGCATTGAATCGTTTTTTGGCCGAAGTCTTCTACATGGTAATTTCGGACGAAGAACTCCAAAAACTTTTCGCGCCCCCGGTACTCATGCCGGAGGTAACCATAGACGACCTGTTGCGGGAAGACATTCTTTTCGATTTCGACCAATACACTCTCGATCAGGAATGGGCGGCCTTTCTGGATGATGCGGCCGACGCGCTGCTCAAACAACCTGACGTTCACATCGTCATCGAAGGCCATACCGACTGGGGCGGCCCGGAAGCCTATAATCAGAAACTTTCCGAGCGTCGCGCCAAGGCTGTATACGATTACCTCCTCGGTAAAGGCATCGAAAGTACGCGAATGGAGACAATCGGCTATGGAGAGACCATGCCGGCGGTCAGCAATCTCACCAAAATAGGCCGAATGCTGAACCGGCGAGCTGTTATCAACGTTGTACAATAAGCACCAACAGGCCTTTTTAAAACACTCAAGGCCTGGTTTATAGAAATAACCGCGAAACGAAACAGCGGGTAATAGTGTCGTATTTTCAGGAAACGTGCCGGTAATGTTCCGCCATACCATTTTAATCCGACCTTCCATGGGAGGCTGGTACCGTGAACAAGTACGCCACCGGTTTTTTGAAGGCGCCGGCGCAGTTGAAACAGCAATCCAATGCCGGAACCGTCACAGTACTCGATGCCGGAAGCATCAATGACAACCTGTCGCGGCGATGTGCGGTCAAGCTCGCGGTGGGTCTCGCGCCAGACATAACCGGTACTGGTTGAGTCCAGCCGGCCGGCAATCTCGATGGTGAGGGATCCGGGCGCTGTCAACTCGGCCCGGACAGATGCAGAGGGCCGATCAGATATGTTGACGGAACCTTGACTTGGCATTACATCACCTTCCAATGATTTGATACCAATGATTTGAGAGGTTTGCAATAAAACCATGATTCTATACCGAAACACAGAGGCTTAAAATATCTCCGTGCGCAATTAAGGCACACGAGATTTTTATTGTTTGCCTAAACCGCCCCGCAGTGATCGGTTATTCGATAACTTACTCAAATTCCTTTCGCCCATAATAGGGATCTAAATAACACTACGACCCGAGAATTCTCCTGAGTCGGCGATGTGTTCTTTTAGAAGCGGATGTGCAGAAAACAAGGCCATCAGGCCCCGCCCTGACACAGGATTGACGATAAACATATGGGCCGTTGCGGGATTGCTATCTAATGACTGTTCTTTTTATCTTTTAATAACCAATACAGGCTTTTTGCATTTTCGTATAACTTTCTCCGACACAGAACCCAGGAACATTTCTTCCATATTGGTCCTTCCATGAGATCCAAGGACAATAACAGAGACGTCTTCCTCCTCTTCAACCTGCAATATTTCTCTCAGTGGAATTCCGGTTTTTATTATAGTCTTAACTTCAAAGGCACATTCTTTTAGTTCTTTTTCGATGTCCATCAATGATTGGTTTACTCCATCTTTGACGCTTTTTTTCCACTCTTTGATAAGGCTATCGCCTAAGGCATGCCAATACAAAGCTTCAGTCATCCGTTCATGAATGACGTGCAAAACTACCACCTGCTTTGATCCCGCTTCTTTTAAATGTTTTATATAATCCAATGCCTTTTGCGATACATCAGAAAAATCGGTTGGATATAAAATCTTTTGAAACATGTTCTCCTCCTCTCCGGCGGGCTAAAATTACTATCCCCGCAGTCCCGTTTAAACGCATAGCCTTCCCGTTTGCCAGAGGGCCGTCGCGCTATAGGTTCTGGCCCAGAAATTGGCTTTTGCTTCGGCCGGATACTTAATAAAATCCTGGGTCCAATTAAATGCAGGGTTTTGATAGAGATCCCGCAGCACGTTGGCAATGTGTTTGGGCTTCCAGTTAGCGTGAATCAGAAAGTCGTAAACCAGCCCTATCATTTTTTGAGGTTGAAGTGCCGAGGGATTAGGGTCGTAAAGGATGCTTCTGGTCCACTCCGGAATGTTTCCCTCCTTTTTGGCGTAATCAAGAGCAAGTCCCTTGGGTATGTCTTCCTGATTGTCAAAATCCTGGTGAAAACCATAAAGGTCGGACGATTTGTACTCCCCGATAAAATCGATCAAGGTTTCATTGGAACAGGGAATGAAGCCGGAAAACCTTTGGGCGTTGTTGGCTGCTTTTTCAAGGTCCCACATACACTCCAGAATAACATTGATATTCGGCTCTTCAATAGCCGTATGGCCGTCGAAGTAAGTTCCGATCACATCCACAAGGGGCGGCTGGTGGTACTTGCCGTATTTTTCCTGATTTTTTTTGTGCAGGCTGAAAGGGCTTCGAATGGAGCGCATAAACGGAGATCCTTCACTCCAGGAATTGTCAAAGTTAAGGCAGCGGTCATGAACATCGGAAATGGTAACCGGGAGCAGACCGTTTGATGTGTTTTCCTTAAACGCCCCCATGGTAAGCAGGGCAATATATTCGGCTATTTTGCCGAGCCCGCCGAACACCCGGGCCGCATCCGGTGAAATCCCATACCATCGCCGGATGTCATTGGGATCGATGTAATTACAGGCCTTAATTAGATCGTTCTCCAGACAACCGATTTTCTGCAATTCGGCGGTCGCCCGATATCCCAAAAGATTTTGAAATAAGATGTGGGCACCCGAAGGAGTGTAATCCAAAAGATACGGCATACCCCTTGTGCGGAAAAAGTTTTCAAGAAAATGGATAACCGGAATCGTCTGATCGAAAAGTTTATTCTGGGCGACCGGGTCTGCATACAGCTTGTGGTTTTCTTCCGCCAGAAAGATTTCAAAATCAATCGGCATCAGCACGGATTGGGACCGCTCTCCGATAATAGGAATATGCACCTGAAATCCTTTTTGAAGGGTCAGGGTTTCAAGCTGGTTGACCGGTTCTGCTGCCGCCGGAAAAGCGGGATCATACCCTTGGGCAACAAGCTCCAGTCCCGCCACAATCACATAATGGCTGAACTGGTAACAATTTTTCAGCCGGTCGATGACTTGCCGGTAATATTCTTGGGCATTCATAAGTTTATTATCTTATCCCTATTTGAATTCATCTCGCGCTGCAAG
>JACNIG010000373.1 GCA_014383215.1 Candidatus Desulfatibia vada | reverse complement strand
CACTCGGCATAATCCGGAACTCGGCATTATGCCTAAAACTGTGTGCCGGATTGATATTTTTGAGACGCTTGGTGCTCATGGCTTTGTGAAGATATTTTTTACAGATTTGATAGATACCGTGCCGGGTAAGTTCTGTTTTGCGTTGGTTGATAAACAAGCGGTGTTGATACAACGGTTTTGGAACAGGCCGGTATTTGGCGATATATAGCTTGATAAGCTGAACCGTTTTTGGTTTTAATTCTATTTGTCGATAGCGATTGCCTTTCCCCAGAATGATCAAAGTTTTTTTTTGAGAGTCAAAATAATCCAGATTCAGGGTTGCGATTTCACTGGCTCTGGCGCCTGAGTCTTCAAGCAGGTGCAGGAGGGCATAATCACGAAAGCCATTGTTTTTTATAAGGTTGACGCATTGAAAGACTTTTAGGATTTCATCGGGGTACAAAAAGCCGATAAGTTTTTTTTGGGTGCGTTTTTGGGGGATATTTAGGATTCTTTCGGCAATATGGCGTTTTTGCGGATACATAAATCGGATCATTTTGGCCAGTGATTTTATGACCGCCAGGCGTTGATTGCGTGTTGTAGCGACATTATCGCGGTCTGCCTCGAGGTGATCGAGAAAGCAAAGAATTAAGTCGACAGTCAAATGGTCAACTCTGAGAGAGTCGATTTTGATGGAAAGGTGCTTTGCTGCAAAAGGCAGAAAAAGTTTAAAGGCATCCCGGTAAGTTTTAATGGTTTGCTCACGGCTTCCCTTTATGCGGGGAAGATAACTACCGAAGAATTGATAAATACAGGATTTAAGTTTCATATATCCTCTTGTTTTGAGGTGGCAAAAGCAAACAGCCCATGACGTTGTTGTGCATCTACGAGTTTCAGATATTTTATCGTATGCTTGTATTTTTTATGCCCCATATAACCAGCTAACACCGGCAGTGCATTGTCAGGGGGTATGCCTCGTTCTTTTGTGCTTTTTAAGGTATTAACGGCAAAGCTGTGCCTGACGCTATGTGGCGTTGGTGAAGCAAAGGTGGTATTGCCGATAATTTGTCTGGGTTGATGAAGGCCAATATCTTTGACCGCCTGATGAAAGACAAATCGGACCCTATTGTCGCTTAATCTGCCTAGTTGAAAGCTTGCTAACAGGTATGGATTTTGATCTTCTGCTCGCAAGGTATGCCGCACGGCCAGGTAGTTTTCAATGTCTGCTGCCACAGATTTGGGGACAGGGATCAGACGGTCTTTTTTGAATTTGGTTTTTTCAATATAAATGGTTCTTTCTCTGGATCGATAGTGATTAAGCCGCAGCCACAAGGGTTCTTTTATTCTGAGTCCGCAGCGGGCCATCAACGAGATGGCTATATATACGCTTAGATCTTTGAAAAAAAGTTTTGGGGTTTTGCGGATTCGTTTGCAGACAGCATCGAGTAATTGATCGATTTGTTCCGGAGAGAAGATAAAAGGTACAAACGCATTTTCCGGTAGCGGAGGGATGCCCTTTACGGGGTTTTGCGTATAATCATCCTTTCGCAGCAAATATTGAAAGAAGTATTGTACCGTGTAAAGAATTGAATTGATTGAACCTGATTCTATTTTAAGCGCCGCTCTAAACTCAAGGAAAAAGGAAGGCGGAAGTAAACCCGGGGCAACCCTTTTCTCCTTAACATACCGGTCAAATGTTTTCAGATGAGACAATATGTTTTTTGTGGCATATCCCAAATTCTGGCGATACACGATAAACTCGTTAAGCTGGGAGGCCAGAAAACTTTCAAAGTTCTTCATCAAAGAGCACCTTTCGCATGAGTTTAATGTGAATGTGAAGATATTTTCGAGAAGATTCGATGCTGTCATGGCCCAGCATTTCCTTGATTTCATAAATGGATGCGCCTGCCTCCAAAAGATTTTGAGCATAGGTGTGCCGTAGCCAGTAGGCTGTTGAAGGCAGGTTGGCCTTACGCATAACGATTTTGAGATGATGATTAACCATTGCAGCCGTGATTGGACCATAAGGAGCTTTAAGGCCTAAAAAAAGGACGCGGTGATCACTTTTGGGCCGGGCGCCGATTACGTAAGCGGCTATGGCTTTGAGGGTGCTTTCAGGCAAAGGCAGTTTGATGGGATTTGTATTTTTTCGATCATTGAGGGTTAATTCCCCTTCGCGAAAGGAGATGTCATCCAACGTAATCAAACATATCTCTTTGGGGCGTAGTCCCAGTTTGTAGCCCAACTCGAGCATGGCATAGGTTCGAAGGCCTGTTGGAGAAGATATATCCATACGGTCATACAATCGTTTAACTTCATACGGACGCAGAAACATGGGAGGTTTGGCCTGGGCAAACATCGGTGCGCCAACCACAAGGGGAGCAAGATCCTTTTTGAGCATCTTACGTTCATGATATAAGTAGCTCAAAAAGCCGCGAAGGTAAGAGCGGTACAACTTACGGGTTTGTGGAGCAAACCGGGAATTAAACTCGGATGAAAACGCATCTATCTGCTCAATGGTTAATGTTGAAAGATTGATGTTTGCCCGTTTAAGGTGAGCATGAAAAGGGCCCAGCACCCTTCGAATATGTTTGATACGCCTATCATCAGCTTGTCGGATTTTGCTGTGATAGATTAGATATTGTTCATAGATTTCCGGCAGTCGACACTCTTTCTTTTCTATAGGCCGGAAGATTCGGTTTTGCTGAAAAAGATAACGAGAAATTCCTCTGACTGCATGTGCAGTTGCTTTGCTTCTGCCTTTTTGGAAGTTTTGCATCGTGTCTAATGTAAAGATATCACTCCAGGCAATTTCCCTGCGGCTTATAAAAACGAGAAAATGCTTCAGTACCCTCTCATAACTTTCCATAGTTTTAGGAGAATATCCGTTTGATACCATCCACAGCAGATAATCACTGGTGGCTTGCTCAAGCATGGTATTGTTAACCGGCATGTCCATGGTTCTTTAGCCGTCTGCTAAATATCCTTAAATGTTTGTTTGAGAAGCTGTGAAATAGGAGACAGATCCTCTACCCGATCAGAATCGAGGGCAGGTTTTAGTGATAAGCCTTCTGCTGGTATAGGCGGCAAATCAAGCACCTGAAAAAGCGTGCCGTCAAAGGCGATCAGATCTTTGTCTATAAGGCTGTTTCTGGCTTCGACATATTGGTCCAGGTTCAACTGCAACAGCGTACAGATCGCATCATAGCTGTAAAATGAAAGGCCGTTACGGTCTGAAGCTAAAGTAAGGAACAGATACAACAGCAGCTCTTTTTGACTCAAAGAGGCTAAAAAACCATCGGTGAGAAACCGATGAGGAATAAAGCTAAAGCCGCCATCAATGCGTCTGATCTGTTCGGGGTTGAGAACTTTTTTCTTTATCATGGTCGATCCCTTTCCGTTTATATTGAAAAGCTATATCCAAAATCGTGGTCGAATGTCGAACGGATCTTGAAAACGTTATGTGGAGTAGTTAGTTCGATTCTATTGTATATTCAACAAGTTGTAACCTTATCACCTCTTAAAAACATTCGCTGAGTAGTCTGGGTGGATCGTCAATGATTACAAGACATTAAGGTCGGATCACCTCTTGAAAATACCATGGCGGGTAGTTGGTCGGCTTGGAGTGCGCTTGCAGGAAAGCTTTGGGTCATTGTTTTGGCAAAACGCCGATTGAGTAGTTGTGCCAGATACTCAACAATGATGAGCTGTTGGATTCCGATCACCTCTTGAACATACTCAAGGGGCAGACCCGTCTTCATCCGACTTTTCAAAGTCTTGCCGGGGCTGCTTTTTGCCGTCGGGGTTTTTGATGTCCCGGCGCCGTGACCGGCAGCCTCCAGTTTCTTTTGCAGATAGTTGGCCTTAAAATAATCAGGATTTCTTCTGTTCCATTCCTCACATTTTTTCCTGTGCCACTCCGTTTTGCAGCAAGAATCACCACAGGTCATTTGACGGCTTTTAAGTCGTGGGTTGGGCAAAAACCAGCGTCTACAAATACGACAGGGACGTTTTCGGGTCGGCACTCTTGGCATCGCTTTCTCCTTTAATAGCTATGAGAAAACGATTTTATGATACTATATTAACAGGTGAAAATAATTTGAAGTAAACAGGAGAATAAAATGGGAAAAGCGAACTAGAAGAATTATATGGATTTTTTAAATCCTTCGGAATAAAATGGAATTATAGGGAAATTAAACTAACAACATAATTAAACTGACAACATAACTGCCTT
>JACNIG010000161.1 GCA_014383215.1 Candidatus Desulfatibia vada | reverse complement strand
AATCTCAATAGATCTATTACAAAAATGTAAGCTAATATTTACAAGTTACAAATATGTGCTTTCTTAGCTTGATGACTTTTCACGAATGCATCAACGTTAGATGTTCGATGTTCAAATTGTTGCATCTGAAATTACGACTAAACCTTATTATCACGTTGAAATTACGTATACAGGTCAGGAGTTCTGAAATTACGGGCCAACCCCGCAAGGCGGGACAGGCTGGGCACAACCTTTTTCGTTATAGAATCCGAAAAAGTCATGACTAATTCGGCATAAGGGCTTAAAAAGTCGCACCATTTCACCGCAACATTGCCCGCTCCATTCTTAAATCTCCCAAGTATTATTTTTCAGATCAGAACGATCTGGTGTTTGATCCCATGGCAGGCGGTGGAGTGGTGGCTGACACCTGTCTCGCGTTTAACCGGAAATGCTGGAGCTTTGATATGGAAGATCGGCCGGATACACGCCCGGAAATCGAACCCTATTTCTGGGATTTCGATGATTTGAAATGGCCGATAAAAGGATGCTGAAAATCTTTATAGACAATCCTCCAATCAACAAAATTTGCTCTCGACAAGACAGGTGGTCTGCGCCTAAATTTCCTGAAAAGTCGTACATTTTGATAAAACCCGGTGGTTGACAAGATGCCTGTTATCAGGTATCTGAATCTTATCTGCCGGAAGATGGATAAGAATTGCCCCTATATCAATAACGGCACAATATGTTGGTATTCATCCGAAGAAGGACAAAGAATTATTAAAAGACTTTGTGCACTTAAATCAAGATTTTTCCGAACGAAAATTTGCTTTAAATGAAATTTTTGAAAGAATTGATAATATTGAAAAAGATGTAAAAACCTATCTTTTAGAATTAATATGGCATAATTTAGCAAAGGTGCAACGAATGTATCTATCCGGTTTAAATATTGATTTTCCAGCGGCTGATTAGCCACGTTCGGCGGACAAGATATAACTTGCAGGTTGGCAACTGAAACAATCAATTCGAACGTTGGGATTGCCCTACTATCAGGAGGTAACAATGAATTTAAATACTGTTTCCATATTCGATCTGAGTCCACCAGAGAAGCTACAACTGGTGGAAGATCTCTGGGACGATCTGGCGGCTACTCCGTCAGAGGTTCCTGTATATGAATGGCAAAAGGAGGAGTTGGCTCGTCGAAAGGCCAATTTGATGAACAACCCGACTTCGGGTCTTTCGTGGGACGATGTAAAACGCAGGGTTCGAAGTCGCTATGGCCGTTGAACTAATAATCGCGCCGGAAGCACAACAGGACGTCGATGAGGCATATGGTTGGTACGAAGATCGTCGACCTGGTTTGGGGGAAGAGTTTCTCGGCTGTGTGGACGCTTGTATTCAGGCAATTTGTCGCATGCCTGACCTCCACGCTAAAGCCCACGAGGAGTATCGTCGGGCATTTGTGAGGCGATTTCCATACGCCATCTTACGAGTACACTGGTGGGAAGGTGACCGTCTACTGCATCTTCCATGCATCCCGGGACCCAAAGAAGTGGCGCAATCGCTTGGTGTGACTTGCTAAACATCGCCGAACCTGTCAGTTTAGGTGACAGCCAGGGCCGGGCCTGTTATCCTGTCAAAGATACGTGATTAGGGTATAATTTTGCCGGTTAAAGTGCCCGTGAAAATCGGTACTTAATAAGCAGCATGAGCCGTAGTATCATTGGCGATAAAAACTCCGGTTATGGGAAAGCATCTCCAAGCCTCACCTGTACCGCTTGGACTCCTGGTCGTAATAACGGCTTCGTCAAAATCACAAACCAGGGTGCTGGTACTGGTAAAAGGATTATTAGGCAATGCCGACCCCTTGATATAGGGGCCGTATTTATATACGGTTGTATCCTTGGTAGTGCTGATAAGTCCGGCTTCACTAGTATATTGCGTAAGCTGGGCGACAAATGCAAGTGCTGCAGCACCATCAGTTCCGGTAGTACCGGCGGCACCTGTATTATTCCTGCCGGGATAAGTGCTTGCATGCTGGGCGTAGTAGGTCTCGACGGCGCTGCGAACGCCGCTCAGGTTGGTCTGGAGCGTACTTACCTTGGCGTCTTCGGTGGAGACTGTAATCTGGGGAATAATTATCATGGCCAGGATCCCCAGCACAACAATGACTATCAGCATTTCAATCAAGGTAAATCCTGCTTGATTCTTAAACTTGGTAATCATAACTTAGTCTCCTCCTTTAGCTTTAAGATCATATACAACCATATATCGGACAAAAAACTTAAAACATTAGTTTTTTTAAACCCCCGGTTATTAAACCCTTAATGAATCGTATGTGATAACTTAAAAATTGGAAGAATCACGGACGAAACGATCAGTCCCACTACTATTCCCATAACTATCAGCGCCACAGGCTCAATCATGGAAGCGATCTTTTTTAACTCCTGTTCTATTTCATTATCATAAAACACAGCCAGCCGCAACATGACTTTTGGCAGGCTGCCGACTTCTTCTCCGGTGGCTACCATCTGTTTGACCGATTCCATGACATAAGGATTGTCGGCAAACGGCTGCGAGAACCTGCCGCCCTGCTTCACATGGGACATAACCTTGGCTACAAAATGCCTGAAATGCCGGTTACTAAAAGTGTCTTGGGTCACTTTCAGCGCTTCGATAAGAGGCACCTGACTTTCCATCAAATTGCCTAATGTTCTCAGAAATTGAGCGGTATATATTTTATTCGATATCCTGGAAAGCAACGGTGCGCCCACAAGAAAGCGGTCAATCAGGGCCTGGCCGTGCTCACTATCTTTCCAAAATTTTAAAGCCAATATCAGCCCGGCGATAGAGACAAGATACACCCACCAGTATAGCTTAAGCGAAGCGCTCAGGGCCATCAGAAATCGGGTACTGAAAGGTAAAACATGCTCCTTGCCTTCAAAAAGGACGGCAAATTTGGGCAGGATGCCGGCCAGAACAAAAATGATTACCACTGTTGACAAAACACACAATACCACAGGGTACATCAGGGTGCTCTGGACCTGGGTGATAAGCGCCTGTCGCTTTTCCTGCATCTCCACCGTGCGCTCCAATATTCCTTTTAAATAACCGCCGGTTTCCCCGGCTTTGACCATGCTGACAAAAACACTTCTGAATATTTGAGGATGCCTGCTCATGGCATCTGAAAGCTGGCGGCCTTCCTCAAGATCAAGCTTCATGGAGCGGATCACCGCCTCAAAAGCCGGGTTTTTGGTTTGATCCGCCGCAGCTTGCAGCGCATTGGTCAAGGATGTACCGATCTCAAGCATCAATGCAAGTTGGGAAATAAAAAAAGTTATCTCCCCGGGCGTGATCCTTTTCCCGAAGCGGCGCATGATATGACCATGCTGCCCGGCATCAGGCTCAAGCATTGCTCCCGGATCAGAGTCTTTTTGTTTGATTACTATAGCCAAAAGGCAATACTCCAATACAATCGCTGCGCGATTCTATATAACGCGGCTGCGCCGCTTTAGTACTAATAAAAAGCGTAGTTGATAGCGCCTTTTTTTGAAAAATTCTGAAGCCCGACGATGTTCTAAACCCTAACTTATTGAGAAGTTTCCAAAGAAATCGACAACATGTTAATATTTTTATCAAATTGAAATATAGGTGTCAAATACAAAATCTTTCCGGCGCCCTGGAATTGTTGCTATCCTTTTTTTATTTTTATTGATAAAATCACGTTAACCGTTCAGGAGTTCAAGTATTTTGCCACCAAGGCACTAAGACACTAAGATTAATATATGTAAAAGTCATTTGTCATTTGCCACTGGAGTGCTACGCTTGAAGAGCGCTACGCTTTAGGATCGCTTCGCTTTAGGGGGAAAAATCTTTTTATCAATTCCCCTCAAGGCCGCCAGGCCGCTCCTCAAACGAAGTGCTCTTCAAGCGTAGCGCTCTTCAAGCATAGCGGTCTTTTCTATCCCCCTTCTTGGTGTCTTGGTGTCTTCGTGGCTAAACAATTAAAATCGCGCATATGAACAACGACATCTATAATCTTAATACATTTCATCGCAGGGCCGTTTTTGCCATCTGTCTGCTTGGTATCATCATTTATTCCAACAGCTTAAACTGCGCTTTTGTATTTGACGACCAACAAAATATCACCGAAAATACTTTTATCCGCTTAACGGAGCTTGGTTTTGAAAAATTATCCGCCGCAGCCTTTAAAAGTCCCCATGCAAATCGACCGGTTGCAAATGCCAGTTTTGCCGTTAATTACTACTTTGGCAAATATAATACCGCCGGATATCACGTTGTTAACATCCTGATTCACCTCATTAACGGAATTTTAGTATATATTTTCACTTTGTTAACTCTCAAGCAGGCCGGCATTGCCGCGCCTGAAGACTCCCGATCCCCTCAGTTTTACACGGCATACATCTCCTTATTTGCGGCTCTGATCTTTATTGCTCATCCACTGCAGGTCCAGTCGGTGACTTACATTGTGCAGCGCATGAACAGTATGGCGCTAATGTTTTATCTTTTGTCATCAATTTTCTATATTCGCGGAAGATCAACCCTAATAAGATGGAAACGGCGGACACAATGGGCCGGCTGTCTGCTGTGCTGGTTTTTAGCCTTAGGATCCAAAGAGATAGCAGCCACACTGCCTCTGGTCCTGTTGCTTTACGAATGGTATTTTTTCCAAAACCTAAGTAAAGACCGGCTTAAACGAAATCTTATATACTGCATCGGCCTTGTCGTTCTTTTGGGTTTGACGGCATATATGTTTTTAGGATCAAACCCCCTTGACCACATAGCAGGATCGTACATTCACCGGGATTTCACCTTGGAGGAAAGAGTTCTGACCCAGTTCAGGGTGCTCGTCGTTTATTTGAGCCTGTTTTTCTATCCGCATCCTTTAAGACTTAATCTTCTTCATCACATCACAACGTCCCATTCATTATTGGACCCCGTCACCACTCTTTTTTCCCTGCTGATTCTGGTCTTTCTCCTGGTTCTTGCCGTTGGTATTGCCAAAAAACAGCGACTGGTCTCCTTTTGTATCCTCTGGTTTTTTATCCATTTGATGATTGAGTCTTCCATTATCGGCTTGGAGATTATCTTCGAGCACCGGCTCTATCTGCCCATGGTCGGCCTGGCCTTGATGACGGCTTATCTTTTTTTTCAGCTTTTATCAGCACATCGAACCTGGGTTTTTATTGTTTCCGCGGCCATTATCGTCTCTTTGGGAACGGCAACATACTTAAGGAATAAAGTTTGGCAGGACCCTATTACCCTCTGGTACGACGTTATCTCCAAAAACCCCCATAGTTCCAGAGCGCAATATAATCTAGGCTCCGACCTGGGGCGACAGGGAAATCTCAAGGAAGCCATTGATCATTTATCAGAAGCATTGAGGCTCAAACCTGATTACACCAAAGCACACAACAATCTTGGATTGGCTTTATTTAAGCAGGGAAATTTAGAGCAGGCCGCGAATCATTTCTCCGCAGCTTTGCGAATTCAACCCGGTAATTCAGCGGCCCATTATAATTTGGGCCTTGTGATGGAGAAAAAAGGGCATATCGAGGTCGCCGTCAACCATTATTTAGAGGCCTTGCGCATCAACCCCGATTTTGCCGAAGCACACAACAACCTGGGGATCGCCTTGCAAGCACAGGGGCGTCTCAAAGAGGCTGTTTATCATTTATCCGCAGCGCTGAGGATCCGCCCCGACTATGCCGAGGCCCACCACAACATGGGATCTGCCCTGGAAATGCAAGGAGATGTCAAAAAAGCCATTGACCATTATCTTGCGGCCCTTAAGGTCCGCACGAACGATGTCCGGACATACAATAATCTGGGAGTTGCCCTGACGCGACAGGGAATGCTGGCAGAAGCTGTTCTTTGCTACTCAGAGGCGTTGAAACTTAAGCCCGACGATGCCGGAACGCACAATAACTTGGGGGTCGTGCTGCAGCAACAGGGTAAAAGCAAAATGGCGCTTGAACACTATCTAGAGGCACTCAGGCTCAAGCCCGACTATGCCGAGGCCCACAACAATTTAGGAATTGCACTGGCCGGGCAGGGACGTTTTACAGAGGCTGCTGATCATTTTTCCGAAGCGCTGCGCATCCGGCCCGATGATGCCCGGACACGCCACAACCTGGAGCTTGTTCAGCGTCGGATAGACAGATCCACCGGAGACAAAGCTTTGGATTAATCCTGAAAGGGGGATAGAAAAGAGCGCTATGCTTGAGGAGCGCTACGCTTTAGGATCGCTTCGCTTAAGGGGGAAAAGTCTTTTTATCAATACCCCTCAAGGCCGCCAGGCCGCTCCTCAAACGAAGTGCTCCTCAAGCGTAGCGCTCCAATGAAAAATGACTACATATCCACGGAAGTTGCCTGCCTTACTTCCTCTATGGTAGTGAGCCCCGCCACAACTTTTTCATATCCATACTGTCTCAAAGTCCTGTGCCCTTTTTCCTTCAGATATTTTTGGAGGACGTCAATCGTCGGATTATTCAAAATAAGATCCTGCAGGCCGTCGTCCATCTCCAGCAGTTCATAGATAGCGATGCGTCCTTTGAAACCGGAATCAAAGCATTCTTTGCACCCCTTGCCCTTAAATAGCCGCTTCTGTTTGTCTTCATTAAGCCCAAGTTCGTTGAGTACTTCCTTAGAAGGGTAGAAATTAGTTCTACATTCGGAGCAAATCGTACGCACCAGACGCTGTGCCATGGAAGCCAGCAGGGATGAAGAGATAAGGTAGGATTCGATTCTCATTTCCAGCAGCCGGGTAATAACGCTGGGGCTGTCATTGGTGTGAAGCGTTGAAAGCACCAGATGTCCGGTCAAAGAGGCCTGGATTGCAATCTCGGCGGTTTCCCGGTCTCGAATTTCGCCCACCAGGATAATATCCGGATCCTGCCTGAGGGCATGTTTCAAAAAAGTGGCAAAGGAAAGGCCGATAGCTTGCTTTACCTGGTTCTGATTGATGTTCTGTATCTGGTATTCCACAGGATCTTCAATGGTGATAATGTTTTTTTCCTTGCTGTTAAGTGTGGCTAATGCAGCATACAGTGTAGTGGTCTTGCCGCTCCCTGTCGGACCGCAAACCAAAATAAGGCCGTTGGGCCTTTTAAGCAGAGACTTGTAGCGTTCCGACATCTCAGTATCAAGACCTAACTTGTTGATATCCAGAATGGCTCTTCCTCTGTCTAAAATTCTCAAGACGATCTTCTCGCCATATATTCCCGGCATAGATGAAAACCGAAGATCAATGGCACGCCGGTCTACATTCACCTGAATGCGACCGTCTTGCGGCATACGTCTTTCGGCGATATCCAGGTTGGCCATCACCTTCAGTCTGGACACCACGGCCGGATGCATATCAATTTTAGGAGTCATGAGTTCATATAAAACACCGTCAATCCGGGCTCTAATCTGAAATTTTTTAGCCTGCGGCTCCAGATGAATATCGCTGGCACCGTCCCGAATAGCTTTGAGCAGGATCATATTGACCATATTGATCACCGGGCTTCCCTCCGCCATTTCAGCGATCTCACTGATCTCACTCTCCTTCACACTCTCAACGATCTCTATGTCGGAATCGTCGAAGCTGCTCATAACTTCATCCATGCTCACATCTTCCCGGTAGCTTTGATCGATGGCTTCTATAATATCATCCACACGGCATATGACCGGCTGTACTTCCAGATTGGTGATTTTGGAAATTTCGTCAAACACAAAAATATCATTAGGATCTGCCGTGGCCAGGGTCAGGATATTATTGACGCGAAACATGGGAATAACTTGATAAAGGATAGCCTTTTCTTTGGGCAAAACATGCACAATCCGGGGGTCTACCAAACCTTTGCGCAGCCAGACATGCGGTATCCCTAACTGCTCTCCCAGGACATTGGTCAACTCCTGTGCGGTCAGAATCTTTTTGTCTACCAAAATTTGGCCTAACGGCTTGGAAACCTCTTTTTGAAGGCGCAAAAGCTCAACCAGTTCTTCCGGAGTAATGCGCCCCTGGCGTACCAGAATTTCTCCAAGCTTCATTCTTTTTTTTGGTATATTGCTCTTTCTCATGGATAACTTCTCAAGGCTTCGGCAATATCTTCATAGACAAATAAAACGTTGATAAGCCGTGTTGACAGTAATATGTCCCGGCAAACCGCATTCAGGCCGGTGATTTTTATGGCGCCGCCCCGATTTTTGAGTTCTTTGTGTAACTGTAGCAAAAGTTCCAGTAACTTGCTGTCCATGAAGGACGTACTTTTACAATCCAGGATAATCCTGGTTTGATTTTCACCGACTAACCCCTTTATCAGGTCTTCTAGTTCTTGACAATTTTGATAGGTCAGTGACTTGCCGGGGTCTATAACACTGCTGGCTCCGACTTTCTTTATACCGATTTTAGATTGCTGTTGCTCGGTATCGCTGCTGGCCATATTCTCCTTCTTTCGTAATAGTTCAGCCACTAAGTTTGATGAATTCGTAAAAAGTCGAATTCATCAAGTGTTTGGTGTTTAGTATTTCGTGTTTTGTTTGAAGTATATGCTGATATACTAGATTGTTAGATTGCCAAACACTAAACACCAAATACAAAACACTCTCGTAAAAAAGTCGTTTTTCTGACTTTTTACGAGACCATCAGGTTTCTCCAAGATAAAAATCTTCCATGGGTAATTTTATCGTAAAATGACTCCCCCTGCCGGGTTCGCTCCGGACATCGATTTCACCACCGTGAAGATGAACAATCTCCGCAGTAGTTGCCAGTCCCAGTCCACTGCCGTCTTGATCGGCAATTTGAGGGTCGCTGGAACGATAGAATTTTTCAAATATGTGCGGAAGCTCTTCCGCAGAAATACCGTATCCGGTATCAGTAATGTCAAAGATTACCATTTTATCCTGCTCGCTGATCTCTAATGTAATGCTGCCGTTTGGGGGCGTATATTTCAAAGCATTGCCTAGAATATTAATAATTGCGGTCTTTAAAAGATCCTTGTCGGCCATCAAATTAGGAAATATGTCCGGCTGATTTTTCTCAATTGTGATGTTTTTCTCAGAAGCTGAAGCCTCGATGGACTCGATACAGTCTCCGAAAAACCAGTCGGTTTTCACCAGCCCTTTGTCGAGGATGAGGCTTCCCATCTCCATTTTTGAAATATTAAGAAGGTTTTTAACCATATCTGCCAATCGGTTGGTCTGTTCATGAATGGTATTATAAAATTCTTTTTGCAATTCAGCGTCTTCAATCTCCCCGTCCATAAGCATTTCGCTGTATGATTTAATATTTGTAATCGGAGTCAGAATCTCATGGGCAACGTGAGCGATAAATTCGTGCTTAGCCTTTTCCGCTAAGGATTCGACTGTGGCATTATGAAACGAAATTATTTTGCCGATGGTTGTGTTTTCACCACCCATGAGATAGTTGGCGGAAACTTTGAAGATTTCACCCGGGGGTGTTTCGGGAAAAATGGATTCCAGCCCGCTTATGTTCTTGGACTGCCCGGCCATATCCTCATTAGAAACGAATGAAGTAATTTCACTGTGATCTATAACGGCACTGAAGGGCTGATAAACTACGTCTTCCGGCTTTTTGTCTAACAGCTTAAGCATGTATGCGTTAATGTGGTCAATATTTTCCTGAACATCGGTTATTATGATGCCGAAGTTGATCGAATCCAACATTTTGACAATTTTATTTTTCTCGAAAGTCGTCACGCCCAGTTTGGAAATCAAGTCCACATTGTCTGTTTCGATAATTTTTACCTTGCTTTTTATTTTGCTTAAATACTCCTCAAGATCATCGATTATTGGTGCAATTCCGGCTATTTTTCCTGAATATTTGACCGCCGGCTCTGAATCGCTGCCGGCTGTAACAACGGATTGATCTAAATTCTTTAACGGTTTGAGTGCCAGCGTTACCCCATAATAGCCTATGAATAAGACGGCTAATATTAAAAAAGCAATCATTGCCAGGAAACTAAGACGCTCCGAGGAGAAAAACGCGGACGGCGGAAGTTTGAGGCCCAGCCGAATGGTGCCGTTTCTTTGCCCGTTTTTATAAACAGGTTTGGCGAATTCGAATATTTTATCCTTAGATCCACTGACCTCAAAGGTTTGTTTTAATAGCCCCGTTGCAGTAATAGATTTTGTCTGGATATCCTTGGGGATCTTAGAGGAAAGATCCCCGGAAGATAGTGAAACCAGTGCATTTCCGGCGTGGCCATGTATAAAGAGGTAAACAAAACCTTCTTTAGAAGTATATTCAGTGAGAGTTCTAAGAAAGTAGTCGCGCTTATCAGACTCAAACTCCATTATAGGATACAGTGAAATGAGGCTTGACAGATAATTCCCTTTACTCAGGATGTCTTGTATCTTCTGCTTTTCATCCTGTTGTTTCATGTTTAGCGTCAAAACAGTGACCCCAATAATAAAGATCACAAGCAACGCTATACTTATCCGTGGTTTCATACAATACCTGTCTATAATTTAGGTTCTTCTCCAATTTAGTTGGAGAAGAGGGTCCCAGGATTCAAGGGTCCAAGGGGTCAAGTGTTTGCTTTCAAACGATTTTATAATCGTTTTGAGCATCCTTTCAACTTCTGCAAAACTTTTAAGGCATAGATATTTTAAAGTATTTCACTCGAACCCTTGAATCCTTGAACCCTTGAATCCTTTGATGGATTTAGTTCAGCCCCCACAGCCTTCCCAAGTCTCTCCAGTGTATATGGTTTTTTTATATAAGTTCCCGCTCCCAGTCTTTGAGCCTCTTTAACTTGATCTGTTTCAGAAAACCCGCTGGCGATTACCGCTTTCTGTCCGGGGTTCAAACCAAGAATTCTTTTGTAGGTTTCAAGCCCGTCGATTCCAGGATCCATAATCATATCCAATACCAATAAATCTACAGTATTATCTTTAATATAGTCAACCGCTGCTTCACCACTTGAAACCGCTGTGGTGATATATCCCAGTTTTATCAGCATTTTAGAAGCTATTTCTCTTTGTTCCGCCACATCATCCACAATTAAAATCGACTCACCTTTTCCCGCCAAACTTTTGATGGATAACAGTCTGTTATCATTGAGTATTTTTTCTCTAGTGACGGGAAAATAAAGGGTAAACGTCGTTCCTTCTCCTCGGGTGCTTTGAATATCAATATACCCGCTATGGTCTTTCACGGTTCCCCATACCACCGCCATGCCCAATCCTGTACCGCTTTTCCCCATAGTTTTTTTGGTATAAAAGGGATCGAATATTTTATCCATATCCTTCGCAGAGATACCCAGCCCGGTGTCTGCAACTGTAAGGATAACATAATCCCCTTCTTCCACATCGTCATAACCGCTTAACGGACTGTCAATATACCGGTTTTCGGTTGAAATTAAAATTTTGCCTCCCGCCGGCATAGACTCATTTGCATTAGATACTAAATTCATGATTGTCATGGACAGGTGTGCCGGGGAGCCCTTAACAGGCAACAAACCGGTTTCAAGATCGGTTGTGAGTTCAACTTGTGGATGGTACAATTTTAGCTTATTATATTCGGGACTTTCTAAATATTCAGCAACAATATCGTTAAGCTGCACGATATCCTTGACTGCAACCCCTCTTCTTGCCAGAGTCAGCAAATCCTGTACGATAGCGGCGGCTTTTTCCCCTGATTTTTTTACGGTTAAAATTGCATTTCTTAAAGGGCTATCCGGGGGAAGATCTATTAATATTAAATCGGGATAGCTTACCAGACCTGCCAAGATATTATTAAGATCATGAGCCACTCCGCCGGCAAGCGTTCCGATGGCTTCCATCTTCTGGGCATGCTGGAGTTTGGCTTCCAATTTCTTTTTCTCTTGTTCTGACCGATAACGCTCGCTGATGTTAATTGCAACGCCGGCAAGCAAAAAAGGCCTGCCCTCTTTGAAGATAGGGAATTTGGTGGTAAGGAAATACTGGGTTTCATCGTTAATTGTTACGGTATCTACAGTGTTCAAGACCCTTTGTTCGGACATGACGATTTTATCGTTTTCCTGCATCCGCCCGGCCACTTCAGCAGACCAGATTGCATCATCGCTCCGGCCGATCAAGTCATCCGGATCAACCTTGAGTATATCTTTATAGGCTTCGTTAAAATAAATATAATGCCCGTTAACATCTTTCATGAAGGCCAGGGCCGGAAGATGTTTCATAAAAGAGTCAAAGAGCTCTTTGCTTTCCAGTAACGCCGCCTCCACCATAATGCGCCCGCTGATTTCCTTTTGAAGCAGCCTATTGGTTTTGGTTAATTCAAAAGTGCGCTCTTTAACAAGAACTTCAAGGTGGTCCCGGTATTCTCTTAATTCTTTCTCCGCTTTTTTCCGTTCAGTCACATCCGTTAATATAAGTATGTAGGTGGTTTCGTCTCCTTGCACGGCCTGCTTCTTAATGACAACCTGTCGGCCATTAAGCTCAACAGGCATATCCGGATCGATTTTTTGAAGCGGGCCGCTTTCTGTTTGCAACAGCGTTTTAATATACAAGCGCTCCTTTTCACCGAATAAATCTAAAAGATATGCAAACAGGAGTTTTTCCGGCGACATATCGAACAGGGAAGCCGCCGTCGAGTTGGCATAAACAACCCTTCCGGAAAAGACCTCAAGAATTCCCTCTGCCATGCTCTCTAACATGGTCTGTAGATGGCGATTGCGGGAGAGCAGCTCTCTGGTCATTTGCCGGGGATATATTTCATCTAAGCCCCTAATCGCTTTGGACCCATCTTTTTTTTGCAAAGAATCCGATTCTTTTACAACTGCTAAAACATGCTCGGCAATTGAGTCTGCGGGACCTTTGGCAATACAAGCATCCGCACCGATTTCCGTGTAGTCGAAGTCAAGCTCGGAAGCCGCAGCTGAAACAAGCACCAGGCAGCAATCCTGCAGGTGCTCCATTTTGCGAACAATTTTGCACAATTTGTCTCCACCGATCAGAGGCATCACAAGGTCGACAAAGATAATGTCAGGCGTATAGGAAATAAGCAGGTCCAGGGCTGAGAAACCATCTTCAGCAGCGACGACCTGATGCCCTTCTTCCTCCAGCAGATTTGATATGAATTCCAACATCTGCCGGTTATCGTCCACCACAAGAATTTTCTTTTTCATGGCAAAAAATCCTTATATATCAGCGCATCAACAGTTTATAAGCTGTGATCATGGCAACGTCTTTGCGGAAGCGTTGGTTCACTTCCAATTTTAACAAAGCTGCCAGGGTTTTTCCATCCTGTTTTATTAAAAAATCGGGAGTAAGCCCCCTCCCCTGCCATGACTGTCCTTTGGGAGAATACATGGTCCCTGTAATAAATTTGACATGGAAATCGTTATCAAGTTTAAACGTTTTTTCAAATACCCCCTTGCCATAAGTTTTCGTCCCTATTACAAGCGCTTTCTGTTGGTCCTGAAGGGCACTTGCCAGGACTTCCGCAGATGAAGCCGTTTGGGGGTTGACCAGGATTGCAATATCAAATTCAAACGGCTTCTTGTTGACGGAAACATAATTTTGCTGCTTTTGCTCCCGCTGAAAGGTTCTCAGAAGTATCTGTTTCTCTGGCAGAAACAGCTCAACTGTTCGTAAAGACTCGGCAAAGACACCGCCAGGGTTGTTGCGAAGGTCAATGATCAGCTTTTGAAAACCTTCATCTTTTAATTTAGCCAGCTCATCCTTCAATTTGTCCGACAACTTGGCCGTAAACTGTTTAATTTCCACCAAAGCAATTTCATCGGTAAGCCGACTGATGATCAAAGTTTCCGTCTCAAATTCCCTGCGTGTGAGGGTGACATCGAAAATTTTAACGTCCCGGTTTACCGTCAGTTTAACTTCGCTCCCCTCTTTACCTTCTAAAAGTGCATTCAACTCCTGCAAGGTTTTCCCTTTTAGCGATTGGGAATCGATCCGCAGGATATGATCAAAAGGGTTCAGAATCGATTCGGCCGGCGAATTAGGCAAAACCTCGGTAACCGTAAGACGGCCTTCATCGAAGTTAAACGTACTTTTGATTCCGAGGGAAACTTGATTGCCCTGTCGAGACAGGTAAATTTTATCGTATTCTTCCGCCGTCCAGATTTTACCAAGCTCCGGTGCTTTAGGCGGCGATATGTGACGCAGCATCCCTTGAATTGCGGCCCAGTAAAGCGCATCCTCGGTGATTTCATCGCTGTAATATTGCTGCATAATTAAGTTTTTAACCTCTTCAAATGTTTTTTTTGACTTGGGGAATTCATGCTTCAGGTCCACAGGAAACAGTGGTTTAAAATTCGTTTCTTCCCCGGCCCGGCACCACGGCGCCAAAGAAATAAAAAAAAGTAGAAAAACTCCGGCTGCCGTCAGTTTTAAACGTTTATTTTTTGGTTTCATGGTTAAGCTCGTTCCTCGCGGTTTTCAATAAATACCAAAATAATAGTTCAGCCACCAAGACACCAAGCCTCTAAGATTAATATATGTAAAAGTCATTTGTCATTCGTCATTTGCTTGCCCCGTGGAATTCACGTAGTGACAGCACAGCGCATTTCACCGGGGCCATTGGAGTGCTACGCTTGAGGAGCACTTCGTTTGAGGAGCGGCCTGGCGGCCTTGAGGGGTATTGATAAAAAGACTTTTTCCCCTTTAAGCGAAGCGATCCTAAAGCGTAGCGCTCTTTAAGCATAGCGGTCTTTTCTATCCCCCTTCTTTGTGCCTTGGTGCCTTGGTGGCTGAACTGTTACACACGAAAATAAATTCTTTATAATATTAATTGTTTGTGTCGATCGTGTCAAGACCTACCAGGGCCAGACCTTTGCCAGGTATTCTATGCTGGGCCATAAATCTTCTTCCCGGTGGGGCTCAAGCGTGATGACGGGAGGATCTTTTTTTATGCTTTTGAGATGTTCAAAGAGCATTGGAAAATCTATATTGCCCCGGCCCAACGCCAGATGCTCATCCTGATTGCCACCGTTATCATGGAGATGAACCTGGCCTAAAAACGGCCCCAGCGATTCAATCCATGTTTCCAGGGCACTGCGGCTGAAAGCGGCCTGATGGCCGGTATCGTAACAAAAACCAACGCGGTGATCAGCAAGACTTTCGAAAATTATTCGCATATCATCGGGGCCGTGTTCATATACATTCTCCAGCATTAATAGACCGCCCTCATCTCTGACACGCTTGCTCAGCCAGAACCATGTTTGCAGGCTGTTTTCAATCCACTGGTCTCTAAATACCCCATATCGCTTCCAGTCATATGCGGCGTGGCATACCACCGTTTTGGGCTTAAACAGCGGAATCAACTCAAGCATCTGCTCAAAACGACGCCAGGTTAAGGCTCTCACCGCCGGATCCGGCGAACCGGGGGACAGATCAATAAAAGGTGCATGCAGAGTAATGCTGAGACCGCGCTGATGAAGCCGGTCGGCAATATTGCTGAATTGGGAGAAGCTGAAATTTTCCAGCGCAGTGCAATCCAGACCGATTTCCGGATTCAAACCGTTTGTTAAAAACATATCAAGATACGATTCGTAAAGCATGGTAAAGGGGATGTTTACCTGAATTTTTTCGATAAGCTTGTTCATGGTTATCCTTACACGCTTTAAAAAAAGATCATCCATTCCGCTGACAGATAATGCTCTATAACAAAAACTCCACACCCACTCAGTCAATTTTGCCACATATTGTTCTGGAAAAGAAGCACTAATTATGTATATCAGGAATAAATTTTTTCGTGTCTTCGTATTTTCGCGCTTTCGTGATAAGTTTGTATGGTTTTAGTTCGTCTGCGTTAGTCCCTTAAGTGTAAATTTTTGCATTTTATGGCAAAAATCAATTATTGAGCAGCACATTATTTCACGCAAAGGCGCAAAGCCCGCAAAGGAAAACAAAGATAAATTTTTTAAGAATCTTGGCGTCTTTGCGCCTTTGCGAGAGAATCTTATTTAATTCCGGTTTATCCGGTTAGGAGTTTTGAGTATGCAAAATAATAGACAGACGTCCATCAAAAAAAACCTGGCAATAAGGGCCCGGGTTATTCAGGCGATTCGCCGGTTTTTTATTGATCATGACTATCTTGAAGTCGAAACCCCCTGCCGGCTTCCGGCGCCGGCTCCCGAGGCCCATATTGACGCCGTAGCTGCGGAAAACTGGTATTTGCATACATCCCCCGAACTTTGCATGAAACGGCTCCTGGCCGCCGGTTACCCACGCATTTTTCAGATTTGCAGGTGCTTCCGCAGTAAAGAACGGGGCCGGCGCCATCTTCCCGAGATGACGCTGCTGGAATGGTATAGCGCCGGCCATAACTATCTCGATATGATGGACCAATGCCGGGATCTGATACGGTTTACAGCAAAGCAAACCGGTTTAAAAGATGTTCTTGTTTACCAGGGCCGAAACATTGATCTTGAAGCGCGCTGGGACAGAATGACTGTGGCGCAAGCCTTTGATAAGTTTGCTTCCATGTCAATGCAAGCCGCTCTTGCCAATAATCGTTTTGATGAAGTGACGGCCGTTGAAATCGAACCTCATTTAGGATATCCAAAACCGCTGTTTCTTTATGATTATCCGGCTGCAAGCGGAGCCTTAGCCAGATTGAAACCCGATGACCGCTCCGTTGCCGAGCGGTTCGAACTTTACATATGCGGTCTCGAGCTTTGTAATGCCTTTACCGAGCTTGTTGATCCGGCTGAACAAAAAAGCCGCTTTGAACATGAGCAAGCCATGCGCAGGTTGTCCGGAAAGAATGTATATCCAATGCCGCATAAATTTCTGGATGCCTTGCAATATATGCCGGAAGCCGCCGGCAATGCCCTGGGCATCGACCGGTTGGTGATGCTGTTGGCCGACACCGACAAGATCGATGATGTGGTGGCATTTACGCCGGAAGAACTTTAAGCCGACTATTTCATGCAATTTTTACATTTTTTTGGTTTACATTTTGGAGGAGATTGAAATATATGAAAGGCTTAAGGATGAACTTAGTGTGAAAGGATCGCAATGGAAAACGAAGAATCCAAATCACTGACGGATATCGAGTGGGAGCAGCGCACCCTGTGTAGTGACGAAAGCTGTATCGGTGTGATCGGTCCAAACGGCCGCTGCAAGGAATGCGGCCTGCCCCATGAAAGCGAAAAGCAGCAAGAATTTTCGGAAGAACACGCGCCATCAGATTCAGAAGCAGAAGTTGCTGAAGACGATGAAGACGACGATGAAGACGACGACGAAAACGAAGAAGAAGACGCAGAAGACGACGTCACGGATATCGAATGGGAGCAGCGCACCCTGTGCATCGATGAGAGCTGCATAGGTGTTATCGGTCCAAACGGACGCTGCAAGGAATGCGATCTTCCCTATGAGAGTCAATAATCATATTGGCAAGATATGTCATTCCAAAACGTTCCAAATCTGAGGCTGTCTTGTAACCCACAGTTTTTATATTTATATATGAGGGGGAATTAATTCTGATTCCGAATCTTCAATTTTAGTTGATTCGCGATGCAAGCAAGTTATACAATAACAATAAGTTAGAACGTTTTCTGATATTTCCTTCCCAAAGTCAAAACTTCACTGCAAAATTTATATTAAAGAAATCCAACCTATTAGCCGATAAATAATTTAGCTACTTCCTGTGATATTGATGAAACGGATATTACAGCACGGGTATCAAATCAAACGACCGGCTGGGAATTCTATCCCCGGACGGGCGTTTTGATAGCAAACGATGGTGAGCATGGCTACTTTTAAGACAATAAGTCATCAAACGGAGAAAAGCGAAAAAATGCAACTCCAAGATCAATCAAAAGATATTCGCGTTGATGAAGACTTTTCGCGCTCCGAATTAATAGAACTTTTGGCGGTCATTTTTTTTGCGTCTTTAAGTACTTTATTAATGATTCATTTGGAAGCGTTTGATAAACTTTACAGATACTCCCGTATGATGGAGCGCTATGAATTTGATGAAATCGCTGTTTTCCTGCCTTCTTTTTTGGCCATTGGATTCGTGTTGTATTCTTATCGCCGAATCCAAAAATTAGAATCCGAGATGATCAGACGTCGCGATGTGGAAAGGCAGCTTTTGAAAAGTGAAAAACTATTTAAAAATCTTAGCATTACCGACGATCTCACCCAACTCTACAATTCGAGATATTTTTATAAAAGTCTGAAAGAAGAAATCAACAGGTTGATTCGTTATAAGCAGCCCTTGTCTTTGTTACTTATTGATATAGACGACTTTAAGAAAATAAACGACAGAGATGGACACTTGCAAGGAGACAACATTCTAAAACAGACAGGAATTGTCATTCAGGATTGTTTGCGGAATACCGACTCGGCATACCGATACGGAGGAGAGGAGTTTACAATTATTCTACCTGAAACCGGTATCGAAGGTGCCATAATTGTTGCGAATAGAATAAGAGAGTGCTTTTTCGCACATGATTTCTCCTCAATTACAAATAAGACTATACATATATCCGTAAGCATCGGCGCTTGCCAATTTAAACCGGAAGAGACCATGGAAGATTTTGTCAAAAGGACCGATGATGCATTGTATAAGGCGAAGCGGAGCGGAAAAAATCGTGTTCACCCTTCGCAATGACAAAGAATGTCATCCTATACACAGCAATCTCAATAATATGCGGGTTAGAGGTCTATGGGACCTGCTTTTAAATCCGCCTCGGCCGGCACCCCGTTTTTAGAATAGGTAAATAAAAAAAAGAGACCCACGCTCATCATCATCAATACGGCTCCGAATGGAAACGCATGGCGAAGCTGAAAAATATCCATCATCAAACCGGCAAATAGAGATCCTGTCAGCATTCCCAGGCTATGTGACATCGACATCAAGCCCATGACAGATCCCATTGCATCAGTTTTGCCGCCCTTTAATACCGCCAGGGCCATCAAGGCCGGCATGGCAACGCCTCCACCCACCCCGAACAACACATTGCCCAGCACAAGGTCCCAAAAGGAGTCCGCCCACTCAAAAGAGAGGATTGCATAACTGATGATGAGTCCGCCGGTTACAACCATCATTTTGCGGTTTAGCCTGTCAGCCAGAAAACCCATAGGCAGATGCATCAGTCCGCTGAAAAATACTCCTATCGTCACCAGCACCCCGATGGACGAACTTGACAGTGAAAACTCCGCATCCGCCAAAATCGGCAAAAAGCTCCAGATGACACCGATACAGGCCGCATATGCCATTCTGAAAAGAAACATCCCGGCCACATCTCTGTCGTACAGCAGCCATTTCCAGTCTGTGGATGTTTTCCCGCTGCCGACAACCTTTTCCGACCGTGTGGGCGGCAGTAGAAAATAGCTTAATAAAAAGCCGGCAAACGCCAGAAACCCCATGCACGCAAAGGACGTATCAAGGCTGAAGCTGTCGTTGATGACCCCGCCGATAAAGGGGCCGACACTCAATCCGGCGAACATCGACATGTTGAACAACCCCATGGTAGTACCTTCCCGGCCGGCCGGAGTTATATCTCCAATATAAGCCTGGGTAGCCGGCATTATCATGGCCGAGGCAATGCCCTGAAGGAATCGTATAGCAATAAGGGTCTCAACATTATTGGCCAGTATGAACGCCATCGACACCAGCGCATAGGCCAAAAGTCCGGCAATAATAATCGGCTTGCGTCCTTTTTTGTCGGAGAGCCGCCCAAAATAAGGCAAAAAAAATGTCCGGGACAGGGAAAACGCACCGAATATCATAGCGATGTACAGACCGGTGGCACCAAGGCCGTGTGCATAGACCGGCAGCAGGGGAACGACGATCCCGACACCGGTGACCGTACCGAATATGGAAAAAAACAAGGTGCCGAAAATTTTTTTATCAAATTTATTCATGCATATAATAATCTTTAAAAATACTGCTGTTTAATATATTTTTCTGGATGAATGCTTGAACCTACAATGCATCATTATTAAATGCGATTATTATATAAAATGCCCCCCACCATTATAGTGGAGGGCTGGAAAGCAGAATTTAAAATATTAACCTAATCGAGCGAAACGCTCGATGTTCGTTGTTCGCTGTCTGTTGTCCGCAGCTAATTTAGAAAAATCAAAGTCTTGATTTATATATCTTCAGCCAAAGCGTTTTCATGCGCCGGATAAATCGAGTTAGATATACAACTGACAACGGACAACAAACAACTGACGCATTGAGCTTTAACTCAACTAGGGTTACACAACCTATAAACTTTTCACGTTTAACTATTTCAGCAGTCGGGGAGTTTTTTCCATAATACTTGGTGAATTAGCGAAATGGATGATCAGATTTTAAAGTGTGTGCTGTTTGAGTATATTAAGGATCGTTAGAAAGAACAGACGTATTGCCAAAATCCACCATCGCAAGCGATCACCGATCGTTCAGCAAAATAATAATATTATTGTAAAAGCCTCTGTTCTTTCTTTACGAACCTTTATATACGAGTTCACACGGTTTAAAATATGATTATCCATTGAGCGCTCTTACAGCGAAAACTCCCCGACCCCTCAACTATTTGCTTTTTACGGTACTCTCAATGTCAGCCAGGACAGATTCGACCAGGTTTCTTATCTTCAAAAGCCCGGATTCCGACAAGGCTTCAAAACGAAGTACCAAGGCGGGTTGGGTATTGGATGCGCGCACAAGCCCCCATCCGTCTTCAAACAAAACCCGAACACCGTCAATATCAATAATCTCATAATCCTTACGAAAATATTCGGTCACTTTTTCAACAACGGCGAATTTCTTGTCATCCGGGCATTCAACCCGGATTTCGGGTGTAGAATACGTAGCGGGCACATCGGATAAAAGCTCGGATATTTTCTTGCCGGTTCCGGTTAATATTTCAAGAAGCCTGCAGGTGGCATAGGTGGCATCGTCATAACCGAAATAGCGATCGGCGAAGAAGATATGGCCGCTCATTTCACCGGCAAGCTCCGCCTTCTCCTCTTTCATCTTCTTTTTGATCAACGAATGTCCGGTCTTCCACATAATCGCCCGGCCGCCGTGTTTTTCAATGTCATCGTACATCGTCTTGGAACATTTTACTTCAGATATGAAGGTGGCACCCGGTTTTCTTGAAAGAATTTCTCTGGAAAAAATTATCATCAACTGATCGCCGTAGACCATATTACCAGCTTCATCCACCACGCCGATCCGGTCACCGTCGCCGTCATAACCGATGCCGATATCCAGCCCTTTGTCCTTTACCAGAGCGATGAGATCCTGCATGTTCTTTGCGACGGTAGGATCAGCCTCATGATTCGGAAAAGTACCGTCCATATCGCAGTAAATGTCATGGACCTCGCACTTCAGGCTTTTCAAAATCGGCACTGCAACCACACCGGCCGTACCGTTACCGGCATCTACGCCAACTTTGATCGGCCCTTGAAGAGTTATATTTTTCTCAACAAACTCTTTGTAGGGCGTAATTACATCTGCAGCCGAAAGCGATCCTTGGCCCTGGACAAACGCCTTTTCATTGATGATATGCATTATTTTTTGAATATCTTGTCCGTGGATAGAATCCAGACCTATACAGAGTTTAAAACCGTTGTATTCCCCGGGGTTGTGACTGGCAGTCACCATTACTCCGCCTTCCTTGTCAAGGTGCTTGATTGAGAAATATAAAACCGGTGTCGGACAAATGCCGATATCGACCACATCACACCCGGTTGACAGTAAACCCTCAATAATTTTTTGAGAGTAAAGTTCCGAGGTTAACCGGCAATCACGCCCGACGGTCAGCTTTGAACTCCCGTGCTTTCTAAGAAAAGTACCGACACCCTTTCCAATCAGCGATACTTCATCTGCAGTCATATCTTTCCCGGCAACACCTCTGATATCGTATTCCCTGAATATTTCCGGATTCATGCCTGTCTCCTTTCTAAGATTCTAAAAAGTAAATTGCTCAATTATTCCAAAATCTTCTGTGTGATACGCGTAACATGTAGAAATGTTTTAATATAATATATTTTTGGCATATTTTTTATGGAACGATAGGGTTTATTATACAGCAATATAGCCCAGAAATAAACAAGCATCTATTACTTGACATGC
>JACNIG010000246.1 GCA_014383215.1 Candidatus Desulfatibia vada | reverse complement strand
GTTTTGGCAAAGGCCGGACCGACCATGGCGCAAACCAGGGCAGCAACATCTTTTGACGTTACTTCGGTTTTTAAACAGTTATTGGTTTTATATTCTTCGACGGTACATCCATAATGACAGGCACGGCTCTCTAAAACTTCAGGCGTCCAAAGGGCGGTGTCATAAACGGCGTTGGGATGGACGACATTGACACGGATACCGTCGCATCCAAGCTCTAAGGCTGCTATTCTGGCCAGCTGGGTCTGACCGGCCTTGGCCACCGAATAGGCGGCAGCACCCGGCCCGGGAGCAGGCACATTTTTGGAAGAGATAAAAACAACGGCTGCATCAATACCCTGCCGCAGATAGGGGATGCATGTTTTTAATAACCGCTGATTGCTGGAAAGATTGATTTCCATACTCCGGTTCCAAATTTCCTCTTCCAAATCTTCAATTTTCTGAGTCGCGGTAAAAATTCCCGCATTCGGAATTAAAATATCAAGTCCGCCAAAACGACGAACCGTATCCTCAACGGCTGCTTTTACAGCCCTGTTGTCGGTAACATCACAGGTGATCCCCACAAGATCCTCCTGGTTGAACATCTTGCTTATTTCAGGGTTAATGTCCAGTCCGACGACAACAGCGCCCTGCTCGTGCAGCATTGTGGCGCAGGCCAGACCGATTCCACTGCCTGCTCCGGTAACCAGAGCAATTTTACCCTGCAGTTCAGGGAAAATATCATTTGGGGGCAATTTAGCCTGCTGCAGCTCCCAGTACTCCATATCAAACATCTGTTTTTCAGATAAGAATTTCCATCCTCCCAGAGCTTCACCATGCTGGATTGCGCAAATTGTATGTCTGACAATATCTGAAACAATAATTGTTTCCCTGACGCTCCGCCCCAAAGCTATGGTTCCGTGTTGAGGCCAGACGCCCCATCGGGGAGCCGGATCAAGACAAGTCCGGCGGCCGTCCGTGTTTTTGTCAAAATACGCCTGGTATGCCCGTGTATAATCTGTAATATCCTGCTGGACATCTTTACCCAGAATTACCGGAAACGGCTTAGTTCGAATAAGATGATCGGAAGTCACGGGGCCGCGGACGGCGATCGATTTGACATTGTCAAGATTGGCAAAACCGCAGGCCTCAGGGCTATGGTCCAGTCTGGCGATTATGGCATTGCCCCTGGCCCGGGAAACAGAACGTCGAATCATAGAAAGCGTAAGTAAATCCTCCTGCGCTTGCGCTCTGGCCACATGTTCTTGCGCCCCTTGCTTTTGAAGATAATCTTCAGCCTCAGAGACAAGCTGTATCATCCTTTCGTAGCTGGTGCGAGCATCATCCGCAAAGGTAAAAACACCATGGTGCAAAAGGATCATACCTTCGATCTTTTCCCACTTGGTATCGTGAGTCATCTTGATAATTTCTTGGGCCAGCTTAAAGCCCGGCTTGATATAGGGCACAATCAGAACCCGATCCTGATAGATTTTTTGAAGCAGCCCTTGACCCTCTCGGCTGTTTGTTATGGTAACAACGGCGTCGGCATGGGTGTGATCGACATATTTATAAGGAATATTAGCGTGCAGCATGGCTTCAATAGAAGGATCGGGGGCTTCGGGATCGGCCATCGCCGACCTTTGAAGCCGGGCTAGTTGTGTATCGGAAAGGCGCTCTAAGGTTGCCAGGCGCGTCAGTGCTTGCAGTCTGACAGGGACAAACCCGTCGGCTTTAATCGTTGCCAGATCATGGCCGCTGCCTTTGACGAAAAGAATCTCTTCGATATCACCAAAAATATTCTTTACTGCGTCCTTTACGGAAGTATTGCCGCCGCCGTGCAAAACCAGTCCGGGCTCTTTGCCCAGCAGCCGCGAAGTATAAACGCGCAGCTGCAAAGGATCATTTTCAAAGGCTTGGGCCTCAATGTCGTTCCATAAACTTTTCATTTTTAAACCTTTGAGAGACTAAAAATCATCACGAAAGCACGAAACTGCGAAAACACGAAAAATATATTTACTCATTCTTAAATTTCGTGCTTTCGTTCTTTCGTGTTTTCGTGATTATTATAAAAAATTTTACCACAATACAGGGGAGTTTAGAGAAATGAACATCGAGTGTCAAGGGAGAAAGGACTTGCTATGTATAACTCAATTAGTATCTATTTATTCAAATCACATCATGTTTGCGTATAATTTATGCGGCGGACAAATAAAAATGACAGAGCGAGCAGACTTCGCCATAGTGGCTACGACGGCTGAAAGCGATTCCACAAATCATCAATCATCAATCAACAATCAACAATAGTCAATCTGGTTCCGGCTTAGCCGGGTTGGGGTTTTACGCCCGGAGGGCTACGGAAGTTGAGGTGTTATCCTGCTCTTCTTTTTGATCCAAACTGGCATGAAAAACCGTCTCGAAAACTTCCACCAGCCCGGGATCGAGCTGGCTCCCGGCAACTTCTTTTATAATCTTCAATGCTGCTTTCCCGGGTTTTGCCGACCGGTAGGCCCGGTTGGAGCTTATGGCATCGAACGTATCGGCAATGGCAATTATTCTGCCGTACAGGGGGATTTCTTCCCCTTTGAATCCGCGGGGATATCCGCCGCCGTCATAGCGCTCATGATGGTAAAGGATGCCGGGAAGCGAATCCGCCAACTGATCCAGGGGTCGCAGAATGTTATAACCTTTTAACGGGTGGGCTTTAATAATTTCGTATTCGGCATCGGTCAATTTGTCGGGTTTGTTCAAAATACTCTCCGGAGTCCCTATTTTGCCGACATCGTGCAGGATCGAAGCCCAATTTAAAACCTTTTGCTGATCCTCATCCAGATCTAAATGCTCGGCCATCAGCATACAATAACGATTGACCCGCTCGGAATGACCCCGGGTATATGCGTCCTTGGCTTCAATAGCGAAGACCAGGGATTTGCCGACATTGATGACAAACGATTCCAAATCCCGGTAAAGGTCTGAATTGGAGATAACCAGGGCCACCTGTTCTGCCACTGAAATCACCAGGCTCATTTCACCCTGGCGAAAGATTTCCTTCATGTTAAATGAGACCATTCCCAGCCATCCGTAAAATTTTCCGCCGTGACGGATCCTCACCCCCAGAAAGCGAAAAGGTTCGGCGTGCATCTTTTGATATCCCGGCGTCTGGCTGGAGTTGTTGACGATAAAATAATTGTCGACCAGTGAAGGAGCATCAGGCGGGATGGCATTAATAAGGGCTTCTATAAAAGCGGACGATTGGGTAATTTTTCCATCAATTTCGCCAACGGTAATCAGGGAATTGTATTCAGGACGATCCGGCATAAACGCAAACCCCATTTGCGCTCGCATTGATTCCAACAGATCTTTATTCAGCTCTTCAAGCTTGGCGGGTGAAAACCGCAATGTCTTAATCTGTGGAGTAATCCTGGCATACAGATTCAGATCTTCAAAACTTTTGGCCAGTTCTTCGGCCAGTTTTTCCGACTCATCCATAGAGCTCAGTTTATCTTCGATCAGGCCTGCCAGGTGGGTTAACAATTGTTCCATGTGGTGCGCCGGGTATGTTTTCGGGCCGGGAACATCCTGCTCAACGCCGTTATCGCAAGCGGTTAAAACGCCAACCACCCGCCCGCTGTTAAGAACCGGTACCCCGAACAGATCGTATTTGTCCTCAATACGCAGGTACTGGAAGGATTCTTTGCTGGTAACCTGACCGGCAACTCTCTCCAAGCCCCGCAAGATCGGCAGGCTGACCTTTTTGTTTCCTGAAAACAAAACGCTCCCTTTAATATCCCGAAAATCAAAATTGACCGGAAAAACCTGTGAGAGACTGACAAGAAAATTTTTAAACAATTGCAGATCCATTATGATGATTGCCTTTCAAAATAATCGTCAATGCATTTTACCAGCTTGGAGGGACTGAATGGTTTTTCCATCAACTGCGTATCACGCATCTCCTTCACCCAGGCTCGATCTTGGGGGGATATCCGGGCCGTTATTACCACTGTCAAAAAGGGCCGCTTTTTTTTGAGTTCATCGATCTGTCGGCAGAGCTCATCACCTTCCAGCAGCGGCATATTAATATCCGTTACAACAGCATCCGGCTTCTGAGAGTAAATAAGCTCTAATCCCTCTTGACCGTTCTTGGCAGTGATTACCTGGTATCCCCGGCTTTTCAATTTAACCTTAATAACAAAGCGAATGTGGGCCTCATCGTCAATGACCAGAATTTTTTTTGCTTGCGTTTCAGTCATTT
>JACNIG010000364.1 GCA_014383215.1 Candidatus Desulfatibia vada | reverse complement strand
AAATATCGAACCGCATGCGGTTGCTGACAATCCCTGCTATAATTTGCCTCAAATCTTCACGGAAAAAAGGCTCTCCGCCCTGGAGAGTCACATTCAGCACCGCGCATTGATTCAACTCCTCAAAAAACTTGAGCCATTCTTCAGCGGGCAGGTCATGGCCCACATCACCCGCTCCGGAAAAGTGACTGCAATACTTACAACGCAGATTACACCTGTTTGTTATAGCCAAATCCAGCGATCTTGGCGTCTTCATTACTTTCATATCTGAATTTGAAACTGATTAATATTCTCAGGTTAGAATGATGCAAATCTGATTCGCTTGGCCGGTTCAGGACTTGATACTTCCGCCTTTTCCAGTTGGGGCAAAACCGTAATAATGCCGACAATAAACCAGAAAGGCTCCATAATACGGACGATAATAAACGTATTGGCCCCGATGGAGTGAAACAGCAGGCCGATGTAACCGGCCAGGAAACCGATGGTCAACCCTTGAAGATAAGGTGTTTTAATTTCTTTTAGATTAGTAACTGTTAATTTAAAAATAGAATACAAAAGATATATAAATGCAAAAAGCCCGATAACACCCGTCTCTGCCAGCACCCTTGGAAATTGAGCATCTATGAATTTGTATCCGGTAACGCCGTATCCTAACACAGGATGTTTGGTCCAGTCACGCAATGCATCTTGCCAGCTCCTCACCCTGGCCGAGGTAGACGTGTCCAACCTCACGTTACCCACAGTAACTTGCTGGCCGGGATGTTCCCGCTGCGTGAATGTAAAAAGGATTCTGTCCTTGACGGCGGCAGGCAAAAAAAGGGGACTCACGACCAAAGCAATCAAAATCAGACCCACCATGATAACCTGTTTTTCTAACATCAGGCCCAAAGTTAGTATTGCCGGGATAAACGCCAGGTAAGATGACCTGGATTGGGTGAAAAGAAAAGGAGGAATGACCGCGACCAGCAAAACGATCAGTAGGTGCTTATTTCTCAATTTTTCAGTCTTTGCCAACAAGCCTGCGATAATCATCCCCATAAATACAAGGTAGCCGCCCAATGTGTTGGGCTCGCCGGTTTCGCCTTCAAAAGGTGCAGATACTCGTCCACCCCCCGGAATCTGAAGCATGCATATAATCGATACGATAAAGCAGGTAATAAGCAAACAAAACAGGAAGCGGTTAACCTGCTCCAGGTTTTCAACATGATTGACCATCATAAAGAAGACGATCATGTATTCAAAATATTTTACAACAAAGAAAAAACCGGTTTTGGGAGATACTCTACCGACTATGATGCCGAATCCGGTTGATATAACACATGCCAACAAATAAAAAAGAATGGGCCTATTCAAAGGTGTTTTCAAAAACAGCCCCAGTTCTTTGTAAACCGCGTTTTTGGCAAACCAGCTAAAACCGATAACAACCAGCAGAAAGTCTTCCAGCCGCAAAGTTACACCTCGCCCAAGAGTAGCCCCCTCGGTTGCACCTACCATGATTTCAGGAGACAGCAGCATGGAAAAAATTAAGATATACAGGCCCCACTCTATGTTGATAAAGGCCACAGCAAAGATTATCATAGCTATTAAGCCCTGAAATAGCAGGGGAGAATACGTATATTGCGATGAAAGAAAGCCCACAAAAAGGGCAACGGCTATAAATGATATGATGAATAATAAGGTTCGCATAAATAAAATCGTGTTATGATTTTATCTTTATTTGAATTCATCCCGCACTGCAAGACTTCGGCGAGTTCCCTTCGGTCTGGACTCAGGGTCGAAGACAGTCGAGTCGCAACGGGGAATTCAAATTTAAAATATATCTTTCCAGAACATACCTAACAGCAGCAAAGCCAGCGTTATGATGAGCACTACAATGGATAAGGGTTTTATTTGAAACGCAGGCAACAAATGTTCTTGAAACCATCTTGTTATGGAGCTATTTTGCTTATCTTCTATACCCTCTTCCGGCCCATAATAATACTGGGTATGATACTTGAAATAATCAGGACCGGCATCCGCCTTCACGTTGTTTAAGACGACACCCCATACATTGGCATTTACATTGTCCAGGGTCATTTTGGCGCGTTTCAATACCCCCCGGCCAATTTTCCCCACCGTGTAGACCATGACAACACCGTCTATATGCGGTGCGATTTCAGTGGCGTCAACCACCGGCAATATAGGGGGAGAATCGAGAATGATGATATCATATTCTTGATAAGCCCTTTGCAAGAGTTCACCAAACCTTTTTGAACGTAATATTTCAGCCGGGTTGGGTGGTTTTGTTCCGGCAGTGATAATATGGAGGTTGTCCAGCCCCGGGGTTCTCAGAATTTCCTCTAATTCAAAATCACCCAGCATTACGTCTGTAATAGTGTTTACGATATCCTCCCACGGATAGTTTCCCAGAACGCAATCCGTCAAACCTGGAGCCTTTTCCAGTCCAAAAGTCTTATGGATTACAGGTTTGCGTAAATCCGCCTCCAGCAGAAGTACTCTTTTGCCTGTTTGAGCTATACTGAGAGCCAGGTTGACCGCGTTAAAAGTTTTTCCTTCCTGCACAAAAGAACTGGTAACTAAAAACGACTTTCCCTGCTTATCCAGGCTTATAAACTCGAGGTTCGATCTCAACGTGCGGAATGCTTCCGCCGGCAAGGATTTGGGATCATAATGCGTAATAAGATCTCGTCTTCTTCCTTTTTCTACCTCTTTTTCACCCTCGCGTTGCTCCTGGCTTTCTAATTTTCCCATAAAAGGAATTACCCCTAACACCGGAACTTGCAGTAAACCCTCCACATCTTCAATAGTCCCCATGGAGGTATCAAACACTTCGTATCCAAAGACAAAAACAATGCCGATGACCAGCCCCATAACAATACCGGTGAAAATAACCATCATGTTAGAGGAGAGATTGAAAGGCGCCCCAGGCACCAAAGCCGGTTTAACAATGACAACTTCCTCCACTTTACCGGATTCCTGAATCAGGGTCTCCTGGTATTTGGTTTTCAATTGGGAATATAAAGATTCCTGCAGTTGCACCTCTCTTTGCATTCTGACCAGCTTCAGAGCCTTTTCCGGAAGGCTCTGGTTCTCTTTTTTCAAACGATTCAGATCTGTTAATAGATCAGATTCGCGTTTTGATAAAACACTCGAAAATGCCTCGAACTCTTTTTTAATCTCAAGCATTATGGCTTGCATCTGATCATCTACTTCGACTACCTGCGGATGCTCTTTAGTAAAGTCAATCAGCAGGGTTTCCCTTTTTAAAAGCAACTCGCTCAGTTTGACTCTCAATCCATGTATAGGAGAAGCTGTGTCCGGGGCAATCAAGGTTCTATTAAATTTTTCCGAAGACAAATTAGTCTTTTCTGCGATCAGTTTTAATTGAGATACAATTTCTTTTTTTTGTTTTTTTACCTTTTCATGCTCTAATTCAACATCGTACAGCCGATTTAACGTCTTGCTGGTTTGATCATCAATGGATATCAAGGAATGGCCTTCCTTAAAGGCCCGGAGTTCATCCTCTGCCTGTTGTAGGCGATTTAAGGTCAACTGCAGTTGCTTTTCGATAAAGGCCTTGGTTTCGAAGGTCTTCCTGTTTTTCTCCTGGATATTGTAGTTCCTGTATGCTCTGGTAACAGCGTTTGCTACAAGTGCCGATTCCTGGGCATCTCCTGATATTACTCTGATATTAATGATATTGGTGCCGGCCTCCTGTTCCGCTCTTATTAAAGCCTTCAAGCGCTGGATCTTGGCCAAAAGGGATTTGGAATTGCGAATCTTTTCAGCGGAAATATTCTTAGGAATCCAATCTAACTCCTTTGCTGTTTTTGACAGTACCGGGAAACTGGTGATAATATAAGCATGCGTAATCAGATTTTCCGATTCCTCCCAAAATCCACCCATAAAAAAGTCCGCCATGGTTTTCGTGCGTTCGATTTTAATGGCGGCACTAGCTTCATATAAAGGAACGGGCTCATTCAATTTTGCAAAGCCATAGCTGCAGACCCCGGCCAAAAAGGTCATCAGTACAATAATGGTCTTTCTCTTTCTGATGATCCGCCAGTAGTCTCTTAGATCGACGTCATATTGAGCCATTGCCGAAAACCTTTGTAATGGAGCTAAAACTTAATGTGTCAGTTGTTTGTTGTCCGTTGTCAGTTGTAAATCTAACTCGATTTATCCGGCGTTATGATAACGCTTTGGCAAAAGAATTATAAATCAAAACTTTAATTCCTTTAAATTAGCTACGGACAACAGACAA
>JACNIG010000163.1 GCA_014383215.1 Candidatus Desulfatibia vada | reverse complement strand
AGCCCAGGGAGATGAGAGTATAAAAAGAACCCAGGGAGATCCCGGAAACTAGAACTGTTTTCCACATTAGTCAAGCATTTTAAATACTTAAAATGTTATTACCGCAGAGGCGCAGAGGTCGCAAAGAATTTGAATCTTTTGAATTACGGAAAATAAAAAATCCTTATACTCTGCGTTCTCAGCGTCTCTGCGGTGAGATATAAATTATTTCCTTTGCTCCCAATGCGGCGCAGGATAAATGTCCGTGCCGGTGGCCCGCTGGGGAGGATGCACCACCACGAGCCGGCCGTTCTGGATTTGAACAATAACATGCCGGTAGTTTTGGGGGTCTCCCATTTGGTTAAAGACGAGGCGCTCCATGGGCAGGGTCAGATCGATTGCAGTCAGGGCCTGGCGAATATTTGCACCGGTGAGGGATTGGCCGCTGAGCGACACTTTCCCCATGGCCGCGATCAGGGCCCGGGTGGAAGTATAGCCGTGCATATTGGTGGTATTCGGTTGCCGGTTGAACATGCGGTGAAATCTTTCGATAAAGTTTTTTGAAGCTGATTCCGTACCCGGCAGAGTAAATTCGCTGTCCCAGGCGCAGGTACTGTACAAATAGTCGGCATCTTGACCCAGCGCCTGTATAAAACTTTCATAGGCAATACCGAAAGGTCCTATGTAGGCTTTGGGCGCTACATTGCTCTCCTTGAGTTGGCGCACAAAAAGAATGTGATCCGGCGAAAAGCCACCGGAGACAATTACATCGATATCCAGGTGGGCCAGTTTGCTGATAAGGGGGATAAAGTCCGGCGTCCCCGGCCGGAACTTTTCAACAAGGCGAGCGTTGAGACCGCGCGTTTTGAGACAGAGCTCAAGATCCCGGGCCAACTCGGTGGAGCCGGGCGTAGCGGCATGCAAAATGGCCAGGCGCCGGGGACGCAGTCTTTCAACAAGGAATTCACAGAGAGGTTCGACAAAACCCTTAAGATGAGAAACTCTGAAGAAATAAGGATTTTCCAGCTCGACCAGTGCTTTCTGTAAACTGGCACTTGCTACATAAGGTATGCGGTATTTTTGGGCCACTGCGCCGATGGGACCTACCAGAGCATCGACGTAACCGCCGGTAAGGGCTACAACTTTTTCCCATCCGCATAACTCTTCAGCCCTTGAAATAGCCACATCCGGCCGGCTCTGGTCATCCCGTGAAACAAGTTCCAGCAATCTGCCGCCGATACCGCCGGATGCATTCGCCTCGGCCACGGCTACCATCACGCCCTGATGAATTTCCAGGCCCTGTTTGGCGAATTTGCCGGATAGAGGGTTGATTTCGCCGATCTTGATGATTTCGGCAAAGCCGGTTTGGCACCACAGAACAAGCACCAAAAAAGAAAAGACGAGATAGCAACGCTTGAAAGCCATGATGATATACAGTCTCCTAAATTGAACGCAAATGCGCAATCGGGTGTCCGTAGTTCTTTGTCCGTCGTCCGTTGCTAAGCAATAAGTAGCGAGATCATATTTCAACTACAGATGAAACACAAAAAGAGGCCCTAAGAACCTGTAAAACCTACTGACTACGGACAACGAACAGCGGACATCGAGCGTTTCGCTCGATTAGAGTGTAAGTTTTGATCCTACGCTGTTGAGTATAAAATTAGAGGAAAACTCTTTTTGGAATTTTTGAATAGCCCTCCATCCGGTGCAATGCATGGGCATGACCACCTCGGGCTCCATCTTTTTTAATGCATCAACAGTCTCATCATGAATTTTTTCAAAAAACGGACCGGTTAGATGAAATCCTCCTAAAACGGCATGGATAGTCTCTTCGCCGGCCAATTTTTTGGCATATTCAACCGTATTGACAATGCCCGCGTGAGCGCAACCGGAGATTACCACCAAACCTTTGCCTGCAAGATTGATGACAAGGGCCTGGTCTTCTTTAATGGGGTCTTGCACATACTCTCCGTCTTTCTCTAAAAGGGCGTTGGGCATTCCCTTTTCAAATGCTGTGGTGCGTTCCACCTCACCGGTTACCAAAATCATATCTGCGGCAATCAGGGTTGGGGTTTTGCTCGCCACTATTTCAACGTTTTCCTGCTCTAAATCATCTTGCACCAGTGTTTGAGGCCAAAGGCGCATGGCCCCGTCCGGGGCTCGGGTATAACGGGGATGCACAAAGGCTCCCGGGTGAAGCACCAAAGGAATGCGCCCGGGAAGCTTGTCGAGGATCGCATAAAGAGATCCGGTATGATCCATATGGCCATGACTGATGACAATGGCTTCGATATCGTCGGCATCAATTCCAAGCCGTTCCATATTATGGGGCACGCCTACTTTAGTATAACCTGTGTCTAACAGGATGGTGTGTTTAGCTTCGCCCTGATAAACCGTGATAAGCAGGGAGAGTCCGTGCTCTGCCAAAAGGGTGTCCGCCAAAATCTTTCCCTCTTTGGCCAGAGGCGGACGTGTCACGATATCCGTTGCCGGCAAAAGGAGATCAATATAGTTATCTATAAGGGTAAGAATTTCAACACGGTCCGCTGCCTTTAATGAAGCAGATAAGTCAGCATTCATTTTTAGTCCTCCTTTACCTATTGAAATTATGGAACTT
Source organism: Candidatus Desulfatibia vada (assembly GCA_014383215.1). Classification (GTDB taxonomy): domain Bacteria; phylum Desulfobacterota; class Desulfobacteria; order Desulfobacterales; family UBA11574; genus Desulfatibia_A; species Desulfatibia_A vada. The sequence continues at coordinate 19,765 of JACNIG010000163.1, read as the reverse complement.
CTATTTTAACGGTAAGCTACATCACATAAAATCCCGAAACGATTTTATATTTCAAATCAGCCGCCATGTAAAGAAATTTGTCGTGTTTTGGAAATCCTTTCTCTTTAAGGTGGGTGGGAGATCTGTAGCAAGGCTAGCAAAATAATTATTTAGTTTAATCATTTTGCCCTTAATTATTTTGCAACAAAAAATCCCCCCACCCTTGCGGGGTGAGGGGATGTCGTTGCATTGATAGGCCTTGCGAAGGACTTAAAGATTAGTCACGCAAATGGCGGCGCAGGAGTTTGCCGGTTGGTGTGCGCGGCAGCTCAGTGCGGTAATCGATCTCTCTGGGCAGCTTGTAGATGGCGATGTGATCCTTCAAGAACGTTTTAAGGTTTTCAAAGAATTCGTCGTTGCCTTCAACGCCTTCTTTCAGCACCACAAAGGCCTTGGTGATTTGCCCCTTGTCCGGATCAGGTATGCCGACGATGCCGGCTTCGGCAACATCCGGGTGCTTTTCAATGGCTTCCTCCACCTCGGCCGGGCCGATACGGTAGCCGGAGCTTTTGATCATGTCGTCTTCCCGGGATACAAAGAAGATGTTGCCGTCTTCTTTCATAAAGACCGCGTCACCCATTTGGTTCCAGCCGTTGACCACACCTTTTTTCTGGGACCTGATGAGCTTCTCATTATCCTCGTAAGGCTTCCAGTACAGGCTTCCCGAGGGCCCTTTAAGAACCATGCTGCCGACTTCATCCGGCTTGCAGTCATTCCACTCGGCATCCACAACTTTGCACTCTATGCCGGGCAGGGCTCTGCCGATGGAGTTGGGCATCGGTACGTCATTCATGGTATTGGAAGTGACCAGATGGAGCATCTCCGTACCGCCCAGGCCTTCCCAAATGGGCATGCCGGTAAGTTTTGTCCATCCTTCCAGAGTCTCGACGCCCAGGGCGTCACCACCGGAGGTGTATAGACGAATTGAGCTGGTGTCATAATCCTTGAATTTGGGGAACTTCATCAGAGCCCGGTAGCCGGTGGGCAGACCGGTGAGAATGGTAATCTTGTGCTTTCCAATCAGTTCCAGCATGTCAGGCGGCGTGAACTTGGGAATCAGGGATATGGCGGCGCCCCCTTCAAAAGGCATCAGCGTAAAGGTGCCGAAACCGGCGGCAAAAGAGACCGGCGCGGCCCCGCCCAGACAATCGCCGGGGACCATTTTATAAACATGCTTATTGACCAGCTTGGTCTCTATAACGATCGGTTTCATGAAATGCACACAGCCTTTAGGCATGCCGGTGGTGCCGGACGTATAAAGCATAATGCCGATGTCGGTACCTTTGAGCATGGTCGGTTCCAACTCTGCGGAACCGGCCGCGAGCATCTCTTCATAGACCATATTGCCGGCAGCCTTGACCTCGTCGGCCGCGCCGCCGATGACGATGACCTTGGTGCCGTACTGAAAATTAGGCTTGGCCTGCTCTACCGGAGGCATGAGCGGGGCATTGACAATAAAAAGTTTCATCTCGGCATTGTTGGCCACAAAGGCGACTTCTTCGCCGGACCACAATGGAGATGTGGGCACCGGAACAGCGCCGATTTTTTCAACGGCAAAGATGGCAACCAGGGCCTGGATAGAGTTTACCAGGCGGATGCCGACGCGGTCCTGGGATTCAACGCCGACTTCTTTAAGGGCGTTGCCGAACTTGTTTACCATTTCCTGAAGCTGGGCATAGCTAATGGTCTGGTCCATAAACTTTATGGCAGCATTGTCACCCCTGCCTTCGCGTACATGGCGGTCGACCAGAAAGTCGGCTAGATTCAGCTCGTCCGGAGTATCCGCAAACTCAGCCGGTACTGTGTATTCGGGCCACAATTCTTTCGGTGGCAGATAATTTTCAGGTATTGTACCCATAATGTAAACCTCCCTAATTTTTTTCTTAATTCTGATTAACTTGTGCCTTTTGCTCAACAACCGGGTTAATGCTTATGTCGAAATCCGGAAACAAAAATATTTGAATCCGTAGGCGCTAAGTTTGTATAATTTCACCCCCATTAACCTTTGATTAGATATGCCCCCGGTGCGGCGTGTTGCAAGTTCACCTCCTTTACAAGAAAATTAATTTAGACCAATCTGTACTTGTTTGTATTTGTGCAAAAATACAGGCAAAGGATATTATCAGACAAGTTTATGAACCAATGCCTATAGGATATCATACAACAAATTGCAACAAGAAAAAACACCGGCAGTTGATGCTTTCGGATTATTTTGATAGTGCGTCTGTAAATTAATTGCAGCCGTCTGTAAAATTCCCCTTGCATCTTGACGGTTTTTGTGAGAAACAAGGCCTTGCTATCGATCTCAACAGGAGCATGGGTCAAAAGAAGTTGCGCTTTGCTACCATATGCTTTATAGGGTAGCTTATTATATTTATACCACTATATATTGTGTTCGACTGTTCGCATATAATGTGGTCTGCACGACACTTCCATATATTTCCATCAAACTTTTAACCGCCGTATTTTTCTGGCTAAGGGTTCTTACAAAGCCTTGACAGCCGTGCGTTGATCAACAATCCTTTTTGCTGATAAAATTGTTTTTGCAAAGGCAGTTTTAACAATAAAACTTATCTTTTTTTCTCTTGACTTTTTTCTTGACAAAACTTTGAAAAAAACTATACTGAACGGAATTCATTTTTTTAACAGCCCAAATTTAGGCACCACGTTTATACTCGCTAAATAAAATTCATTTTACAAAACACTACTATTAAAGGAGGTGACATCACAGAGGTTTTTTCCGGTAAAGCAGACCAATCAACTGGTAAAGCAGACGGTTCTATATAGAAAAAAGCGAGGCCTCCAGCATCACAATGCGCTGTATGAGAACCAAAGCGCACCCTTTCGTTTTTCTTTATTGTCTGTTTTCTTATTGCTGGATGCGCCGCAAATTCAAAAGAAAGGAGGTGGTAAAAAATCAGTGGAGAGGAATCTATGCCGTTCCTTTGAAACTGAGAAAGACACTGGATAAATTCTTGAATGGAATTTAAACTATTTTGGAGGTAAAATATGGCAGAAAAAAAAGACATTGAAATAAACAGCCGGCTCGACACCATTGGTCTTATGGACATGGATGTCAGACCCTACCCGGTCACACCGCCGCCTTCGTATGAGGAAGTCAAACCGGTGTACGAAAAACGGAAGGCACTGGAATTCTGCGAGTGGTCCGAGAAACACTTAAAGTTCGAAAAGAGATACGCCAAAGACGAGTCCCTGTCACACCTCAGGGTGCTGGATATCGGGCTCTGGCGGTTGGGCCACAAGTTTGCCACTTCTCTGTTCGGAGAAGCCGGGGCGGAGTGCGTTAGTATTGAACCGCCCGGCGGCGATCCCTTGCGGCAACTGACGCCCTTTGGCCGTGAAGAGTACATGCTGGAAAATAAGGAGACCGGCGAAAAGTGCGGGATGGAGTTTGTCGCCGAGACGGTGAACACGCACTGCGTGACCCTGGATGTGGAGACCGCAGAGGGCCAGGAAATCTTTACGAAAATGGCGGCCAACGTCGATATCTTGATCGACGGGATGCCCCCCGGATACATGGATAACCTGGGCATCGGCTACCGGCAGCTCAAAGAAGCCAACCCCAAGATGATCTACATCTGGGTGGGTGTTAACGGCCAGTGGGGTCCCTGGAAGGACAAGCAGTCCAAGTTCGGCCAGTGGGAATTAGCGCCCTTTGGCAGCTGTGCCAATGCATGGGTGCACAACACCGGTTTGGCCCAGGACCTTTTGCCCCGCGGCAAGGGCGGCGACCCGACCCGTTCGGGTATCTGGCTGGAAGACTATGTGGCCGGCGGTCAGGCATTCCTCAATGCCTGCGCAGCCCTTTACTGGCGTGACGAATTAGGCAACTCCGGCCAGATGATCGAGTGCACCGGCTCTGAAACGCTGATGGACATGACTGATTTTGATATTACCTGGTACGGGTTCAATGCCAGTATCAAAGGCCGCTCCGGCGGCTGGGACCCCAACCTGAACCAGTATGCCTGGAACCCCTGCAAGGACGGCTACATGATGATCGGCGGGCAGACCGACAAGCTGTGGTACAACATCGGCTTTTGCTTAGAGCGCGATTACCACCAGTTCGGCCGGCTGATCCACGAAGATCCCTTCCTCAAGGAGGTCGGGGCCAGGAACGCCCTGCACGCCCTGATCAAGGTCTATTCCGTGACCACCCGCTGGCTCAGAGACCAATGCCGGGTCGAAGCTGAAGAAAAACTGCTTGAGTACCAACTGGCAGCAGGCCCGGTTATGTTTATTGATGAGGTTGCTGAATTTCCGCATTTCAAGTACCGCCCCTGGCAGTATGTCCAGGAGACCGACTACGGTCCGTTGTTGATCGCATCGAGTCCGTCCTCCTATCAGATGTATGCACCCTTCAGGTGCAAATGGATGGGCAGGGATCTCGGGTCTGACAACTATGAAATTTACCTGAAATGGTGTGGAATAGACCAGAACAAGGTCAATGACTTCAAACAAAAGGGGGTGATATAATGGCAAAAGACCCAAGAGTAACACGCATAGAAGACCTGCCAGGCCCCAAAAGTCAAGGCGAGATGGACGAGATGAAGATGCCCTACGAAGAGTACTGCAAGCAAGCTTTTGACGTGGGCAACGAACACGCCAAGCCTGCGGCGCTCAAAGGCCTCAAGTGGCTGAGCTGTACCATGTACATCTTCACGCCCCATTCCGTGGCCAACCTTGCCGAACATGGTGCTCAGGTGGTCAAGATCGAGATGCCGAGGATGGGGGATGCCATGCGGCATACCTCTCCGTTTAACGAGTGCTATCTGTATCCGCTCCATGACACCCGTCCCACGACCGGAACCGGTCTGGGTTTCACCAACGCCAACCCCAACAAGTACTTTATGACCATGGATTACCACATTCCCGAGATGGTGGAAGTCTTTTACGGGCTGGTGAAAAAGTTCGACGGGCTGACCGAGCTGTATCGTCCGGGAACCCTGGACAAGTGGAAGATGAGTTACCGGTACCTTTCCGAAATCAACCCCCGGTTCATCTATGTCTGGGGCGGCGGTTTCGGATACGGTCCCAAGATTTTCGGCGGTTCCTACGACATTCTGGGCCAGGCCCACGCCGGACTCGCTTCGGTGACCGGTATGCACGAGTACATGGGCGGCCATGCCACCAAGCAGACCAACTGGGTCATTGACTGGCAATCCGGCAACCTGATCACCTGCTCCATCCTGGCGGCCATTCACCATCGCCGCAAGACCGGGCTGGGCACCATGATCGAGTTCTCCCAGGTACAGGTCCCGACACGGATGCTCGGACATTCCTTGCCCATGTACGGCAAGTTCGGTGTCGTCCGTCAACGCTGGGGCAACTGGGACACCCAGCTTTGCGCCCACGGCATTATCCTGTGCGGCAAATCCGATTTTCCGGATGCCGACAACCCGCAGGACAAGTTCTGTGCGCGCTATGTCATGGTCAGTGCTTTCCAGGACGAAGACTTCAAAGAGCTGTGCGCCATCACCGGAAATGGTGGTCTTTATGATAAGTATAAATCTCATAATGAACGCTGTGAAGGCGAAGCTCAGGTTGAAATCTACACCGCTCTGGAAAAATGGGCCGAAGATAAAACACGGTCCGAAGTTGCCAAGACCCTGCAAGATGCCGGTATTCTGGCCGAACCGGTCCGCAACGACCGCGAGACTTACGAAAGCCCGCACTTCAGGGAAAGAGGCACGGTAAGGTGGATAGACGATCCTTTGTTCGGCGATATGCTGGTCCACTGCGGTTACAGCTGCGGACATATGGAAAAAACCCCGCGCAGGATCAACTGGCACTGGCGTCCGGTAGGTGCGGACAATAAAAAAGTCTACCAGGACTGGCTCGGTATATCGCAAAGCCAGATTCAGGAGTGGTATGACAAGGTCTGGATATAAAAAAGGAGGTGGTATAGTGTGTGATATAATTTGGTGCAAAAAAGAAGTAGATGGGAAAGACTGTGACACCATCAACTACCTCGACCCATACTATTTCTGGAATTGGGAAGGCAATATCGCTTGTGCCGGGTGTGGTACGGTGTACTACATCTACATGATTAACGGCTTCAATTACAAGGGCCCCGATGAAAGACCCGGTGAGAAGCACGACATTAGGCCGCTGTATGCGGATATGCCGTACCAGGGTTATGCCAACTACAGGCCTGCTACCGAGGGCCGAACCCGACCGTACGAGTGCATGCCCAGGTCCTGGTTGACCGGTACCGCCGAAATGCTCAAGTTCAGCATCCGGGGCCGACCGATGCGGGCATGGCGCCCACAACCGCCGTCTGCCGGTTTGGCCGGAAGTTTCGGTTTTAACTGGGATATTCAGAAACTGTCGCCCGAGGTGTGGGAGGAATATCAACAAAAACTCGCCGCCGGTGAAGTCAAGGACTGGTAACTTTGAAAGGAGTGTCTTATGGCAGAATTAACACCTGAAGAATTTCTGGAAAACATAATGATTCCGGAAAAATCGAGTGACCATATATGCTGGGCCTGCACTGGTTTGAAGCCGGTTCTCAAGGGCTCCAAGTTTCCACCCGCAGACATTATCGGTTGGTGCAAGAAGATCCACTGGCCCCATTACTGGTGTGTAGCAGACTTCAACGTGGTCAAGAAATGCTATGCCTTTGAAGACAAGAAGAAGAAGTAGCATGGAAGAAAACGTAATCAAAGAACTCGACACCCTCAAGGAGATGCTGAACAACTGGAAAAGAGGTTTTCTGACCTGGGCATCTCCTGACGGGGATAATGAGTATGTGCTTTTGGAATTTAAAGAAGAAATCAACTCGCAGCTTTATCCCTATGTCACAAGGTTGCTTGAGACAAAACATCTCAGCGAACCCGAGGCCAGAGAGTTCATGGATTATTGTTATGGCCAGGTTGAAGATCTTCGCGACCAGTTAGATAAAGTGGAAACCAACGAAAGTATAAAGGAGGTTTGATATGCCTGAATTATGTCGTGTGGGTATCTGCGGCTTTGATCCCATGCTCGTCAAAGGATATACCGCTCAAAACATGAGAGCCATTTGGTGGCACATATCCGATGAGCTGTTTGATGAGTTTGACATGAAGCCGGGGATGAAGGTTACCGGTAAGCTGCTCAAGATTTATAGCGGCATAACCGGTGAGGAGTCCTCTGCTCCCAATGAAGCGTTTGAGTGGGAGTGTTCCAAGGAGACCGGTATTGTTGTTTTGGTTCCGGCGGATGTGGTACATGCACACAAGCTTACAGCATTTATGTTTGCCGATCTGCAAATCGATACGATAGACGGTAAAGACGTCTATCCCGGCGAAGATAAGATCAGCAAGAAGTGGTGGCCGGATGACAAGATGAAATTGGATTATACTCTGGACTATATCGGATAACCATCACAAACTCATAACAAACACCCTCTCCCCTGCTCACAGGGGAGAGGCCCAATTGCAACAATAATCCCCCTTTTCGTATTGCTCGGAAAGGGGGATTTTTTATAAAAAGATTTAAAGCAAAATAATTAGGGGCAAAATAATTTTAGATTCCATGGGTTTACCTCCGGCATAGCCGGAGGCAAACCCATGCTTAATTATTTTGTCCTAAATTATTTTGCCAAATAAAATGGGCTTGTTATTTTTTTCTAAATGTAATATTACAGGCGCTTGTTTTAAAATTAAAACCTAACAAACACGCTTATAAAGGAATCAAAATGACCGAAGAATTCAAAAAAGAGGACCAACAGAACCAGGACGAAGAATACAAGCCGCTGATTGAGGATGAAGTATATCCTGAGGCAGAACCGGATCACCCGGGGTGGCTTTCCATTGCCGAGATTTTAAAAATATCGGGTCCTGTCTTTGAAAACAGCAAGTTTCTGATAGGGTATCACCAGTCCAGCAACGTCTATGCCCTTGCCGGCGATTACCTGACCATCGTCGATCCGGGAAATGATTACACCATTTTTAACGAGCTTGAAAAATTGGGGTACAATGTTCTGGACATCAAGAAGATCGTTCTCACCCACGGGCACCGCGACCACTGCATGGGCGTGTTCGAATTTTTGAGAATCCCTCAAATCTGGGAAAATAAAGAAATCGAGATTATCATTCATGCCGCCGGTCCCATGGAATTTAAAAAAACGCTCCAAGAATACGGATTTTCTCTGACCGAAATAAAAGGAGGAGAGACCCTGGATCTTAGCGGCTTTGAATGGGAAGCGATCCACACACCCGGCCATACCATCGACAGTATCTGTTTGTATCACCCGGCGACCAAAACGGTCATTACCGGTGACACCGTACTGCCCAACGCCATATCAGATGCTGACAAAGCCGGCGGGGGCAGCCTGGACCATTATTTGTACGGGCTCAGGCAGCTCATGGAAAAAGAGATTGAAAACATCCTCCCCGGCCATGACGTGCCGGTGGCGCGTACCGGTCGTCACACCATCGAGCAAACCTACGAGGTTCTGATGATGCAAGCCATCGACGTCACTTCGGAGGATAAAATGTCCTGGATGGAGGGCGCCTCGAAGCTGGCTGAGAAAGGGCTTTTGGGAGAGGTCGTGTTTTGTTGCGACAAAGAGCTGGCGCTCAGACCGGGAAATATGTCGGCCATGCAGTCTAAGGCCCTGGCCCTGAACGATATGGGCCGTTGTGAAGAGGCCATTGAAATTTTAGATCAAATACTGGCAGAGCAAGGCGACAATGCGCATGCCCTGGCGTCCAAGGGCCATGCCCTGCTGGGTTTGCAAAAATACGAAGAAAGCCTGCCGTACTTTGATGATGCCCTGGCCCTAAACCCGGATATCGAGGAAGCCCAGGTGTTCAAGGGTATGGCCCTGACCTTTCTGGACAGACACGACGAAGCCATGGAAATCGAAGCTTTCAAGATAGCGTTTGCCGAAAGATTCAAGGATGAAATTGATAAACGTCAACAAGAAAAAGAGCAGGGTGAGACGGATCAAAGCACTTAACCCGGATTCATACGCAGCTTGATAATAAAAAAATTCTTTTGGACACAGATTCACCCCGATGAAATAGAAAAAGAAAATGCATTTCATAGGGCAGGCACAGATTATCAGGATTTTAAATTAAAAAAATAAAATCTGTGTATATCGGCGAAAATCTGTGTCCTATATATGTGCCTATATAATTGATGGTAATGTAAGATTCGAAAAGCACGCAGGAGAAGATACAAATGAAGGGTGAGTTTTTGACACTGTTTGAGGCTGCAAAAGCTCTGGTAACTTATATTGATACAGAGTCTGTTTTTGACAAAGCCGCCGCCGGAGGATGCAGTGGTATGGACTATTATCTATCGGACATCTTTTATGATTTAATTGTCGATTCGAGAAAGGTAATCAGCGAGGTTGAAAACGGATTGAACGCCTCAGATACGGACGGGGAAGCAAGCTTAAGACTGTTTGAGACTGTAAAGGCCCTGGCAACCCACGTTGAAAAAGAGCACGCTTTCGACAAAGTCAATGACATGGGCCCTGTTGGTATTGAAACCTATCAATCAGACGCGTTTATCGAAATAATTCAAAAGACCAACAAAGCCGTAGAGGAAGCTGCAAACAGATTGTAATAAGGGGTTGGCCCGTTTGCCCGTTGTCCGGTTCGCCGGTTTTAATTGATGAACGGGCCAACCGGCCAACCGTTTCAACATGTAGAAAAAACCATTTGAATAACGCAGTATCGTATTTTAACGATATGACGCAAACCGATACCAGGGAGCATAAATGGCCATAGAGGAAATCACTTACGAAGAGTATATGAAAAAGATCGATGAGCTTGAGAAACGCTATTTGTCCGATGAGAAAGGGTTTCCTCCGGGCGCCAAGGAAAAAGGGCTGGAAATCTGCGCGAAATTCCGGCGTGAGGTAGCAGAAGGCGGTCCCGAGAACTTTGAATATTGGATTGATACGCTTTATGGACTTCCGATGCATAAACCTAAACCGGATATTTTATAAAAATTTTTCATAAAATATGCTGAATCTATTTTTTCATGCAAAAAGAAGATGTTCAATATGTAAACTGCGCACACTGTGGGGTGAGGGTGCGTAAAGATAAAGCCGTTGACTACAAACACAGACTTCTTTACGGTGAGCACTATCATTGTAAAGACTGTGATCCCAAAGGGGTTTGGGATTGCATTAGTCACGATACAGATATGGACGTCCACTGACCCTGTCAATAGGCGTCTGTTGTCAGTTGTCCGTAGTCAGTGGTTTTACAGGTTCTTAGGGCCTCTTTTTGTGTTTCACCTGTAGTTGAAATATAATCTCGCTTCTTATTGCTTAGCAACGGACGATGGACAAAGGACACCCAATTGAGCATTTTCGCTCAATTGGGTTTTTACATTCTTTCAATGAGTTCCGGCGGCGGATCGGTGTGGGGCTTGATTTTTTCCTTGACCTCGTCACTTAAGGCATTGATATCATGTTGAGACAAGGTCTTGCCCGTATCGACAAACTCAATCTGTGCTGCTTTGCTGCTCAAGGTCGTCTGGCCGGAGAGAACGCCCCTTTTCCGACAGTGGATTGCCTGCTCGTGCCAGCCCCCATCACCGATGACAATGCTGTAGCAGAAACTGCCGTAGACGGTCTCCATTATTTTAGCTTCGGTAATCGGTCCATCCGTTATCAGGCAAACGCTCCCTTTTTGCATATCTTTTTCAACAAACCGATCTTTTTCCAATAAAACCAGATCCTGGACGGAAACCTCTTTTTTGGACAGCGGCTTTCTGGTGCGTGGGGCCACAAAATCTAATACAATGAGGTGATTTTGCTCATCAGTTTGTGAAAAGTGCTTATATTGCAAGGCGCCATGAGAATGAATCCATCCATTGATAAGCAGTTCTTTTGGCAGTGATTCCTGAAATTGAGCGATTCTTTCAGAGCCTAAAGCGGTATAGTCTTGAAGGTTCAGATCATTTTGCGGCAATCCAATATCTATGATCTGTTCAGGGTGGTCTTGGTCCGCCAGCGTGAAACCATACCATTCAAAGCTTTCTTCGAAAGTCAGCTTGACAAGTTCGTTGATTTTAAAAGCCTTTTCCCTGGCATACTCTGCCATTAATATGTGTCGGGGCAGGCTTTTCAAAGTTATTTCGAGCGGCTGGGGTCGTTTCAGCTGTGAAAGGTTTTTGAATCTCATCCCAATTTTTCCTTCACATAATTTTGATCCACTTCGAAGTTGCCGGTGTAAGTGCCGGGCAGGCGGTACATGTCTTCTAAAAGCACCCGGTGGAGTACGCTTGTCAGGCCCCGGGCTCCGGTACCTTCCAGTTCGGCGCGCTGTGCAACTGCAGTTAACGCATCATCGGTGAATTTGAGGTCAATGCCCCATGCTAAAAGATCATTGCGATATGCCAGCAAAACGCTGGCTTGGCTTTTGATCATGATGTCTTTTAAGTCCTGAGTCGTCAGTTGATCATATACCACTCTTACAGGGAAACGCCCCACGAGTTGTCTTTCCATACCAAAGGAAACCAAATCGTCTGCCATCAGAAAATGGCGCCAATTCCCTTCAAGGCCCTGTCGGGCCATGCGCTGCTTGACGATGATGTCCAGGTTTTCAAAAGCCCCTCCGGCGATGAACAGCACGTGCTTGGTCGACAGGGAGATTCTTTCCTTGCCGATGTGAAGGGTGTTATCGGATCCATCGACCATGTGTAAAAGCCCTTTTTGCACGCCTCGGCCGGACACGTCTTTATAAGCGATGGTTTCAGTTGCAATCTTGTCTATCTCATCAAAATAGACGATGCCCATCTGGGCTACATTTGGATTGCCGCCGGCTGACAAAAGCAAGTCAACCAGTATGTCCGTAGCATTCTGCCCAACGTAGCCGACTTCACTAAACTTGGTCATATCTTCATGCACGAAGGATACACCTACCAGGTTTGAGGCTGTTTCGCCGGTGAACGTTTTGCCGCACCCGGTGGGCCCGATGATCATAATGTTGGCCTTGGGAGTTATGGTATTGCGCAGGGCAACATCAATGTCCCCGCTGCTTGCAGTCATTCCTTTTTTAAGTGCCTGACCCAGCCTGCGGTAGTGAAAAGCAATGGCCGTGCACATAATTTTTTTCCCCTGTTCCTGTCCGATTACGAAGCGGTCCATATCTGCTTTCAGATCAGCAGGAGTTTTGTCAAATTCGATAATTTCCTGAATAGCGGTATTTTCCTGATTTTTTCTTAACTGTGTGATTTTTTCTTCTATACGCTGTTCTTTGCGTTTTGATATTCCGTCATCCATTGTTCCTGCTTTTCAATTTTTAGGTTTTTTGAGAAAAAAAAGTTTTAGTCGGATAAATCAGTGCCCTCAATCACTGAGCGGCCAAAGGCCTTGAGGAGTGTCACGTTGTGACTTGAGGAGCGGACTGACGTCCTTTAGGGTAAAAATTGATCCTCAAGCATAGCGCTCCTCAAACGTAGTGCTCTTCAAGCGCAGCGCTCATATTTCCCGGCTTGCCTTGGCGCGTTCATGCAAAAGTAGAGTTTCAAAATGATATCGCATCAATTTCTGATTAGTTAACGCAGGGTTAAGGCGATATAAAGGTCCGCACAAAAGGATCTCTTCGGGTGAATTTGCAAATTTAAGATATGCATTGTCAACTTTACCTATTATCGACATAGTAAGGGCATACTCATCTTTAGTTGCCAGGGAAAATAAAGAGCTTTCCAGCGGCGTTTTTAGCCTGACGCGGTTAAACGTAAAATTTTCTCCGGACAGATTATCCTCAAACTTATCGAGAACGCTCAGAAAACTCTCTTGAAGGTCATACTCTCTTACAAGACTGCAAATTTGATTAAAGACCTCTCGTCTGATAGGCTGTTTTCTTTTTTGTTTGGCCCGCTTACGCTTTATGTGGTGCAATAAATTCATTTTGCTTGGTCCTGAAAAATCTGATCCTATGGGCAGGCCAGAGATACCCAGCCCGGGCAAAGACCGTTAAAAGTGCCTAAAGTTTGAAGTGAACTAAAGTGAGCTAAAGTTAAGGAATTCTGTCAATTATATATAACCAGCGAAGCGAAGCGACACCATAACTTTAGGCACTTTTAACTTTAGATCACTTTAGTCACTTAATGCACTGTAATATTAACACCTTCCAAGGCAAACCGAAGCCTGGTCCTATGGGCCGGGATTCTTTACTAACCTCTACATGCGGTAGTCTTCAAAGTCTATTGTGGGTATATGCACCCATGTGCGATCCAGGCTGTGATAACCGTTGCGACGTCGGGCATTGTAACCATAACGCAAAGCCGTGAGGCCCTCTTCCAGGACCCTGATGGCATTTTCTGCTGTAAACTCACTGGATGGTGCGAAATGTTTCATACAGATATCTTGCCCTGATTTGTGACGCAGCAAAAAAGGGTGTTTGTACTTTTCCATGACAAAAGGCCTGAAAGGCGTATAAGTTGAAACCGCTACCCGGCAGGCCGGAAATAAATAGCTGCGCGCATAGTAATCCTTAAGGACGTACTCTCCGATACGTTTATATACAAAGTATGCGCCCTTATAGGCGTTTTTTCTGGCAAAGCCGAAACCATCTATCTCCATGGAGCCCGTATCTGCAATATAAAGCAGAGTTGCAGCATGCTCCGGTTTTGCCTGACTGAATTGCAGGCGTATTTGCAGTGCCTTTGTTAGACGATCATGCTCTTTCGCCAAAATTTTTGCATGGATGGCTTCATGGAACCAGTCACGTAGCTGGTGAGTTGCGAGCAGCCCGTTTCCGGGAGGTTTGAAGGTCTGCTTTTTATTTTCCAGCCCCGTAAGGACTGTCTTTAGATGTTCCACATGACGAAATGTTTGTGCCTCTTTATAATATTTTTCGGGGATGTCGATTTTTTCGGCGATTAGGTCCAGTATATCCTCATCTTGCAGTTTTTTGCGCTGCAGCCCCCTGTTTTTCCTGACAAAATAAGGCATTACCTGGAAAATAATTGTTTTAAGCGTATCATCTAATAAAATATCATCGACTTCGCGGGTAAGCTGATATTTTGTTAAGAATTCTTTTCGCCGGTTTTTATAATCATAGGCGTTGATTACTTCGTAATTTTCTAATATAGAGTGTATGCTGAGCGCTTTTACGAACTGTCTGTCCTTATGCGTAATAATTGTTTTTGATTCCGGGTGTCCTGGATTTTCCACAGGTTTTCCCGGCCGCAACAAGTTTTGGACCTCATTTTCTATCGCCGGATCAAGTAAAAGAGGCAGGTATATGAAGTCTGACTCCACCAAAAATTCCATATCAGAATTCAATAATTGCCGCATTGTTCAAATCTTCCTGCCTATCAATATTAACCAACTTAATTCTAAACGGTCGTTCATAGAGTTTTTGATCCTTTGTCAATGAGCGCTGCGCTTGAGGAGCACTTTGTTTAAGGAGCGGCCTGACGGCCTTTAGGGGAATTTTGATTAACGCTTTTCCCTTAAGCGAAGCGCTCCTCAAGCGTAGCGCTCTGGCAGCACACAGGTGATTTTTGCCAATGACAAACATTCAAATTCAAAGCACCGATTCTTACCGCTTCAGTATGTTCGAGTGCTGCCGCCTTCTTGGGGTTTTATCGCGCGAATCGGCACATAAAAATATTTTTCTCCCGCTTCCGTCTGCTCGGATACCGCGAATTCCAATGCCGTACCATCAATCTCCTGCCCCCGACACAGCAGTTTTCCGCCTTCAAGTTGTCGAGCGATATCTTCTGCGATGAGCTGTTCTTCTAAAGTCAAACTCTTTTTGCTCAACGTTCGTTTGCACAAATTTTGGAGTGATTTGGCCTCGTAACTTCCGGGTTCATATATGTCGATCAATCCCTCGGCGGCATGTCCCGGCAAAATTTCCAGCACAAGAGGCAGCAGCTTTTCCGCTTCATCGATTTGAATTGCCTTTTTGGTTTCAGTATCTGTCATAGTGTCGTTCCCCCCTTAAAATATATTCTATGTTCAAGTGCTTATGTCGAGAGCTATACTGGATGCTTGATCCTGGATACTCGATACGGGATGTTGTATATAATAAAATGATTTCTATATGTTATCCAGCATCAAGCACCACATGCTAAGAACTATAATTGTGTGCTATTATAAAAATTGTTATAAATTCAAAATGTCTGTTTGTAAAAACCGTTAAAACCTTGTGTTGCTTTTTGAATCATAGAAAATGTTTTTTGGTTCTTGACCATTTAAAAGCATTCTATATGCATCCACCATAAATCCGGCGGCGATCTGGTTGGTCATAATCACGGAAGGATCCGGGTGATAGATGCAGGCCGCCCTTTCCCGCTGATAGGTTTCAGGGCTGCGCTTTTCAATAATGTCATACAATCCCAACAATTTCGCAGGTGTAACGTTATTTTTTGCGGGGTTGTAAATCACGACCTGGCCTGCATCCGGACTGGTCCCACCGCTTATCAGCATTTTACCCTGACCGGCGCATTTTTCGCTTAACACTATTCTGGATTCGAAGTTGTCGACGCAGTCGAAAACAACATCAAAGGATGAAATGTCGCTGTTTCTATCAAAATAGGCAACCTGATGGTTTGAGTCTATTCCGAACAGAGCATTAAGTTTTGTTGATAGTGTTTTGGCTTTGCTCTCTCCAACGGCATCATAGAAAAAAATTTGACGGTTTAGATTGGTCACCTCCACAACATCCGGATCCATGAATATAATCTGACGAAAACCTGAATATGCAAGCCCCAGTCCTACGAAGATGCCCAGAGCTCCGGAACCAACAACCAGCATCTTCTTTTGATCATTTGATGTGCTGAGTTCTTTTCTTGAGTATGAGATCAGATTGTCGGAAACGTCCTGTCCCATTAAAAGGTTCTTGGTTTCTTCCAATATTATCCCGGTAATAATCGTGTCCAGCACGCCGTCATCAAAATGATCGTTCGGCAAGCTGTGGGGCGAGATAATTTGTTCAAGATCTAGCCATTCACGCCCGCGTATATAGGTGAAAACTTTGAATCCTTGCGTACCATTTCTTTCGTAGCATAACCCTCTAACAACAGGTTTTTTTTGACGATATCCTTTTTCTAATAACAGTTTGTTTGCAAGCCCGTAATGGCTCAAATCCACAATGAGATCACATGCGTTGAACAGGTCAGCCATGGCCGGATGGGTGTAGAAGCCCTCCACGTGGGTCAGGCTGAATCGTCGGTTTAACTTTTGGGCAACTTCAGTGAGTGTCGGGCTTAATGTGGGTGCAAGGGCAACTACATGGTTGATTCCCAGGGCGGATGCCGACATTATATACAGTGATGCTAAAAGATCGTCGTCACCAACGACACCTACTTTTGCATTTTCCAATGCCTGCTGATTCCACCCCTCAATGCGCAGCTGTCTGTCAAGTCTGCTTTGCCGCATTAGTCCCTTACCAGAAAAATTTGTTGTAATAGTTCAGCTATTTTTAGACAGGATAAACAGGATTGACATGATACTTTTTGAGTCTTTTTTGCGGGGCGTCTTATGAAAGCGCGCAACGATTTCATAAGTGGATTTCAATCATGTATATTTTGTTATCCTGTCTAATCTTTATCAAATTATCCGTGGGGTGGAGCCCAAAGGAATATTTCCAGCGGTTGATCAGCGGCAAGCCGGGGTCCCATTTTCTCAATACCCTTAATTCTTTTGTTAAGGTATTTTACCTTGGCCTTGAGATATTCGCTGGCAGGATCGGATCTAAGGTCTGCTTCGGTATCTCGCAACTGGATTCTAAGGTCAAGATATTCTTTCTCCAAACGTTTTACTTCGCCACGCCAAAGCTGAAAATCTTCCATTTCCTTACAATCATCATAAAGCCACATGCCCATGGTGCACCTCTTGTTTTAGGTATGAACAACAACATCGTAACATTGAACAGCTCAACGTATTCAGCAGCTTTTACGTTGTATTCTTTGAAAACAAGATTATAAACTATAACAACTGAAAATCAAAGTGGCAAGCTTCTATGCAGCCACCAGGTTTTGATTTTACAAAAACGGCCGCACCATCAAAGATCTCAATCGGATCACAGCTTGCATTTCGTTGACAAATTCTTTGTCGCCAATATAATGAAGCTTCTCGGTACCACCCTCTGCACAATCGAGGGTCAGATATCTTAACCTTTCACTAATTTGATCCCGTAGCTGCGTTGCGGGAGTTTCATAAAATAGTAATACGATTTTATTTAGGGAAGGATACCTAACATTATGCCACCAAGCAAACAACGGCATGCTTTGGTTGACCCTAAGCGCTTTAAAACGATTCAGGATCTTACCAAATTGCGCCCGGACTGTGGAGCAGCCATTGACGATATCCTGATGATAGACGACGAATTTCTGCTTATTGTCGATCTAACCCACATAGGAGATCTTTTGAATCCATTCAACAGCCCCTCAGCATCTTATGTCAGAACCCACGGTGTCATTGTTGCCAGCCATAGCAGGGATGTTGCATGCCCTGTGATATGGGGCGATCCTTTTTTATTGCTTGTTTTGTCTAATCATTTAGATGAAAAAATAATGGGTTACGCAGATGTTGGGGAAGTTGTCGGGAACGTTTCCTGCCCGGCGGGCTCATTCCTTTTTCTGCCGGTTCAAAAGGATATTCCAAAGCCCTTGAACAGCTTGCTGGATGAGGCTTTAAAAAAAGAGACCGGCGTAAAGATAAAACTTCCCAAGGGAACCTATAGAGTTTTTTATGAGCAATTCGAGGTGCCTGAGGGAACCAAAAAAGAATACTATCAAAATATCGTTGTTCAGAGGCAGTAGGGAAATTTTAGGTTCAGTCTTTATCCAGCACCCCTCTGATTTCTTTCAGCATCTGGTGCAAATCATAAGGCTTGTTGATAAAACCGCCGGCTCCGGCCTCTACAGTTTCTTTGATGGTTCCATTGAAAGTGTAGCCGCTTGCAATAAGAACTTTTACGTTAGGATCTTTTTTTATTAGGCCTTCAAGGCATTTTCTGCCCCCCATTCCCGGCATGATCAGGTCCAAAATGACCAGGTCAATCTGCTCGCTACCTTCTCGGAACTGCTGCAGGGCACTCTCTCCATCCGCAGCTGTAAGCACTTTGTAGCCGAAGTTTACAAGGAGCTGCTTTCCAAGATCGAGGATAGACTCTTCATCGTCCACCAGCAAAATGGTTTCCCGGCCCCCTTGTAGAAAACCTTCATCTTCCTTGGTCTCTGGTGCAGTTGTTTTTTGTTTGGTGCACGGCAGGTACAACTTGAAAACAGTTCCCTCGCCGGGCTCGCTGTCACATGTGATGTGTCCTTGGTGGTTTTGAACAATGCCGTAAATCATAGCAAGACCCAGGCCGGTTCCTTTACCAACTTCCTTAGAAGTAAAGAAAGGTTCAAAGATATGGTCCAAAATCTCTTTTTCAATACCGCTGCCGTTATCGGCAACACTTAAAAGCACATAATCCCCGGGCCTGAGCCCTAAATGCGTCCTGCAAAAATTTGCATCTAAAAAAACGTTTTCCGTTTTAATGATTAATTTTCCCCCTTCGGGCATGGCGTCTCTGGCGTTCACTGCCAGATTCATTAAGGATAGCTCAATCTGGACCGGGTCGGCATTGACCGTGTTGAGGTTGTTTGCAAGATCAAGTTCGATTTCAATCATCTTGGGGATTGTGCGTATCAGCAGGCTTTTGGTATTATTGACGGTATGGTTCAATATAACCGGTTGTTTTTTGCTTTCTACCTTGCGGCTGAAAGTCAGTAATTGCTGGGTGAGTTCGCTTCCTTTTTGGGCGGCTCGCAGGATTGCTTGCAGAGCGTTGAGTTCGGCATCGTCTTCCTTTTTACCGATTATAAGCAGCTCCGCATAGCCCTGGACGGCCTGGAGCAGGTTGTTGAAATCATGGGCCACACCTCCGGCCAAGGTGCCGACAGCCTCCATCTTCTGGGAATGGCGCAGCTGCAGTTCCAGTTGGTGTTTATCGTCTTCGGCCTGCTTGCGTTCGGTTACATCCCGTACAATGCTTTGAAAGGCCGCTTTACCTTCCCAGGTGAAGGCTCTGCTGCGTACCTCCACCCACAATTCGGAACCGTTCGATCGCAGGGCCTTATATAAAAAGGATGCGGGCAAGGATTCCGAACGCAGCAACATTTTCATGCGCTGCTCGGCGTTTTTCCGATGGTCCGGGTGAATCATTTCAAGCGGACTTTTTCCAGCCAGCTCTTCGGCGGGTTGACCGTACAGGTCGCATAACGCCTGGTTCACCCTAACGATACGGCCGTCTACGACTACCACGATCCCGTCAATGTTCTGCTCAAAGAGCCTCCGGTGGTTTTCCTCGGACCTCATTAGCTTTTCGGCGGTTTGCGGGCCTTCATTTGCCGCCTTTTGCAGTTCAACGACCTTTTGGCGCAGTTCAGTCAATTCACTGGTGAGCTGTACTTTATCAGTATTCGCATTTTCCATCTGTTTTACCATTGTGCACTCATTAGCATGTGATTAATATATCGAAAAGGTGCTCCATGGGAAGGTACCTTTTATAATACACCAAAACCATAACATGTTTTCCTTTAGAAAGGAATGTCGAAAATTATACCATTACTTGCAGGCGCCTAATTTCCGGTATTCTTTATCTTAAAATAACCGCAGAGACACGCTGACCGACATAAGCTTGTATTGCAGAGTCAAATTGGATATAATTTCAATAAAAATCAGGGGAAATGATGCGTATTTGTCGTAGTTCGCGTACTCTGGACCTCACGACTCACGTTCTCAGAGACACAAACC
>JACNIG010000077.1 GCA_014383215.1 Candidatus Desulfatibia vada | reverse complement strand
CATGTTCGCTTTTACGCGCTTTTATTTGCGAGTTCTTGCCGACCTAAACGAAATTATCCGGCGGCTGAAACGGAACGCTATTTTGAAAACAGCTATAGGGCTTACAAACCCAAAAAAGGTTGCTGGATTCCAAACCCCAAGCAACCTTTTATTGGCAAATGGTTTCGAAGATTTTTGTTTGCTCTACTTTACGATGTTGAAATTTTTGAAAAATCGGCAAACAATCCAAACAAGTCCGATATTTGCTTCAATAAAGCCAGACGATTGTCGCGTATTTTCTTCTGTTTGTCCATTACCATGACCCCTTCAAAAAAAGCGTCTACCGGGTCACGCAGGGATGCGATTTCATGCAGGGCCTTATCCAAACTCCCTTTGTCCAGATATTGCGCTACATTTTTATTAACCTGCTTATAGGCCGCATACAGCGCCGCTTCGGATTTTTCTTCAAACAGGCCTTCATCTACGGTCTTTTTAATACGGACATCCGCCTTTTTGATAATATTGACAACACGCTTGAAGGCCACGGCCAGCGGTTCAAAGTCCGGCGCGGTTTTTAGATCCTGAAGCGCACGCACCCGATTCCATACGGCCGGCACGTTATCCACGGAAACATCGGCAACCGCCGCAATGACATCCTTGGAAAAGCCTTCCTCAGCCAACTGATAGGTCATGCGGTTTTGCAGGAATGTGAGAATCTGGTCGGCGACCTCTTGAATTTGCTTGGCCTTCTTTATACCAAAAAGTCTCAAGCTCTTTTCAATCGATTTCCTTAGCGAAAATGCAAAGCCTTGATTGAGTATGATCTGGATAATACCGATGCCCTGGCGCCGCAACGCGTATGGATCCGCGGCCCCTGTGGGAGTGAGCCCTACGGAAAAAAAGCCGCAGATGGAATCGATCTTGTCGGCGATACTGAGCAACCCGCCGGTGACCGTTTCCGGCAGGGGTCCGCCTGAATAGGTCGGCCGGTAATGTTCTTCAATGGCTGCCGCCACATTGTTAGGTTCTTTATCGATCAATGCGTATACTCTTCCCATAACCCCTTGCAGCTTTGGAAATTCGTTCACAACACTGCTGACAAGATCAGCCTTGCACAGCCAGGCCGCTCGGGAAACCTGTTTTTTCTCTGTCGAACCTTTGCCGGCGGCAATGGCCAAGTACTCTGCTAACTTTTGAACCCGCTGCACCTTTTGATGCACGGTTCCAAGCTTGGCCTGAAAAAGAACACCTTTAAGCTTTTCAACCCGCTGTTCAAAGGATTCTTGCAGATCGCTTTTGAAAAAGAACTGCCCATCTGCAAGACGAGCTCTTAAAACCCATTCATGCCCCGTGGCAACCAGATTCATATCTTTTGTACGGGTATTGTTCATGGCGATAAAATAGGGCATGAGGTTCCCTTTTTTATTAATTACGGCAAAATATTTCTGATGTTCCCGCATGACGGTTATCGATATCTCACGGGGTATTTCAAGGAACTCTTTATCAAACTTGCCCACGGTGGCAACGGGGTATTCAACCAGGTTTTTTACGATATCAACAAGCTCTTCGTCAGGTAAAACCCGGCCCCCGACCTTTTTGGCGGCTTTATTGATTTCGCGCTCAACAAGTTTCCTGCGTGCATCCAAATCAACATAAACTTTAGCCTCGCGCAGGGTTTTAACATAATCTGCCGGTGTAGAAATTTTCACATTTTTAGGGTGCATAAAAAAGTGTCCGAATGTATGCCGGCCGCTTTTGGTAGCCCCCACCTCAAAGGGAATAACCTGATTTCCCAAAAGGGCCACGATCGAATGGATGGGCCGTGTAAACATAATATCAAGCTCGGCCCATTTCATGGTTTTAGGAAAGGGTGTCGCCAGAATCACTTCCGGCAGAATAGTTTTCAGAAGCGTTCGGGTAGCGAGACCTTTTTCGGTAATCTTGGCAGATAAATAACGACCTTTTTTCGTTTCCTTAACGGCCAACGCGTCTACGGAAACGCCTACCTTTTCGGCAAATTTTTTGGCGGCCATGGTGGGACGGCCGTCTTTATCCAACCCCACCTTTTCAGGAGGTCCTAAAACTTCCGAAGTCAAAGGCTTCTGCTTGTCAGCAACCTTTTTGATTTCTAACGCCAGTCGCCGGGGAGTCGCAAAAACTTTAGCACTGCCGTGCGTAATACGGGCATCGGTCAATTTTTGCATTAACGTCGATGACAACGACTGAAGTGCAGGCTCAATGTAGCCCGCTGGAATCTCTTCTGCCCCTATCTCAAGCAATAAACTTTTCATATTCACCTCTGTCTTTTCAATGAGTCAAAGTAACAGAAAAACACAAAACCCGATAATCCTTTAACCGTTAAACTCACCTGTTCATCAACGGGTAACCCATGGTTTCTCTTTGCTTTAGGTATCCTTCAGCACAGGCTCTGGCAAGGTTTCTTATGCGCCCTATGTAGCTGGTTCTTTCGACAACGCTGATGGCACCACGCGCATCCAGAAGGTTAAAGGTATGCGAACATTTCAGGCAGTACTCATAGGCCGGAAGAACCAGTGCTTTCTTTATCATCCGGCTCGACTCAGCCTCGTATTTATCAAACAAATCGAGCAGCATTTTCACATCGGCCTCTTCAAAATTGTAGGTCGACTGTTCGACTTCCTGCTGATGGTGCACGTCTCCATATGTGATCTTGTCGTTCCATTTCAAATCGAATACGCTGTCCACGCCTTGGAGATACATGGCAATCCGTTCTAATCCGTAAGTCAATTCCACGGATATGGGGAATAATTCCACACTGCCGCACAGTTGAAAATAAGTAAACTGGGTAATCTCCATACCATCCAGCCAGACTTCCCACCCCAGGCCGGCGGCACCCAGAGTGGGGGATTCCCAATCGTCCTCGACAAATCTGATATCGTGCTCAAGAGGATCGACTCCCAGAACCTTTAGGCTCTGCAGATACTGTTGCTGCACATCGTAAGGAGAAGGTTTCAATATTACCTGATATTGATAATAGTGCTGCAACCGGTTTGGGTTTTCCCCATAACGACCGTCTGTCGGCCGTCTGGAAGGCTGGACATAAGCTACATTCCAGGGTTCCGGGCCAAGCGCTCTTAGAAGCGTAGCCGGATGAAATGTTCCGGCACCGACCTCGATATCATAGGGTTGAGCCACTACGCATCCTTTTTGCGCCCAGAATTTCTCTAACCTCATAATTACGTCCTGAAAATTCATTTTTCCTTCCTCGTCAACTAGTTGATGGTTATAGATAAGGGTAAAATCAGCTCAACGAATAAAACCGAAACCGATCAAACCTTTCACAAAACCCCTTTAGAATCCAACTTGGCATCAAGCAGGCAAGCTTCCGGTCTTTGAGAAAGAATAACTTCCCATGTATGTTTTAATTTGTCAATATCTTCGATTTTGCCCAGTGCCCATAAACAACCGCCGCCCCCGGCTCCTGTAAATCTGGCACCGCAGTTGTTTGTCATGGCGGACTCAATAAGCTCCACCCCCATCTTGTCAAGCACCTCGGGTGTCATCCTTCTCCTGATGGCCGTTTCCCTGTTCATCGCCAAACAGGCATCTTTTATGTTTTTCTGTGCCAGGGCCGCTGCAAATTTTTGAGTACATACTACGATTTCAGCCCAAAGTCCACGATACTTTCCTGAAAGAAACTGCCGCACCCATTTTCTGTTCACATCACTCGACTCGTGCGGTATGCCGCAGTACGCCAGCAACAGATGCTGCTCAAAACCCTTTAATTTATTTTTTTTGATAAGGGTCTTCTTTCTAAACAAAGGTCCTTGATAGCTTCCCGACCAGTACCATACGTTAGCACCACCATATGCTGCGGCCAGCTGGTCTTGAAACCCGCACGGTACGCCGGCCACACTCGCTTCAAGTACATGGGCAAGCAAAGCTGTCTTTGGCAGGGAAATCGGCTTTTGGCCTGTTTTTTTTAAAATCTTTGAAAATGCCGCAACAAGGGCCACGGCCGCCACGGATGACCCCCCCAATGCGCTGCGTGGAGGCGATGAAGAATCAATATCGATATGAACGCCTCCAGCCCTGAAGTAGGCGGCCACGGCAAACATAAGCCCAAGGGGATGATCAAATGGGGTTTGATCGAGCGGATACTCAGCGGTTTCAAACCCCTTGGAGGTCACCTTGACAATACCCTGATGATAAGGAAGAAGGCGCACACGAGTCCTCAAGTCGACGGCCACATTGACGGTACACGGTTTAAGGTGTTTCAGTGGATAATAAAACGTACTTATATCGAGAGTTCCGCCCATATCAATCCTGCACGGGGCCGAGGTTTCAACCGGCGATTCTTCCAATATTTTTCTCATCGATGCAGCCATATCATTTACCCTGAAGTTGCATAAAATTATGTATTCGATTTATGCCGTTACAACGAAAACCATTGCCGGTATTGGCTGATTCTGGATACTGGTTCCTTGATACTGGATGTTTTTGGACTTCACTATTAGAGCATTCCTGAATATCCAGCATCCAGCATCGATCTCGTAAAAGCGGCTACCTTACGCCTATTCTCCTAGGTAGTTATACAGATTAATGCAACGTTAGTTTATTTCCGTATCTGCTTTAGAAACGTTAAGCTCCGCAGCTCCTTGCCGATATGGTAAGGCACAAAGGCCTCCACAAAGGCCAGACCTTCTTTTAATGCCTGAGAAGTAAACCTGATCCGCCCCGCCCTGGCTAAATCTCCGTTTTTGATCCAAATAAGCTGTTTGATGGTTCCTTTTGAAAGAGAGATTCTTCCTTGAGCAGCGGGCGCGCAGACGCCGCAAACAAGCCCTCCCTTCTGCAGGTCAAAGGTAAAAGTGTTTTCATTGATCCCATCGATTTCATTGCGGCAGCTACTGCAATACCTTAAATTCGGTCGCAGGCCGGATATTGTCAAAAATCTTAGATGAAAGAGGATGGAAAGCCCCGCTGCGGGCCTGCGTCCATGATCGAGTTCTCCGAGAATATACTTGAACAGGTAGTAAAGCTGATCCAGCTTTTGGCCCTCTTCCATCCATTCATTGATCAGCTCGGCCCAGTGGCTGGCATAGGCTGTTTTGATAATATCGGATCGGATACCGGCAAACGGGTGCTTTAACGCTGCCTCCTGTAAAACAGGCAGACCTGTTCCCCGCCCTTTGCCGAACACTATATCTAAAACAGAAAAGAGTTCAAGGATACCTGCAAAGCGTTTGGTGCTCTTTTTAGCGGATTTCGCAATAACTGATTTTTTACCTTGCTTTAAAGTAAAAAATGTAATGATGAGATCATAGTCTCCAAAATCGACCCGACGCAGCATGATGGCAGGCGTTTCAAAGCTTGACATCTAGTCATATACCCAAGAGAGTTGTAGCGATCCGAAAATAAAAATAAACGCTGACGATATCGATCGCTGTCGTCACAAAAGGGCCGGTAGCGACGGCAGGATCGACATTTATCCTTGCAAATGCCATGGGCACTAAGGAGCCTACCAGCGCCGCCACGGCCATGGATGAGATCACGGCCAGGCCCACGGAGACGGCGAGCATCGACTTACTGTATTGAAGCTGGGCTACCAGACCTATCATAAAGCCATAAAATGCGCCCAGGATAAACCCGACGGAAAGCTCTTTAAAAACTACCGCCCAGGTATCCCTTATGTTAAGGCGCCCTGTAGCCAAACCTCGAACAACAATGGTAGAGGATTGGGTACCGATATTTCCACCCATACCCATGATGACGGGGATAAAGGCTGCAAGATAAGCAAGTTTCTTTATACTCCCTTCAAAATGACCGATAACAAAAAATGCAATAATGCCGCCGATACAGCTTGCAAACAGCCACGGCAAACGAATCCTCGTACTTCTTAAAACAGACTGTGTTTCAATGAATTCTTCACCGCCGACGCCGGCCATTTTCAAAATATCTTCAGTCGCCTCTTCTCTAAAGATATCAATAACATCGTCCACAGTGACGATACCCACCAGCCGGTTTGTCTCATCCACCACCGGTACTGCCAGAATATTGTAGCGGGCAACTATTTTGGCTACTTCTTCCTGATCCATGCTGGTTTCAACGGAAAACACATCTGTTGACATAAAATCTTTAAGACGCTCTTCAGGCGGCACAACCACAAGCTGTCGCAAGGAACTGACACCAACCAGCTTGCCGTATTCATCCACAGCATAGAGATAAAACGGCATCTCCACATCAAAGTGTTCTTTTTGCAGTGATTCAATCGCCTCTTTGGCAGTGGTCTCCTCTCTTAAGGCGACAAAATCCGGATTCATAATACCGCCGGCCGTATCATCATCGTAATGCAACAACCCTTCGACCTCTTCGGACCCCTCCTTTTTCATCATTTCAAGAATAGCATCAGACTTCTGCTTGGATAATTGTCCGATCAGGTCGGCCACATCATCGGTAGGCATGTGATCCAGGACTTCCACGATTTTATCCAGTTCGATGCCTTCAATGAGTGCCGGGAAAGCGCCTTCATCGAGTTCGCTGAAAAGGATGCCTTGCTGTTCGATGTCCTCAATCATTATAAAAAGCTTGAGCTGTTGAGTTATCGACAATGAACGAAATACCATAGACAGGTCCGCCCCATGTGTCTTGTTCACGATCTTGCGAAGATGGACGGTTGCATTGCGTCTTAACAGTCTCTTGATGCTGTCGACTAGTATCCTTGTGCGGTCATTATGCATATTATCACTATGCCTAAACATACTACGGAAGCTGGAGATTCACGACCTGGCCGCTCTTCCCCAATATCTTGACGGGCTTTCCGTTTAAGGTTATTTGAACGCCGGCAGCATTCCCGATCAATAAACTATATCCGGAAGATGCTTCAAGCTCTAACAGATCACCGGACTTAAGTTTATACTCCCTGGCGCTCTGGCCATCGATCACTATTTTCAGCCATGTCTTATCAACGCCAACAATCTTCAGCAACAGTTTTTCTGCAGTTTGTTCACGCTTTTTTACCGCAAAATTCGGAACCTGCAAATTCTTGGGGGAAATATCACGATGAATTTTATCAGGTACATGCAATTCCGAATTATAGCCTGAGGGTCTGTTATGCACCGAGGATATTACAATTACGGACAAAACGATAATACCTAAAAGTGCCCCTAAAGACAAAAACAGATGTGGCCAATATGCTTGATCCGATTTTCTCAAATCGGCGTCAAAGTCTGCAGTTTCCTGAAAAGCACGCCGGCTTTCCAGATAACGTTTAACAACCTCATCATCATCCGCTTCAATTGCTTTGGCGTAAGCTCGCAAAAAACCCTTTACAAAAACATCAGCAGGCAGCCGGTCATGATCTTCCTTTTCAATCAGAAGGAGATAATACATCCCGATTTTGGTTTCCGCTGAAACATTTTCAAGATCGATTTCTTTTTCAAGCCTGACAGCCTTGAGATAACGTCCAAATGTAAGAGAGTGTTTATTCACAACCATAGCCTAAGCAACAAACTGTCTCGATTATTGTATTATTTTTATGAGTGAGTCTTCACGAAGTTCTTCAAGCCATGCCTGAAACCTTTCGTCAACAATCTTGTCAAAGAGAAGTCTTTCAATTTCTAGTGTTACTTGCTCTAAAGGCTTGCCCGGTGTCTGTATAACCTCCTGGACCAAAAAAATCTGATATCCATGTTCCGTATCGAGCACAGGGGTCAGTTCACCGGCCTTCAGGTCTTTAACGGCCTCTCGCAAAGTCGGTGAGAGTTTATCAAGAGTGAACAATCCCAAATCACCACCCTCAGAGGCCAACGGTGATTCAGAGTATGCAGCCACCATGTTTTCGAAAGGCTCCCCGTTATTTAACTTGGCAAGCACAGCTTCTATTTCTTCTTTAACTCGACGCTTCTCTCTCGCATCAGCCAACGGAGAAACGCTCATTAGGATGTTTCTGAGGTGATACTTTGTCTCCCCGCCATACTTTTCACTGTGGCTGTCATAATAAGTTTTTATATCCTCATTAGTAATTACGATTTTTGATTTTATTTCACGATTAACCAGCTTAGACCTGAGCAGCTGCGCCTTCAGACGCTCACGATACTTATCCATGGTTAATCCTTCCGCCTTCAATCCCTCCCTAAAATCTTCGTCCGTAAGATAATTGTTTTCTTTAATACGCTCAATCGTCTTATCGACTTCTTGCTCGCTCACGACAATATTAAAGTGTTTTATCCGCTGATCTTCAATCTTTTCGTCAACAAGTTTTTTAAGAATTTCTTCCCGAACCTTAAAGAGCATTTTTTGCTCTTGATTAGAAGAGTATCCCAATCCCTTGATCCTCTCGGCATACGGCTGCAATGACTGATTCAGCTCATAAAGTGTGATGATATCACTGTTAACTATGGCGACAATCCGATCAACGGTTTCAGCGCCTTCTGCTCCGGGTATTAAATAAAAATTGAATGTACACAAAAGAAAAGTGTATAATAACACCAAGATCGAATGTTTAACTATTCTTTGGAAATATCTGACTTGCATATCGATATTAATTCTTCCCCAATAAGATTTAGCCTCAATTGCGCGGCAATGCTCCATTATGAGCCGGTTATCTTCTCAAGCTGCACTTTGTTAACTTCAATCGTGTATTTTTTTTGAAGTTTTTTAATCCACAATTTGTATGCTTCTTCCAACTTTTTCCGGCGCAAATTGGTTATTATTATTTCATCAATATTTTTTGATCTGTCTTCAAGGTCTGAAGTTAATCCGTCTCCTTTGTAATATCCCTCATAGTATTTAGATATTTCTTCAGGAGTAATGGTGATTTTTCCGCTTAACTCTTCGTTAACCACCTTCTTGATGAGCAAGCGTTTCTTTAAGCCTTCCTCCCAGACATTATAAGGCACAGCATACTCAAGCAGCGTCTGCTCGAAAACATCCTCGGGATAGTCTTTTTTTATATCTGAAATAGTTTTTTCAACTTCCAACTCGGATATTTCTATCCCAAGCTCCTGAGCTCTTTCCATAATAAGCATCTGCTCTGTCAACTGATTTAAAAGCCTTAAGCGTGATTCTCTTAAAGCAACCGGGTCCTGCATTACATTGTGAGGATAAGCGGTCTTAGCCATTTCAAAGGCTTTGTTGAAATCGAATACAGTCAAGACTCTGTCTCCGACCCGCATAATATATTCTTTTTCGTCCAAGGAATCAGGATTGGAACAAGCTGCCAAGATCAACGCCATCAATAAAACGCCCAGCAAAATTATGAAATTATAAGTGTTTCTTGTCATTTTAAAATCGGCCAGTATTTTAACATAAAATTTACATAAATATTCAACTGTTAACACGTTGTGTGATTTCTTTCAAGATGTTTTTGGTCTGCAACAAAAGACTGCCAAGCGATCCTTTTGACAGTTTGGATTTCAGCACATGGGCCGGCGTGAACTCAAAACGCTTAGATTGCTCGACAACCATATCTACGATTCCATCAGGTTGTTTTTGATGAGCTTCTGAAAAACAGAGTGAAAGCAGACGGTCTGAAAGATCGAGTCGCTTCACACCGGCCTTGATTGACAGCACTTTAAGCATAATTTTTAAAAAAAGGCTTTCTGTTTCAGGCGGCAAATCACCAAAGCGATCCATCAACTCTGCTTTAAAATCGGCAATCTCTTTAAGCTCCGTCATTTTTGCCAGGCGGCGGTATGCCGAAAGGCGCTGGTCGATATCTGCCATATAAGCTTCCGGTATAACCGCAGACATGGCGATGTTAATCTCCGGTTCAAGGCTTTCAGGCACCGCATCTCCTTTTAACTCGGCCATAGCGTTTTCCATAAGCTTCAGAAACATATCATATCCTACTGCAGCAATATGGCCGGACTGAGAAGCCCCTAAGATTGTTCCCCCCCCTCTGATCCTCAAATCACTCATAGCGATTTGAAAACCCGAACCTAAATCACTGTGTTCCATCAGCACTTTCAAACGTTTCTGAGCATTCTTGCCCAAATGGCTTTCACTTGGAACAAAAAGATAGGCATACGCCTGTTCGTCAACCCTACCCACCCGGCCGCGCAGCTGGTAAATCTGGCCCAGTCCGAACCTGTCAGCCCGATTGATGATGATAGTATTGGCCGCAGGGATATCAAGACCTGATTCTATAATCGTAGTGCATACCAGCATATCGATTTCTCGGTTTATAAACCGCAGCATTACCGTTTCGAGTTCATTTTCATCCAACCGGCCGTGGGCAACATCAAGCCTGACCTCGGGCACCAGCTCTTGTAAATACTTGGCAATGGCCCATATTTTATGAATGTTGTTGTGCACAAAAAAGATCTGCCCGCCACGGCCAAGCTCTTTGCGGATGGCTTCGACAATAACGGCTTCATCGAATTCAGAGATATAGGTGATAATTGAGCGGCGATGCTCAGGCGGTGTCGAAATAACACTGATGTCACGAATTCCCATCAAAGACATGTGCAGTGTTCGGGGGATCGGGGTTGCCGTTAAGGCCAGGATATCGACCGTGCTGCGCATTTTTTTCAGCTTCTCCTTGTGCCTGACGCCAAACCGCTGTTCTTCATCGATCACAAAAAGCCCCAGATCTTTAAACAGCACATCTTTCTGAAGAAGCCTGTGCGTGCCGATAACGATATCAATTTGTCCGTTTTTAAGATTTTTGACAATCTCGCGCTGTTCTCGCAACGAGCGAAATCTGCTTAAGCAGGCTACATTGACGGGATAACGTTCAAACCGGCCGGTAAACGTTGCAAAATGCTGTTCTGCAAGGACTGTCGTTGGAACCAGAACGGCGACCTGCTTACCATTATACACGGCCGTAAAAGATGCTCGCAAAGCAACTTCTGTCTTACCATAACCGACATCGCCGCAAACAAGCCTGTCCATGGGAAGCTGCGTTTTCATATCCTTAAGAACCTCTTCAATGGCCCGAAACTGATCGGCTGTCTCTTCATAGGGAAAGCCTGCCTCAAAATCCCGTGCTTCCCTGTCGATCTCGCCAAAGGCATAACCTTTTTGTACTTTGCGTTCAGCATATAGCTTGAGGAGTTCCCCGGCGATCTTTTCCGCCGATCTTTTTACCCTCGCTTTAACCCGGGCCCACGATTTGCCGCCCATCTTGTCCAGCACAGGTTCAATACCGTCAACCCCCATGTATTTCTGAATCATGCTCATACGATCGACAGGCAAATACAACTTGTCATCACCATGATAGATAATAAGGAGAAAATCATTGGCCGATCCATTGAGTTTCAGTTTTATGAGACCTTGATACTGTCCAATACCATGATCATCATGAACGACAAGATCGCCCTTTTTCAAATCTTCAAATGCCAAAAGCTCGGTTCTGGGTTTTTTGGCGGTCAGCGTTGGCCGCCGGTGTTTTACGCCGAATATTTCATCCTCTGTAATAACAGCCACAGATTCGGCCGGCCAGACAAAACCGGAAGAAATCCGCCCCAGACATACGTATGCAAGGCCTTTGCCTTGATCAGCATCTGAAAAACTTTCAATAAAGCTTAGCTGTATACCGTAGGGCGTTATCAGGGATTGCAGTCTTTGGGCCTGCAAACTGGAATGGCAAACGAGAAATATGGCAATTCCGGATTGCTTTTTATCATTAATCCAGTTTGCCAGCGGCGATAAAAGAGCTTTTTCCCGGCGACGCTTAAGTTCCAGGCTGATTGTAGTGTTGTCTTTGACTGAAAATTCAACCTGCAAGGCAGGCTGCCGGCCTTCAAGGATCACTGCAGACATGGGAAGCATCTTAATCGCCAGGGGATTTTGGGGCTCGAGGATCTCTTGGGCTTGAGTCCACTCTAAATAGAGTTTGTGCGGTTCAACACAAAGCCTGTTTTTATTGCACGCAGATATAAAATTATGGGAAGTCTGTTTTTGAAATTCTTGGGCTGCTTTTTCCAGTTCCGCCGGCTCTATCAACATATAAAGGGCCTGCTCCGGAACATATTCAAAAAAGGAAGCCAGCTTGGGGTACAAAAGCGGAATCAGACTATCGATCCCGGGAAAGTCGCCTTCGTTCTTGATACGATTCACCAGGTCTCTGACCTTGGCTACGGGGATCTCCAGCGTTGAAGCCTGTGCCCTTATGCGGGTTATGATTTCATCTGTATGCTCGGTTTTCAGAATCGCTTCTTTGGCCGGAAGGATGACGGCTTCCGGTATGTTTTTCGTTGTCCGCTGATCCGCCGTAGAAAAAAATCTGAGGGAATCGACCGTATCTCCGAACAACTCGATTCTCAGCGGATCTGAGTAAAGTGGTGAAAAAATGTCAAGAATACCGCCTCTTACACAAAAATCGCCCGGCTCTTCCACGATCATGGATTGAACATAGCCACCGCATAGCAGCTTTTTGACCAAAAGATCACGGTCGATCTCTTCCCCCTTTTCTATAAGCTCGGCATAATTAATTATTTCTTGCTTGGGGATGATTTTATGCAGTAAGGCGTCTACGGTTGTCACCACAATCGTCGGCACTTCATCCACTATCAGCCGGTAAAGTGTGCGGATCCGCTTTGCTGCCGTCTCGCTGTGGTAAGCAAGATCCTTAAAGGGTAAAATATTATAGGGCGGGAAATATATGATGGGTGGATTAGTTTTTTTAAAAAAAAACAGCAGGTCTTCTAAAAAGGCCTCGGCCTCTTTTGTCGATGCAACTATGGCAATAACAGTAGTTCTGAGTTTTTTATATGTCCTGTATGCAAGATAAGCCCTGTCAGCCCCGGAAAGGCCGGTGCAATCAAACGGTTTGCTCCTTTTCGGGATTTGCTCAATCAAAGATTCAAGTGATATTTTTTCTTGATTTTGATACATAAACAAACTACGATCATTTTTTTGTTGTGCCGGCGTAGCTCAGTTGGTAGAGCAGCTGATTCGTAATCAGCAGGTAGGCGGTTCGAATCCGCCCGTCGGCTCCATTGTTTATCAAGGGATTTCAGTTATTTATATCCGAAATCCCTTTTTTGTTTTTATGCCCGTATCTCCGCAATTTGGGGCAAAACTGCATAAGTTTTTTTTACCTCATTTGATTGGTCATAGCAAGAAGGATGATCAAGCATAAAAACCAATAAATCTTGAACTGAGAGTTAGAAAAGGCTGGCCGGTCTATTTTCCACCATCGCCGAAAACAATAAAGGGTGCCCAGAACAAGGGGTGGGCGTAGCTGGACATGATTTGGCCCGATGACGGGTCTTTGACGTGATGGTTGTCAATGAGATCCAGCATGATATTTTGTAGCGCCCGCGATCGCGACATGGAAGTATGTGTCTTTTGGTATTGAAACAAACCGGTGGTCAATTGTTTGGCCGATGTGGTCTCCACGGGCCACATGCTGACCAGCAGCGCCCGGGAGCCCGCATAGATAAAGGCGCGTCCCAGGCCGGACATTGCTTCGGCACCGGCCCCTTTGCCCGCACCGGTATTGCATGCCGACAACACGATCCAGTCGGCATTGAGCTTGAGTTTCAACACCTCGCTCATGGTCAGCAGCCCGTCTTCCTTTTCGCCGGTAACCGCTGGTGCCGACAGGGCGATGGCCGGCTCGTACAAGCCGTCCAAATCCCCGGGCAGCAACCCATGGGAAGCAAAGACAATGATGCGCCGGTCGGCTAAGTTCATGGTTTTCACCCGATGTTCGGATGCGGCTTTGCCCAAAAAGACATCGCTGTCCAAATCCGCATTTAGAATCCGGGCAATGGCGTTGATTTCTTCGGCCGTGTCCGGCAACCGATTCAGGCAGGACAAACCAACTGAAGAAGTTCCGGCGTTGTCCAGATCCCCCTGGCTGCTGGTTCGCATACCGCGCAAGCGTATTCCGCTGCCTTGACCGGCCATCCCTGTCGCTTCACCTGCTGGTGCTGCTGCCGCAATCTGGGCAATGTTGAATACCGGGTCGCCAAAGCCCGCAAACATCCTTTCAGCGATCTTTTGCGCCTGCATTTGCCGGGCCGCAATAAAGTTGGAAACACTCGGCATGCGTGCAAGAGAGACTTCTCGGATGAGCCAGGAAATGTTGCGATATCGGGAAAAGAGCACTTCCGTTTCGGGTCCGATTTCCGGTGCCGAGGTCGGCAGCAGGGAAAAGGGAAGTTGCCCCAAGGAACCCGATGCAATGACGATCAGATCTTTTGCTCCGGCCCAGGCGTCGGCCACGGGTGCGAGCATCTCCTGGTAGAGTTCATAGGCGGCCAGAACATCAAACGCCGGGATATCGCCTAAGGTATCCACCTGTGGAGTGAGAGCCTTGCGAAGCCCGGAAACCAGATGCTCCAGATCCGTCTGAGTGATTTCCATCGAATGAAACCGTATCGCCCCTTGATAGGGTATGGCCCATACATAGGTCCTGTTGGCCATGGGAAAAACAATGAGCAGTGACTCTTCGGGCTGAAGTAGTTGCTGCGCATCCTTTACCCCCACGGATTTAGGCCGGATAAAATTCGTATACTTAGGAAATTGCACCATGATCTCATCCAAAAGGACTACCTTTGCTTGCCGGACTGTTTCCAGTTCCGCCCTGCGGGATTCGATGATCTGCAACCGATTGGGGCTTTCCTGAACGGCAATGGCATCGGCGAGCGCCGCCTGAGTGGCATTGAGCTGAATATCTAGATCCTGTTCTTTTCGCACCAGTTCGTACAGCGCCGGATCATGGGCCGCTGCCGCCCGTGCCATGGCCGCGTTGGCGGCTCCGGTCATCGCTCCTTTTCCTAGATTCTGTACCAGTTGAAAGGCCACATCCGATCCGTTGACACCCAGGTCCGTATCCCGGTTGTCTGCGTGCAGATCTTTGAGCAGTTCGATATAAGCCTGGGCCAGTATGGTGCGCCGCTGCTTGGCGAGATAATCGAGTCCCATCTCAAAGTCATCGTGAAACAACACCGGCATGGCCGTTGAGAAATCCTCAAACATCCTTTGATCATCACCTCGGGCGGCAGACAGCATGGCTCTGAGAGCCAAGGCTTCCGCCGTATGGTAGTTGTTTTCCCCCAAAAATTCCTTTGCGGATCTATAAAGGGACGGAATGATTTCCGACGCTGCCTCGATGTGACCGGTTTTTAGCAGCGCCAGGATTCGATTCCGATTCCGGTTGAGCACCTTGGCCTGATAAAGCTGGTTGCCTGCGAGCATCTGCTCCGCAACCGCATAGGCATCGACCGCTTTGTTGAAATCAAGCCGGGCCACCAGGATGTCGCCTATCAGGGTTCGGGCCTCTCCCCAGAGCCTGGAATGGGGGGAAATTCCGATGCGCTCGTACACTCGAATCAGTGCATGGGCCAGTTTTTCTGCATCCGTCAGATTGCCTTGGGCCAGTTTGATGCCGGCCAGCTGCCCCACTACCTTGCCGGTGTAGCCGGATTCCTTCCCGCAGATTGCGATGCTTTCTTTGAGCGTTTCCCGAGCCACCTGTTCGGCCTCGATGAGCTTTCCCTGCTTGGCCAGGTTATTGGCCAGATACATGCCGAACTCGATCGCCTTGCCCGGGATGCTTCCATCCTGAAAAACTTTTGTCTATATCCGCCGGAAAATGGTTTGAGCCACCGCCATCGCATGGTCATGGCCTTGCGGCGGTAGCTCTCCGCCTCTGCGTACTTTCCCTGATTTTCCAGTCTTTTCGCTATGGACGTATCCCTGAGCATATTGCCCAGCTGCGGTGCGATATAATATTCTATGAGCACGTTACAGCGCTGAATGGCACCATTGAGTTGGGTTTTAGCAGCCTCATAATTGCCCATCATGGAATAGATTTCGGCCATAAACATCTGCCCGGTAATCCGCTTATTTTCATCCAGGGCATTGCCCTGTTCAATAAATCGGATGCCGTTCAAAAAATTGCCGTTTTCCGCTTCGATTTTCCCGGCTTCGGTCAACAAATAGGCGGCCGTGATTTTGGAATAATCAATCGAAGCCCCCTGGTTGAACAGGGCCAATCCTTTGCGAATGTCCGCCTGGGCGCGGGTGGTTTTTCCGAGATAATACCGGGCCACACCCCGCTTGAAATAACAGGAGCAGCGGTCTGAATCCGTCATTCGAGTCGAGCAGTCCTGATCCGCCGCCTCTTTCGCCTTTCTCAGTGTCTCCGGTTCCAGTGGAATCGGTTGATCGAGCAATGCAAGTACATCATCGATGCGCCGGGGTGGGGGCTCAAATGTTCTTTTTTCCAGGTTAACGGCAAATTGTTTCGCCTCCTTGAGAGTCATCTTCCGTTCCGCACATGATTGGACTCCCACCAGCAAGGCGAACATGGCCACTACAAGTAGCCATCGATCCAACCTCACAACACCAGGACAAACGCGCCGAACCTCATCGAATTTTTCCATGAAATGCCGATTCCTTCCGTTTTTGATAATTGCAAGATTCATGCCGCAATTCAAAATCAGCCAATTCTTTAACATTTCAATTGATTAGGGCTTTATGTAGCCAATCGCCTAAACTTGGGAAATACGGGACATTTGTCAAGTTGTTGACGTTTGGCGACTAAAACCTAAACATAGATGGGCACTTTTTACGCTTAACGTATCGGCAATGTAGTAACAAGTTGAATTGATGAAGGGTAAGATTTAATGGGGGGTTATGGAGCCTATATGGCATGAATATCGGATAAAAAAAATTAATAGAACATTTCCCGAAGACACAACATCTTGAACAAGAAAGGGCTTGCAGAAATTCACCCAAGAAGTTCCTGATCCTTTTTAATAACTCTTCCTTCACAAAAGACTTTTCGAACGTAAGCTGTGCCCCTAACTTCTTGGCAAGATCTAAATAATCTGCTGCTGCAACTCGTCCACCCCTGATATGGCAAAGGTCAAGTTAAAATCATTATTGA
Organism: Candidatus Desulfatibia vada; assembly: GCA_014383215.1. GTDB lineage: Bacteria > Desulfobacterota > Desulfobacteria > Desulfobacterales > UBA11574 > Desulfatibia_A > Desulfatibia_A vada. Next base: position 5,665 of record JACNIG010000077.1, on the reverse strand, counting down.
TAATTTTCAATTAATTGTGTATATATATCAATGTATTTATTTGGTTATTTTTTGTTGGTATTTGACTCATTCCCGACCGTGCATGCTGATCGAAAATTACCATCGCAACTGACCCGGAAGGAGAAATAAAATGCCGGTAGAAAAACTCGACAAACGCTTTGGCGTCACAACGGTTGAAAAAGGATTTATCACGTCAGAACAGTTATTTGATGCCATGAAGTTACAGATCACTGAAGATCTCGAACCTGTTGGGCACCGCCTGCTTGGTGAAATTTTGCTGGATGAAGGGCATATAACAGCCGAGCAAATTAATGAAGTACTTGAAGCAATGGAAGAAGCAATTAAATTGTAGCTAGTGCCCATCAAAAGGGCGAGAGCGTTGTTTGCACTCTCGCCCCCTTGACGCAGGTCAGCCGCTTAGCCCGTATTTCTTGAGAAATACGGGTTAGGTTTAATTAGATTTCTTGACTTTCTTTTCGCCCTTTTTTTCCTCTTTTGTTGCCTGGGTGGGACTCTCTTTGATCCCAATGCACCCACAGCCACAATCACTTTTTTTGTCAGTCACTTATATCACCTCCTTTCTGTTTTTGGTTTACTCGCTAAAAGACTATTTGCGGATGAAATCCAATTAGGTATTTAAGCAGTTACTTTAATTTGAATGCAAAAAAAATTGCCTCCGCTTACCTGGGCTCAATTAGAGTTTAAGCATCTCGTCACACTCAAACCCATAACCCTCAATCTGATTTAGTTATTAAGCTTATGCTTAATAACTAAATCATAAAAAGCCCTTTGTCAACTGTTTTTTTTATTAGTCTGACCTATGAGCGCAATGGATGATTAAATTTTAACATTTATAATTATGGCATCCCTTCGACCGGATTGACGAACTTTTTTTAACCGTTTTATAGCATGTTTATAGTCCGCAAAATTATGTTCATCCTCCCAACCGTTTCTATCTATGAGTCTAAACAAAGAGTTACCTCGCCCAGGCTGCTTACTTAGCTGCTCAATCTCTCTTGTATAATTATCTAGGATTCTCTTTGCACTCTTCGTACTAGTAGCGTATTCAATTTCATACCCGCTACGCACAATATCTAAGATTTGGAATTCAGGGCTTTCAATCTGTTGTTGTGTTACCAGCGGAACTGCTTTACCTATTCCTATTTCCATTAATGCCTTTTGACCCCTATCGAGCAAATCTTTGTTTTCCATTAAAAGAGAGCCGGCAAGTCTGAAATCGATCAAACAGGTAAAATTAGGATTCAACTCTAATGCCGCCACCTCAATTTTCATTACGGTTAATTCAAGCTCTTTTCTACTCATATCCAGGAATTTGATATGAATGCGGTTCTTTTGGGGATTTACTGAAACTATACCCATGATATGGCCTCTTAATTTGGTAGGGCTTTGCCTTTTGCCCTGATGATGCAGATTTTAATGCCGGCCTTACTTACGAGGCTTGTAATCAGTCAGATTCTCACAATAGGGTTCGTATTTTTTGTCTTCAAGCAGAATGTGCTGAATCAGCCAATTATTGAGAAATATTTCCAGCTCGTGGGTTGTCTTCTCTTCTGAATGCATGAACCCCTGATGTAACCCGAATATATCGCGCACCAATTGCTCATGATTTTTCTTGTGGGACTCAATATCTACAGCTGGATATCCGGCCATTTCCATGATTTCCTCTTCATTACGAAAATGCTCCTCAGTATAGTGAATGAGCGAGTTGAGTATCTCAAAGAAAAATTCCTTGCCTTTATTGTCTTTAAGCGCAGCATGGAAATCATTAGCAATCTCCAAGAGTTTTTTGTGCTGGTTGTCGATGTAAGGCATTCTTACACTAAACATATCACTCCATACAACATAAGTCATATCGATACCTCTTTGGCGTTTTGATATCTTGACGATCTGTTTCCCAAGTAACTCAACATAATAACCTCTGTTCGATCCCGCTTAGCAGTTCAAGCCGGCTTGCATATCCTCCAGCAAGTCATCCACCTGTTCGATACCGACAGAAAGTCTCAGCAGTGAATCCGTTACACCAATTCTCTGCCTTTCAGCAGCCGAGAGCTTTGCGTGTGAAGTTACGGCAGGAGAACATATGGTCGTCTCTATACCTCCCAAGCTCACGGCTGGTTTGATTAGACGTAATTTTTTAACAAAGCGAGCTGCATTAACTATAGCATCATCAAGTTCAAACGACAGCATGGCACCGAAACCGTGCATTTGGGATTTTGCAATCATAGAGCCTTTACAACCCGGAAGCCCCGGATAGTGCACTCTCCTGACAGTCGGATGTTCTTCTAAAAAATGAGCAATGTTGCGGGCATTTTTAGTCTGACGCTCGACTCTGACCGCTAAGGTCTTCAGGCTGCGCTCAAGTAAGTAGCATGTCATGGCATTGAGGCTGCCTCCAAGGTGCCGTGCCACGGAACGGATACGGTCAGCTTTTTCATGCGTCGTTACCGACACGCCACAGCAAAGGTCACTGTGACCTCCCAGGTATTTCGTGCCGCTATGCACCACAACATCGATTCCAAGCTTTAAGGGATTCTGATTTATGGGAGTCGCAAAGGTGTTGTCAATGACGGTGACCAGATGATGCTTGCGAGCAAACGCCGCCACCTTTTGGATGTCAATGACGCTAAGCAGCGGGTTAGTCGGTGATTCTATCACCACAAGCTTAGTATTCTCCTTTACTGCACTGCAAACGGATTCAGCGTCTGTTGCAGCAAACGTGTAGTCGATTCCGAGTCTCTTAAACTCATCCGTTGCAAACGCGTGTGTTCCCCCGTAGAGTTCGTCCATCATAACCACATGTTCACCGGCACCGGCAAAGGCGAGTATTGTTGTACTGATTGCGGCCATACCCGAGCTGAAGAGAACTCCGTCTTCCGCTCCTTCCAATGCGCAGAGCTTTTCGACAACCGCCTTCTGGTTAGGGGTGTTGAAATAGCGTGGATATGAAATGTCATCCCTGTCGAGATATCCGAATGCCGATGAAGTGAAAATAGGCGTGTTTATCCCGCCCATTTTTTCATCCTTTATGGTGCCGCTATGCACACATTGTGTCTCTTTTCTCATAGGTATCCTCTCTTTAAGATTTAAGGACCAGATAGGCGACATAGACGACATAGCAGGAAAGGAGCATAAAACCGTCTCTGCGCTGGATAGTAAACGTCTTTCTAGCCATTAACCACGGTAGAGCACCGATAGCCATCATCACCAGATAATCAACCAGCAGACCGCTGTCAATAAAACCGCCCGGGATAGGAATCGGCCGCACCAGGGAGGCTACCCCTAAGACACTCAGCATATTGAAAACGTTGCTTCCCACCAGGTTGCCGATACTGATGTCCATCTCCTTACGCATGGCGGCCACCACAGAGGTGGCCAGCTCCGGAACCGAAGTTCCAAAGGCAACCACGGTCAGCCCGATGAACTTTTCGCTGACGCCGAAATCTTTCATGATAACAACAGCGGCATCAATCAGGATTTCAGCACCGCCGATCACACCGATGATTCCGATCACAATCCACAAAATCTGCCTGGACCTGCTGCCGACATATGCGGTCTGCGCTGCGGTAAAATCATAGGTGATGCTTTCAACACCGGCACCTTGCCTCGATTCCCTCATGGCGATAATATAATTGAAACATGTATAGGCGATAATACCGCCAAATAATGTGGCGCCCTCAAGCCTTCCAAGGGTTGAATTCAGCGAGATCAACAAAAGATATACGGATATACCCAGCATAATCGGAATATCACGCCGAAAAACCGATGGCTGGCTTTTGATAGGATGCAGTAAAGCGGTCACCCCTAATACAAGGGCGATATTGCAAATGTTGCTGCCGACAACATTTCCAACCGCGATCATACTTTTACCTTTGAGTGAAGAAACTATACTGATGAACAGCTCCGGTGCCGAAGTCCCGAACGCCACCACGGTCAAGCCGATAAGCAGCGGTGACAGTCCCAGGCCGCGTGCAAGACTCGAAGACCCTTTTACCAAAAAGTCCGCGCCGTAATAGAGCATGAGCAGTCCGATAACAAACAAAACCAGATCAATCAGCATAAACAAACGCTCCGATTGGTGAGAAATACGTTACTTCTCAATAAGTTAGGGTTTAGAAAATCGTCGGGCTTCAGAATTTTTCAAAAAAGGCGCTATCAATATATACATTGACTTACATATCAGATGTAACCCAATTGACAACCAAAAATTATTATCGGAGTTTCTTTTCTTGGTCAATCGAAGGCGGGTATTGTATAAAATTGCAAAGCGGTTTTAAAATTTGATTTTTTGGCAAATCATGGAAAATAGTTGCATAAAAGTTTCTGATTAGGTTACAACATTTGAGCTCGATAAATGAGTTTTTGGAGAAGCGCTGATGCATTATGAAGGGAATATCATCCGGCCGCCCAGTGAAGCCAACAGCATTCTGCTGCAGGTCACGGTGGGGTGTTCGCACAACAAGTGTACCTTCTGCGGAACTTATACCCGAGAGCGCTTTCGCATCAAATCCGACTCCATTATTAATGAAGATATCGCTTTTGCGGCCCAATACTGCCGGCGCCAGCGCCGCGTATTTCTCTGTGATGGAGACGCGCTGATTATTCCACAGAAAAGGCTGCTTGATATTTTGCATAAAATAATAAAGCAGCTGCCCTGGGTCACCCGCGTGGGCGTGTATGCCAATGCCAAAAGCCTGAAAATGAAAACTCTTGATGAACTCAAAGAGTTGCGTGAGCACGGGCTCGGCATTGCCTACATGGGCCTTGAGTCCGGCGATGACGTAACCTTGAAAAAAATCAACAAAGGCTCAACATCCGAACATATGATCCGGATGGGTCAGAAAGCCAGGACTGCCGGTATCAAGCTCTCCATAACCGTTATTCTGGGCATTGCCGGCCGGACGCGTTCCAAGATTCACGCCCGGGAAACCGGCCGTGTACTTTCAGCCATGGATCCTGATTATGTGGGGGCCTTGAGCCTGATGCTTATTCCCGGAACGCCGCTGTGGCGGGATCATGAATCCAATGAATTTCCTCTGCTTGAGCCGCAAGAAATGCTAAAAGAGCTAAAGCATATGATCGCGTCTACCGATCTTTCCAAAGGCCTGTTCCATGCTAATCACGCTTCCAATTATCTTCCCATCAAAGCCAGGCTGCCACAAGACAAAGAAGCGACGATTAAGCTCATCGATAAGGCTCTGGCTGGTGAAGTGGCGCTTAAGCCGGAGTACCTGAGGGCACTATAATCGAGCGAAACGCTCGATGTCCGTTGTTCGTTGTCCGTTGTCCGCAGCTAATTTAACCCTAATCGAGCCAAAACTCGATCAGGTGTCAGTGGTCAGCTGTCCGTAGTCAGTGGTTTTACAGGTTCTTTGGGCCTCTTTTTGTGTTTCACCTGTAGTTGAAATATAATTTCGCTTCTTATTGCTTAGCAACGGACGACGGACAAAGGACAATGGACACCCAATTGAGCATTTTCGCTCATTTGGTGTTAAAGCCTTGACTTATAAAGCTTCAGCCAAAGCGTTATAATTACGCCGGATAAACCGAGTTAGATTTACAACTGACAGCGGACAACTAACAACGGACACGTTGAGTTTTAACTCAATTAGGGTTGCATATAAATTAAAACCAGTGTATCAAGCCG
>JACNIG010000441.1 GCA_014383215.1 Candidatus Desulfatibia vada | reverse complement strand
TAGCGCTCTTTTTTTATATGGCAAATGACAAATGACTTTTGCATGTAATAATCTTCGTGCCTTAGTGGCTGAATTGTTACACTAACACTTAAAAAAATCGAAAGACAGTCTTGGGGATGACGCCTGCAAAGTCAATAAAATTGACGGTAAAATGCGCGAGCATAATAGCGGGAAGAGAATGCGTTCTCAAATATAGAGTCATGAAAACAGCACCAATGGCCGAGGTCACTATTACCTGGTGTAATCCTCCGCTCCAGTGGATGAGCCCAAAAGCAACAGAAGAAATTCCGATGATGATAAAGGAGTTTCGAGTATAACGAGTAAGAAAGGTATGCAGGTACCCTCGAAAAACGAGTTCTTCAAATATCCCTACCATCAAAAGCCCGGCGGTGAGATCAATCCACTTGAACAGAGGATTTTCAATTGCGGGCATGCCTGTTAAGGGGGCATAACCGGGAAACCGGTCCATGATCATGTATCCGTTTTGGTCGATGAAGGTACCCGCCAGGGTGCCAATGAGAAATACGGTCACAAAGGGAATCACCTGCTGGGAAGTAAGGCCGAATTCAAAAGGCTGCATTTTATTGTTGCGGATTAACCAAAACACAACCAAGAAAGGAAAGGTTTTTACAACAGTATAGTCTATCAATAGCCACAAGCGCCAGTCCTTTATGAAAATATTTGAAAAATCATTCAGGTAAAACGGCACAGAGAGCAGCACCATGGCCAGGAGATAATTTCTGTTTTTTTCTTTCGAGAAGGTCAAATAATCAATTTTGTTTTTTGCAGCAACTTGCCTCCCCTCCATTCCGCCTCTAAAAAAAAGGACGATTGAATACCCACTGCCTGTTCCAACAATCAGCGCCAAGGCCCCAAATGCAAAAGACCATGCCAGCCATTCGGGCAAAAACGTTTGCAAGCTCTCACCGATTATTTCACCTGCAAAAGCGGCCAGGCCTAAGCTGAAAGACCATGAGACAACTGAAGGAACAACATCATTAGAGGAGGCATTGTCAAAGGCAGTTCTCATCGCGAAAGCGGCTGCAGTTCCTCCAAGTGCTCCGAAGACGGCAAAGCTGTAAAAAGTGATAACTACCATTTTATATGACGTTCCTATTGTAAGAAACAGCGGAGTTACGGCCCCCGCACAACTCAAGGCCACTACCAGCGAGAGTGATAAGCCTCGTTCCGAGGAAATCTTTCCACCGGCTGATTTAATGGTCAGGTAATGCGTCAAGCCGCCTGCAAATCCAAATATTCCCATAGTAGTCTGTGCTGCATACATATTGGGGAGGCCCAAAAATTGTGTAGAAAATACTCCGGTAACTCCAAGCAAGGCAGAAGCCAGCCACCCCGCTGTTGAGCGATAAAGGATGGCAACAGTGTTAGGCGCTTTCGCTATTGCATTGTCTTTGGGAATAATCACAGTTTTAAAGGCCGTTACTGTTTGGAAAATATTGGCAGTTAGTCCTTTAATGGAAATTAAAAGAGCGGAGGTGAAGCCCCTGGGGTTGACTAGGCCCCAGGGGCAAATGCAAAGATAGTTGCAGAGTCCTTGGGACTATTCCCAAAGACAGGCACTCATTATATATATCGGCAAAAAGGCTGAAAATCTTAAGAAAAAATCCGGTTTTAGTTTAAGTCGGGGTCAGCTATATTCAGCTCGGTAACGATGGCCCCCATAGTTGAGAATATCGAAAAAAGAAATACTCGCCACAGACAATTTGATGCAATACCGCTGGCTGAAATAGCACTACTTGGGTTCAGTAATACTGGCAGTGCTGTATAAAGCATTCCGGCGGCAGCACCACAGGCAGCCGCCCCGACAAACCGTTCTCCCAGCGCCGCTCCGCCACAGCCCAACGTCACCAGGCCACCGCAAACCAACGGGAGAAGCACTGCCAGCCACCAAATCGTTGCCAGGTCCGGAAGCGTTCCGGCAGTTTTTAAGTAAACAAAATCCGCCATTGCGAATATTCCCGCCGCAAGGAATGCATACAAACCGATGTGCCAAAATCGCTTTGCCAGCGGTGCCCGCAGCTTTACGCGCTTGGTAATGCGGCGCCGGATGGTCAAGGGCCAGTTGTAAAATATGCAAAACACCCAGTGTTCCAGCAGCGCACCGCTTTCGCCAAACACCGGGACAAAATGCACGGTTTCATTGGCCCAGTGTCCCGCCATAAATCGCGCCAGTACCGGGTAACGATAGGTCATCTGAATTGGAAACGCAAGATAACCGATATACTTGAAAAACCCCAAGAAGACTGCAATGTTGTAATCCTTGAAATTGCGTTCACTGACTACCAGGTACAGTACGTATAAGCCCCTGACCAGAGAGCCCGGGGAAATCGGTACGACTTGAAACAACGCGATAATTCCCAGGCCTATTCCCCAGGACTGGGCTCGCGGCATCTCCGGATGCATGTTGACATAAATAATTGCAATCAGCACGGACACAACCTGGGTCACCGGCAGCGTGCAGACATGCACAGCCAGGCTTTTTAAATATTTCTGGATAAATGGCTCATCAGCCTGAGAGAGTATGATATCGGCGTCGTCAGCGCTCAAAATATGTTTTTTACGGCCTTCGGTCACCATGTCACGCAGCCACTGTTCACGCAACTCGGGGTTAAAATACAGCCGTATCGGCCGTATAAAAAGATAATGCAGGCGTTCTTTGGCATATTGCCAATCGGTCGTTAATCGGTGCAAACCGACCGGCAGCAGCGATACCGCAAAATGATTCCAATATCGCCTCGACGATCGCGCCACTTCTAAAGCATTGTCAGCATCAACCCGGCTTTCCCGGTGCCAGAGAATAACTTTTTCAGCCATTTTACCATTTAAGGTCCGTTTGAAATAGTCCCAGCTCGAAACCATCCCGGTGTAATGTCTGCGCCAATCCGCCCGTCCCAAAAGCCGCCGGAGGAAAGTACCCAATAGCGGTATCAGGCCCATTAAAAAAAAGAGTGTTGTCAAAACTCTGCTGCTTTCAAGCTTTTGAGCCCATTCATCATCGACGATATTCTGTACCTGCCAACCGGTCACGGCGCTTTTGAGTATCGTCGACCAGAGCGGCCGGCTGTATAACAGACGCAGGTGGTTGTGGGTTATATCAGGCACCGAGTCTCTGTAAATCCGTTCCGACGCTTTCAGTTCATCCAGCATCCCGCGCATATCGGCAAAATCATCGCTGTGGACATCAATAAACCGCTCTAATTTGCTCAGGCTGCCCCGATCAAACTGCACCAGACTTCCCCGGCCAAGTCCCATGAAAATAAGCTTAATGTCAGCGGGGCTCATTGGTAAAAACGGAAGCAGTGCAAGCCCGGCGCGGAAATCGACCGCAACCAATCCACTGGCCGGGTCATTTCCGGCATTATTTCGTTTCAAACAATTAGGCTGACTTTTGCATGTATACCACTCGTATTGGCGGGCAAACTCATGTCCTCCCATATCATGCAGCAATTCAACAAACCGGTGCATAAATTCATACTTGGCGCGATATTCCGGTGAGCCTAACTGTGAGGCATCCAGCGCTTTCCCTTGGCGCCACTGCTCCAAAAAGTCGAGGCGATCATCAATCTCCAGGCGCCAGCAACGCCCGTCTATCCATTCACTAAGCTCGCCGCAGCTTCCCAGCGTGTGATCCACAAACGTTGCATGAATATCCACAACCGCTTTTTCATCACCAAATAGAATTCCGGCCCCGCGCCGGATGAATTTTTGCCAGAGTGCCCCGGCTCTTGCCGCCGCCGGATTCACCTGTAATTGAAACGGTCCCTGGAAACCAATCCAGTAAAGCGTATTGCGAAACAGACGCGAAAAATTCGAAGGCGGAATCAGAATCTTCATGGCATAAATTCCGTTGATCTCAAGCCCTGCAATGGGACCATCCGGAGTATCAATTTGCACTATCCTTACCCGGTACACCTGTCCGGCAAAACCTCCGCCGACAAACTTTACTACAACTGCGCGAATCCTGCCTTGATTTTCTCCGGCGACTTCTCTTACATCATAAACAAGTTCAGTGCCTTCATCATATTGCGCAACTCGCATGGGCCGGTGCAGCTCAGCGCTTCGAAATTCATCTTCCAGTTTTTTACAAACTTCAACAGAGTATTCTATCGTCATTTCTTAAACCGTGTGATTACGCCCGAGGCGGACAAACTTATGTTTTATAACTGATTGATTTGATAAGCATTCTGTTTGACAAACATCCAGCGAGTATAGAAACATGCTGCGCGCATGTCAAGTAATAGATGCTTGTTTATTTCTGGGCTATATTGCTGTATAATAAA
>JACNIG010000080.1 GCA_014383215.1 Candidatus Desulfatibia vada | reverse complement strand
TTTATTTGTGAGTTCTTGCCGATTTAAACGAAATTGTCCGGCGGCGGAAACGGAATGCATTTTTGAGAATCGCTATAGCTCTCACCATAAAGCAAGACTATGTAGTATGTCAATCTCAAATATACCACAACATATGGATGTTTAGGTTAAAGAGAAGGATTGCAGTCAAAAGATGTGAAGAGATCCACCTGAAAGAGCGGGGTTTCTGCCATACAGGTAGTACTTCGCGACGGGGAGTAGTCCGGTAAGGGTTGCACAGGGTCACCTTTTGGTTGAGATCTGATGTCCTTCCCGCTGCTGATAATCAGATATTTCACGCACTTTATCCTGACATTTATGAATGAAATTTTCCAGCATATGAAACGCTTCATTATCAGTAAGTTGCCACGGTGGGTGTTTGCAGAAATAAGCAGACGGCGCCGCCAGCACTCCACCTTCACCTCGGTCTAACGCCAGCTTGGCACATCGGATCGAATCTACGGCAACTCCGGCGGAGTTGGGGGAATCCTCAACGGAAAGTCGTAGCTCCAAATCCAGAGGCACGTCTCCGAACAGTTTGCCTTCCATACGGATAAAACAAACCTTATTGTCCTTCTGCCAGGAGACATAATCACTGGGGCCGATATGAATATTTTCTTTATCCAGGCGGCGGCCGGCTACAGACTGGACCGATTCGGTCTTGGACATTTTCTTTGAAGCCAGGCGGCGGCGGTTGAGCATATTGAGAAAATCTGTATTGCCGCCGGTGTTCAGCTGGTAGGTACGCTCTAATTTGACGCCGCGTTTCTTAAACAGATCGGTCAACGTGCGATGGACGATGGTGGCTCCTACTTGAGATTTAATATCATCACCGATAAGCGGAACATTTTTGGCCTTAAAGCGTGCGGCCCATTGCGGATTGCTGGCGATAAACACCGGAATATTATTAATAAAAGCGACGCCGGCCTCCAGGGCGCATTCGGCATAAAACCTGGTGGCCTCCTCAGAGCCTACCGGCAAATAATTTAATAAAATCTGAGCATCGGTATCTTTGAGAATTTTGACTACTTCTTCTTGGTCGGGTTCCGTCTCGTTTGCCAAAAGAAAAGTATATTTGTCTTCATACTCTTTCATATGGTCGGAGAAACCGTCCAGAATTATACCCATCCGTACAATAACGCCTGCTTGAGGTAGATCAGGACAAAACACTTTTGTACAGTTTGGTTCGGCAAAAACAGCATCATTTACATCCACCCCGACTTTGCGCCGATCAATATCAAAGGCTGCAACGACTTTGATGTCTCCAGGCGTATAACCTCCAATTTCCCAGTGCATCAAGCCGATTACATCCTTGGGATTTTTATCTTTATAATAATGGATGCCTTGAACCAGGGAGCTTGCGCAATTGCCCACGCCGGCTATCGCGATCTTTATTTTACTCATAACCATTAGCCTCCTTGTGCTATTAAATCATATGCTAACCTCCCTTCCGGAAAAATAAAAGCAAAAAAAAGTCCTGCCCTCGTATTATATCAATTAATGAAATCGAATGCGCAGGTGAACAGCAGCGATTTCGAGACTTAAAATTAAAGCCTCAAGCTTGTTAACGGCATCTTACCTGTCACATCCCGCAAATCAAGAGTGAATCTCAAAAAAATATTTTAGCATAGTATGTCGAAATTTTATCGACATACCCTGTTAAAAAGTGATATTAAAGCGTTGAATCCTTTCTTGTCCTTTTTCAGCATCGAGATATTATTAAAATGATCGAAGACCTTCGAAGACGGATACCACATGAAGAGTTCGACTATCAGACATTGCTTGATAGTCTTCGAACGTATTCCCGACCAAGAGACAAGATTACGGCCCTCCTTAAGAAAGGCGTAATTGTGCGGATAAAAAAAGGGCTTTATATATTCGGCGAGGAATACCGGAAAAATCCGTACTCAAATGAAATTCTTGCCAATTTGATTTGTGGACCATCATATATTTCTCTGGAATATGCCCTGCAATACTACGGTTTGATTCCGGAACGGGTGGTAGCGGTGACATCGGTAACAACCGGACGGTCAAGAGAATTTCTCACTCCTGTAGGCCTGTTTATTTATCGAATGATTCCAAAGAATGCTTTCCGGACCGGGATGGATCGAGCAGAAATCGATGCCGGTCGATCGTTTTTAATTGCAGTTCCTGAAAAAGCACTGGCGGATAAATTGTATCAGGAGCGTGGAATTGGAATACAAACCCAGACGGCACTGCGGGAATATATGGAATCCGAATTACGCATTGACACATCTGCGTTGTTGGAGATGAATCCTGAATATCTGGAAGATATTGCACGGCGATACAGATCGCGCAAAATCCGTCTGCTTAGCGGCCTCATTCGCCGGTTGAAAGGAAAAGGCCGAGAGAAAGAGGTTTTCCATGCATGAAGCAATTTCAAAGATGCTTGCCAAATACGACTGCCGCCGTCTGGATGACTATGTCCATGCATTACGAGAAATACTTCAGGAAGTCGCCTTGCTCGGATTATGGCGTGCCAAATTCTTCGAAAAGGCGGCATTTTATGGAGGAACGGCACTTCGAATCCTCTACGGATTGGACCGGTTTTCAGAGGATTTGGATTTTTCCTTGTTGACACCCATGGCCGATTTCGATCTGGGAAGATATACGTCATCCCTTCAAAAGGAAATCGAGGCTTTTGGATTCGATGTCTGGATTGAAAAACGTGACAAAGCGATCTTATCGCCGATTCAATCCGCTTTTCTTAAGGCCGATACCCGCAATCAACTTCTGGTAATCGAAGCTGGGAAAGAGATTGTACGGCAGTTACCCAAGGGCCAACTGCTACGAATCAGACTGGAGGTCGATACAGACCCACCCTCAGGATTTACAACCCACACCCGGTACCTGCTACAGCCAATTCCATTTGCTGTGCGGGTATTTGTAGTGCCTGACCTGTTTGCCGGAAAATTGCATGCCGTTTTATGCCGGAGGTGGAAAAGCCGAGTCAAAGGGCGGGACTGGTATGACCTGATATGGTACGCTGCAAACCACCCGGACTTGAACCTTTATCACCTTGAACAGCGTATGCGTCAAACCGGTGACTGGCAGGGCAAAACTCCGTTGACCTCCGATCGATTCAGGTTGCTGATGGAGGAAGCCGTTAAAAGTCTTGACGTGGATCAAGCTCGCAGAGATGTAATTCCCTTTACCCGCCATCCGGATGCGCTGGCTGTGTGGTCTCGTGATTTTTTTCGAGATGTTGCCGATAGAATTCGTTTTGTCGAAAGTTAATCATTTCGATGGGATTGGATGCGATTAAATATCTGAATCTTGCACGAGTCGGAGCGCTTTACTGTGCTTGAAAAAAGTTTGTCTAAACAAAGCATATAAACTTTCTTCCGGCAAAGTTTGCAAAAACACAGTAAATCGATAACCGCATGGCAGATGCAGGCGTCAAAGCTCAAGGTGTAGGAGATCGTATTGTTCATCTGGCAGGCGCCCGAACAAGAGATATCGTGCAGGTGGCACGCCGGTGTTATGACCGTCCCGCTGTTAGGGGTCGGGCGACGGTTGAAGATGTTGAACATTCTATTGAGGAAATTGTTGCCGAAGAACATGATCTTTTATACGAATGCTGGCTTGCGCTAACCGCCCATCAGCAAAATATTCTTCGTGCCGTAGCCGCCGGTGAAAAGGGCCTGACAACCCGGGAAACCCTTGCTAAATTTACGCTGGGATCCAGCGGAACAGTCACCAATACGGTCAATAGCCTGATAAAGGCCAACCATCTTATCCGTCAAGACGCCTACACACGCACGAAGGTTACAACTCCCACCGGATACGATTTTGACAGTCCGTTCTTTAAAGGCTGGGTAGTTCGGCATACATTGTCGGATATCGGTCTTCCTTAGGAATTCAAATTTAAATAGAACCTGCCTTTAAACTTACAACCTAAAAACTACAATTACCGATAGCAGATAAGACAGGTTTTGGATTGGAGATTCGGAACCCCAATCAATTCCGATATCGGGGTGACCTGGATTTGCGATTGAAGGCAGAGTACCAGGTATCTTCAATTTCGACCATAGGTCTCTCGGGTCTTACACTTGGATTGACATATATTTCAAAAAAATGAAAAAAGTGTTGTGTTTTTTTATACAACGTTGTATTTTATTATTCAACACTTGGAAAGAGTACAAAAAAAGGGCAATCAAAGTGATGGGGGGGGCATCATGTATACAACTTTTGGAGAATTTTTTTCCGCTAAACGAAAGGCGCTCGGAAAAACTCTTAGAGAGTTTTGTCGTGAGAATGGTTTTGATGCAGGCAATCTGA
>JACNIG010000278.1:3253-4347 GCA_014383215.1 Candidatus Desulfatibia vada | reverse complement strand
ATCAGTTCGTCAATAGCTGCAGATAGCTGATCATTGATAATGACATGACGATAGAGATCTTGTCTGGCCATCTCCTTCTCGGCATTTACTAGGCGTCTTGCTATGACCGCCTTGCTGTCGGTACCTCGCAATTCCAGGCGCCTGCGAAGCATGTCCATTGAAGGCGGCACTATAAAAATCGTAATACTGTCAGGATATCGCTCAAGCAGTTGGATGGTACCTTGAACATCTATATCAAGGAGGATATCGTCCCCGGCGGCTAAACTCTGATCCAAAAATTCGGCCGAAGTACCGTAATAATTGTCGTGGACTTCCGCCCATTCCGCCCATTTGCCTTCTTTGATATATTTTTTAAACAGGTCTCTTTGGATAAAATGGTAGTCAAGGCCATCCTGTTCACCATTGCGGGGCTCTCTGGTAGTATACGATACCGAATAAAGCATATCAGCAAATCGGTTCAGAACAGCTCCGGCAAGGGTTGTCTTGCCGGCTCCTGACGGTGCGGATAAAATGAAAAGATGACCCTTGCTAGTATTCATTTTTTTGGAATTGAAGCTCCCCGCACTCAAATTAAAAACAGTATCAAAATTACAAATTCCAAGCACCAAATTCCAATATCCAATGACCTAAACCGATTCAGCTTTTCCTTCTTCAAGATCATGGAAGAGTTTGGAATTTTAAATTTCGGTCATTGTTATTTGTTTGGTATTTGTGATTTGTTATTTGGAATTTAGCTTACTCTAAGCAATTACCTGTTTAAATGACTTGGCCCCGGGTTGCCCCCCTGCTCATTCATGACGGGTTATTCAGTGTCCTTAAGCGTTGCGTAACGATGAGATATGGTCTCGGCCTGTATCGCGGACAAAACGATATGGTTGCTGTCCATGACAATGATAGAACGGGTTCTACGGCCATGAGTGGCATCGATCAGGCGTTTTTCAGCCTTGGCATCATCTTTAAGTCGTTTCATAGGTGCGGAATTAGGCGATACAATTGCTATAACTCTTTCGGCTACCACACTATTCCCAAAGCCAATATTCAATAGATTCTGTTCCATAATACCCCTTAAACTGATGGAAATATACCAAATCCGT
>JACNIG010000278.1:0-2901 GCA_014383215.1 Candidatus Desulfatibia vada | reverse complement strand
TTTTTATTGTTTGCCAAAAACCGGGGGTTACTCAATGTTCTGTACCTGCTCTCTTATTTTTTCCAGTTCGGACTTCACCTCAACAATCATGTGAGATACACTAACTTTTTCAGTTTTGGATCCTATGGTGTTGAACTCGCGGTTCAGTTCCTGCAATAAAAAATTGAGTTTACGGCCGGCAGGTTCCTCCGAATACATAACCATACGAAACTGCTGGATGTGGCTTTCAGACCTTACGATCTCCTCGGAAATATCGCTTTTGTCGGCGATAAACGCCGCTTCCTGTGCAACCCTGGCAGGATCTATCTCTATCATTCCTTTGGTTAACAACCGGATGCGTTCTTTTAAGCGCTCCTGATATATGCCGAAAAGGTCAATAGATTCTTTTTTGATTTGAACCAGCCTCTTTTCAATAAAATCAAGCCGGCCGGCAAGATCCTTGGACATAAAATCGCCTTCTTTTCTGCGCATTGCGATAAGATTGTCCAGGGCTTCATTGAAGCAGTCTGCGACTATCGGCCAGTGTGCCTGGATATCACGCTTTGTCTCGGCGGGCACAATAATTCCGCCGGCACCTGCCAAAAGCTCAAGTGATATTGCCGGATCAATGTCAAACCGATCTTTCAACTGTAAAAGAGCCTCATGATACGCCTGCGCCTTGGGTTCATTGATCTCATAGCCGTAAGCATCTTCTGATTCATCAATGATTTGCAGCTTAACTTCAAGACGTCCCCTGCTAACTTTCTCCGTGGCCAGGTTTTTAATCTTATCTTCCAGTTCCAGATAGTTGTGCGGAAGGCGCACCGTAAAATCAAGGTGCCTGTGGTTGTAGGAGCGTATTTCAATCGAAACTTTAACCTGTTCGGTCGTTTTCTCCGCCCTGGCGTATGCGGTCATGCTGTTAATCATTTTTAGTTCCTTAGTTGTGGTCTTTTTGTTTTTTGTGACAAAACTTTTCTCACTGCCACTCATTGCCACCAAGGCACTAAGACTTTGTGGCAAAAAAAGATTTCCAGCTTGTCCAGGTTGGCTTTACGTGCTTCTTAAATCGAGTACATACTTGTCACGTACCTGTTGTAGATAAGCAAGCATCCTTTCGTCTGCATAATCGGGATATGTCCAGGGTAATGTTCGAAACCGGCCATCTTTATAAATCAAGGTCAGATCCGCATAAATCCGACGGCCGATATAGATCCTGTGGCTGTAATTCTTGCCGGTTGCCAGCACAAAGCGTTCATGCAGCATGTATCCCGGATCTATGTTGACCGTCCGTTTGCCGCCGGTTGAATATTCCTGCTCAAGTTCATTGGTTGTGAGTTTGATCTGAGCCAATTCACTCTGTTTTATGAGTGTTTTAAAAGCCAATATGCGCCTAAATAGGAGGGTCCCCATCTCAGGTTCGTAGTAGGTAGTATAATCAAACGGAAACCACGAGCTTGCCATATCCACAGGCCCGAACTTTTCGATCAATGCATCGGCCGCTGCAGCAATATAGCGCTTTTCCTGCATGATAAGACCTATCAACAGTTTAGCAGGTTTGGGCGGCTGGGGTCGACTCATTTTGGCCAGAATAGTTATATTTGTTATATTGGTTATATTGGTTCAATTGGTTGAGTCTACCTTACAATCAAACCAATGAAACGAATTAAACCAATCCCAACAATTATTCTAAGGGCTTGGCCTCATCAATCAGCATAATCGGAATATCATCACGGATTTCATACAAAAGCTTGCAGGCATCGCAGATAAGCCCGTCTTCTTTGTCAGTCAGATATATGTCACCTTTGCACTTGGGGCAAGCAAGAATATCAAGAAGGTCCTTACTTATTGCCATAATCCCTCCTATTTTTTTGAACACGGATAACACGGATTGAATGGGTTTTTACAGTTTTTTTCAATCCGCGTTTATCCGTAAAATCCGCGTAATCCGTGTTCTATCCTTTTCTTAACTTTCTAAGCGAATTCGTCAGCCTATAGCTCTCAAGACTTCTTCAAAATATGCAATCGTCTTCTTCAAGCCTTCCACTAACATGATTTTGGGTTCCCATCCGAGGACTTCACCGGCTAACGTAATATCCGGCCGGCGCTGCTGAGGATCGTCAGCCGGAAGCGGTTTGAAGATAATCTCGGAGGATGAGTTTGTCAGCTCAATCACCTTTTCGGCCAATTCCAGGATCTTGAATTCATCGGGCTTTCCAAGATTGATAGGACCGGTAACATCATCAGGGCTTTGCATGAGCCTTATCAATCCTTCAATGAGATCATCCACATAGCAGAAAGACCTTGTCTGGGTCCCATCACCAAAGATCGTCAGCGGTTTGCCTTGCAGAGCCTGGGCAATGAAGTTGGAAACAACCCGGCCGTCGTTAAGATGCATTCTGGGGCCGTAGGTATTGAAAATACGGGCAACTTTGATTTTAAGATTGTGCTGGCGAAAGTAATCAAAAAAAAGGGTTTCCGCACAGCGCTTGCCTTCATCGTAGCAAGAACGGGGTCCGATGCAACTCACGTTGCCGTGATAACTTTCCGGCTGGGGATGTACAGTGGGGTCACCGTACACCTCTGAGGTCGAGGCCTGCAAAATTTTGGCCTTAATCCGCTTGGCAAGCCCCAGCATATTGATGGAACCGTGCACATTCACCTTGGTGGTTTGAACCGGATCGTTCTGGTAATGAATGGGAGAGGCCGGGCAGGCCAGATTATAGATCTCATCGACTTCAACATACAAAGGAAAAGTAATATCATGCCGGCAAAGTTCAAAATAGGGATTACCTAAAAGATGAGTAATATTGCTTTTGCTGCCGGTGTAATAGTTGTCTACACACAAGACATCGTAGCCTTCATCGAGCAGACGCTCGCATAGATGGGAACCTAAGAAGCCTGCTCCGCCGGTAACCATAA
>JACNIG010000407.1 GCA_014383215.1 Candidatus Desulfatibia vada | reverse complement strand
CAGCTTGCAAAACTGCTATTTCTTCTTTTTTCGAATCTATCTCCTTTTCATATCCTTCTTGTTTAAACTTAATTTTATTAGCGAACTCAGCTGACAGGGCTTTTATCAAATAATTTAATTTCGTGGCGCCTTCATCTGCCAACGAAGATACTAGTGATACATTTATTATATTAGAACCTTGGGGGATATCTACCTGGAAATCTATTAAATTTGATAAATTTGTATTGTTGGAAGTCTTAATATTATCAAAAACCTTATATTTTAACTCATTTTGTATTAAGGCTTTTATATTTTCCGGAGAATCAAAATATAATTTTTTACCGGTTTCATCTATTTTCAAAATTCCAGGCTGCAGGACAATATTCGTACGATACATTGTTGGTTGCTGCTTCCAGTTAATAAAATTTATGATCGCTGCTGTCAGTGCGAAAGCAAAAGTGCCTGCTAAGATGAGATATTTCCATTTCCATAGGACCAGCAGATAGTCCATGAGTTCGATTTCATCTTCGGGATGCATTTCCACTCTGTGATGTGCTGGCTCATGTTGTTGGGGTTGATCAGTCATTTCGAATCACCATTTTATTTTGGTTTCTCGCAGAGTTCTCAGAGTGCACTGAGTCTATATATCTTCTTATTTTCCGCTGAGAGGGCGGAAAATAAGAATAACAGCTCTATAGAAATTTTCTGATAAATAATTGTCTTTCTCTATGGGTCTCTGTGGGCTCAAACGACTACAGCGAGAGGGCGAGATTAAACTGATTGGTTGTTGATTATTCGTGTTATACCGTCTTTTAGCATAACTTCATTAAAATTTATTAACAAACCAAGTGGCTTTTTTGCTAATCGTAAATATGTCAGCAGCTGTTTTTTGTGGACATCTCTAACCTTTTCAACTGATTTTAGTTCAACAATAATCGTATCATTAACCAATAGATCTATCTTGAAACCGTCATCATGAACTTTATGCCCATTATAGAAAATCGTCACAGGGACTTCCGGTTGGACGCGCATTCCCATTGCATTTATTTCTATTATCATGCAGGACTGGTAAACTGATTCTAATAATCCTGGCCCCAGTTCCTTATGAATTTTAATGGCAGCTTTGATGATCTGAGATGAAAGGTGATTGAGTTCCATTTTATTTGATTTGGTCTCTCACAGAGTTCGCAGAGGGCTCTGAGTTATATCTCTTTTTATTTTCCGCTAACCCCGGAGGAATAGGCCCACCCGCTGGAATCCTCCGAAGGAGGTCCGCAAGGCGGAATTCTATTTTATCTTCAGATAATACCTATG
Organism: Candidatus Desulfatibia vada; assembly: GCA_014383215.1. GTDB lineage: Bacteria > Desulfobacterota > Desulfobacteria > Desulfobacterales > UBA11574 > Desulfatibia_A > Desulfatibia_A vada. Next base: position 3,065 of record JACNIG010000407.1, on the reverse strand, counting down.
ATTTTATGCGTTTCTCTTTTCGTTTTATTTTAATTTTGGTCTCTCGCAGGGCTCATATCTCTCGCAGAGCTCGCAGAGAAAAGATGCTTTTCTTTTGCCGTTGAGGGGACGGCAAAAGAAAAAAACTCAATCGCTACGCGATATTTTTCACTGCAACTGCCCACAGCGCTTGCGTCTTATTGTTTTCCGTCCTCTCAACGGAAAACAATAAAATGAATAATCTCAGCGGTCTCTGTGGTCTCTGTGAGATATTAGATTTCCGGGGCGTTGGTGAAATGTTGATACTTTCAATAATATCTATGATCATTTGGCTTTGTTTGTTAAGGTTGATTAACCATTGGGGTCGGACCAATCCATCATACTGAATTTTCATGATAAACACACCATTTTAGGCTGTTTTTCGGCCTTAAAGCGCTCATTTTGCCGTCAAAATTGCTACTGTAAAGCGCCTCGCTCTCTTTACGTTTATAAACATTTTTCCGAAAGAGTGTTTTTTGGCACGGATTTCACGGATTACACGGAATTTTTGTGCAGCGGGATTCGGGATTCCGAATCCTGCTGCGAATCATCACGTCTGCGTCGTGAACACTTTTCGTTTGATTTCGACACGCTCACTGCCGAAGTTAATCAAAAGGCCAACTTCGATGCCTGTTGCTTTCAGATAGTTGGTCAACTGTGCCTCGTGGGCTGGATGCAACTCTTTCACCGACTTGAGTTCCACAATAACTTTATCCTCGACGATTATATCAGCGATATAATCACCGACAATTTCTTCTTCATAGAAAACTTTGAGAGGCACTTCCTTTTGGGCGTTTAGACCAGCCTTTTTAAATTCGATCAGCAAGGCATTTTGGTATACGCTCTCCAGAAAACCAAATCCCAGGGTGTTGTGTACTTTGTATGCGCATTCGATGATTTTAGCGGTGAGGTCTTTATGTTTCATTTATTTTGGCACGGATTTCACAGATTGCACGGGTTTTTTTTTATTGCCTTTGAATCCGGGGTGCCGGATTCGCAAGGCATCTAAATCTTTAGACTGTCACTTCATCACCTGATTAAAATCATTTTTGGCCGCGAATTGCTCTAGCTATTTCTTCAAACACCTGGTCGAGGTCTCCGCCACGTGTTTCCGTAACAACAATTTGGCTTCGAACGATTATGTGCTTATGATGCGGATAGGTAGCAATTTCTGGCCAATGGGGTGAATTGTCCCATCTACAAATCAGATTTCCCCTCTGGTCTTGCCAGTGGTAGGCATATTTGAATGTTGATTCACCAAGAACAACTTGTCTGATAAAAAGGACACTATTATCAACAAAAGTGATTTGTGCCCTTATTCGAATATTTGGTCCGGCCTGATCGAATTCGCCAATTGAATAGGATTGAACAAGATCGCCATGTTTCTCTATCAGGTTAACCAGCATGGCGCAATTCCTCAATCTGAGATCGCCACCATTTTAGGGCTGCATCGGCGAATTCCCAATCCATGAGGTCATCTTCCAGAGCAAAATCCTCCTCTTGATGTTTTTGGTTAAGCCGTTCTTTAAATGACTCGAGGGCCTCTCCGTACTTTTTCTCAAAGAGCGCACATTCAGCTTCATAACGGGATAATTTGGCAAGTCCCGTCAGAATAAGGTGTTCGCGCAATACCGTTGATTCTGTTTGCCCGGTTTTATTTAGTACTTCAATGATTGACATGATTCATCTCCTATGAAACTTGGTAACTTGTGGGAAAGCTGGGGAATCCGTGACACATTGACATTTGAAAGATCCCCCCGGTTCTATTTGCAATTGTAACCGACCACGCAATTATTGATTGCTCTCTCTTTTTTTATAGTTGCTCAAATACTCTAAAAAGAAGGCGATGAATACCATCAGAAAGATTCCCAATACTGAGGATAAGGCAACGTTACGCTTTGTTTTATTATTTTTAGGCAGTTCGGTGGTAGCAGGCGGTTGTAAAAGCTGGATGTTTTGAATGTTCAGTTTTTCTTTTTCAAGCTTTTCGATTTCTTTTGAAATTTCGGCGATATTTTTTTGGGTGTCGGAAAATTGCTTTCCATAATTAGAATCTTCCTGAATATTATTTTTTCCTTTCTCGAGTTTTTTTATCTCTTTTGAGACTTTAACAATGTCTTTTTGAATCTGATACAAATTTGGCTGAAGAAATGGGTCAGCTTTAATATTATCTTTTGTTTTTTCGAAGTCTTTTATTTCATTTGATACTGCGGATATTTTTCTCTGTATTTCAAATAAATTATATTTAGCATTTTCATTTAACTCAAAATATTTTTGATAAGTATTGCGATAATCATTCTCAATGGCCAACTTGTGTAAAAAATATTCTTTGCTTTGCGAAATATCTTTGCTATCTTTTAAAAGTTTTACTTTAGATTCTATATCTGAAAGTTCTTGTTGATATTTTTCAATCTTAGCTTTTATGCTTTTTTCTTTAAATGATAATTCGTCAAATTTATGCTTTTTTAGTTCTATGCTATTCTCAATTTCTTTCCTGGCCATTATATTTTTTTCTTTTAGCTGTGCTAGGAATCGTAGGGGATGTTCGTGCTGAATGTGCATAGCTCCGCTTGCTCAATTACAGACGGTTTGGTAACCTCTCAATAAAAGAACAGTATTTTTATTTTGCATACCGGTCCTCATAACTATTTCAACAATCCGGGCTCGGGCTCATTAATTGCCGGCGCAACCCCTATTTCAACATAAGTGTTTAATTCTTTTTCATTAATGCTTATTATACACCGCCTGTTTTCCTTCTGAAAAAGCATGAACGTCCTTGTCTGCGGAGACTTAAACAGAAATATTTCCTGCCAGTTATCCTTTGCCATGTTGTTTTGAAAAAAGGCAATCAATGAATTTTTTTCAATATGCCCTTTTAATGCCAGAATGCCTGTTGAAAAACCAGGAAACTGGACGATAAAAGATGACCCTTTGTCTACTTTCAATTCGTTTGGGATCAAAACATCTCCAAAATCATAATATAATGGAACATTTTCCTTTTCCTTCTTGACTGCTTCCTGGGACGTGGAACTGCTTGTGTTCTTTTT
>JACNIG010000439.1 GCA_014383215.1 Candidatus Desulfatibia vada | reverse complement strand
CACTCATGGAATATATTGTTTTCCGTGAAAAATATCGCGTAGCGATTGAGTTTTTTTCCGAAAAACATCTTTAAACTTATATTTTTAGCTCATAGATTGAGCCAAGGAGAGTACAATTCATGGAAACCAGAAAAGTTTGCTTTGATTTGCCTTTGGAAGCGTTTTCAGCCCTTAGAAAGACACCGGATGAATTTACAAATGATATGCGCTTGGCTGCGGCAGTAAAGTGGTTTGAAATGGGGTTGATTTCCCAGGAGAAAGCTTCGGGAATAGCAGGCATGTGCCGTGAAGACTTTTTGATGGAATTGTCAAAATTCAATGTCTCCCCCTTTCAATATTCAGCCGAAGAAGTCCTCCAAGAAGCAGGGTATGAATAATATTTTCATCCTTAACGCGTCACCGATCATATTGCTTGGGAAAGCTGGCCTTTTGGAAACAATCGCCCCTTTGGCCGAATCATGGATAGTGCCTGAAGGAGTAGTTGCTGAAGTTGAAGCCAAAAAACCAATTGATGCTTATTTGTCTGGGCTGGCGAATGCTGCCAATGTTTCTCGGGGTTTTGTCGAACATATTCACCCATCGGTCGCGGCATGGGATCTAGGTCGGGGCGAAAGCGAGGTAATCACTCTGGCAATGCAAAAAGCAGGTGCCGGAGTTGTTCTGGATGATTTTCAGGCACGCAAATGTGCGGCATTGTTTCAAATTCCGCTAATAGGTTCGCTTGGTCTGCTTGTCAGGGCGAAAAGATCCGGTCATATTAACACCGCTAGGACGGAAATCGAGAAGCTGATAAAATCAGGTCTGCGTATTGATTTAGCCATGCTGAATCGAATTTATAAAAAGATAGGCGAATAGTATCACCTTTTTCATCGTAAAAAAGAAGAATCCGTGCAACCTGCCCGCCATTGCTACGCTGCCCGCCCGGCATGCGAGGCGCTAAGCCGAGGCGGACGGGCAGGCGTTGGCAGGCGGGTCCGTGTCCAAAAAATAAAAAAGTAAAATGCCCCGGAAATCCTAATATCTCACAGAGCCCACAGAGACCACGGAGTAAAAACTCCCACTGCCGTTGATCAGCGGTTTTTTCTTTCCGCCCTTTTATCCCGCTTTTATTGGCGGGGCTCAGCGGAAAGAGAAATATCTCTGAGATCTCTGTGAACTCTGTGAGAGATATGAGCCCTGCGAGAAACCAAAATAAAATGGAACTCAATCACATTTCATCTCAGATCATCAAAGCTGCCATTAAAATTCATGGTTTGTTAATAAATTTTAATGAAGTTATGCTAAAAGACGGTATTACCCGGGTAATCAACACCATGCAAGGCTAATTATTATTTCCTTTTCGGCGTCCCTGCCCCGTTAAATCTGTTAAGCTATTTAACCGGGGTCAACGAAAAGCAAAATAGAAAATAATAACTCTGTGTCCTCAGTGGGCTCTGTGAGAGATATAAAATACCTTAGGCACACAGAGACTATAAAAGCGTAAACTAAAAAGATATATAGACTCAGTGCACTCTGAGAACTCTGCGAGAAACCAAAATAAAATGGTGATTCGAAATGACTGATCAACCCCAACAACATGAGCCAGCACATCATAGAGTGGAAATGCATCCCGACGATGAAATCGAACTAATGGACTACCTGCTGGTCATATGGAAATGGAAGTGGAGGATCATCCTAATCACCTTTGTTTGCATGGTTGCCGCGGGAGTGGTCAGTTTCAATATGCCAAGAATCCATGAAGTCTCCATGATTATTGAACCGGCCGTTATCGGGATGCAAGAAAATGGAAACCCTCTCTTTCTGGATCTGGTGAATATGAAAGGAAAGATAGAAAACGGGCTTTACAATACTCGAATACTAAATAGACTGAATATCAATCCCCGGCTGACACAACTTGGATTCAAGGTTGTCAATCCAAAGAATACAAAACTTATTAAAATATCTTCTGAGTGGGAGCAAGATAAAATCTCAACCGGCACAAAGATCTTAGCTCAATTAGCTGCTGAAATGGCTTATGATGCTGAAAAAGCCCTTCAATCAAAAAAAGAAGACTTAGATATGCAGATTACGGTGAAGCAAAACGAGATAGCAACGATCGAAACGCAAAGAAAAGATATAGGCAAGCAGATTGCAACGAAGCTAAATGAGATTGCAAAAATCGAAACGCAGAGAAAGGATTTGGATAAGCAGATATTACTTAAGCTGAGCGACATTCAGGGGAAGAAAAACCAGATAAAATTGCAACAGGCAATCCTCAAGAACATAGGAGAGCGAAAAACCGAATTGATCCAGGAAGTAAAACAGGTCAAGAATAATACCGAAAGGCTTATACAGCAAAAAAACAGAGTTGTGGAAGGCAAAAGTAGTGAAGAAAATGTCTCTCTGCTTCTTTATTTTACAACTGTCCAACAGAATGTGGCCTACTTTAATCAGTTGAATGATCGACTTAATAACCTAAAGTCAAATGAGGATAGAATAGGGGCGGAAATTGAAAAATTGGAAAAAGATATTAATGATATCAATACTGCGATAGAAAGGCTGAAAATACAAAAAACCGAGGGCTTGAAAGCTAATGCTAATGATATCAATACGGAAATAGAAAGATTGAAAATACAGAAAACAGAAGGGTTACAAGCTAATGTTAATGATATCAAGATAGAAATAGAGAGATTAAACATTAAGAAAAGCTACATCGAAAATATTAAAGTGCTCAAAGAGCCTGAATCCTCCGAATTTCCAATCAAACCAAAGAAAAAACGCAATGTAGTCCTTGCCGGCGCGGTCGGTTTCATGCTGGCAGTATTTATGGCCTTCTTTGTAGAATACCTTCAGAAGGCCAGAGAAGAAAGCATGATCAAGAAAGGCCTGAAATGATAAAGTTTATAAAATCGGCAGGTTATGGGAAAAGTACGGCATTACACGAGACATCTGATGATCCTTAACCCGGATATTTCACGCGCCTGATGTGTTCATTTACAAGACACTCAGGGGCGCAGCCGTAGTTTTTTACTGCAAGCCCCTGATAACGCAGTAAATGGGCGCATCAGGCAGCGCCCAAAGGGTGAAAATTTTTCAGCTTAAGAAGAAAAAGTTCTGGGTACAAAGTGTAACTTGGAAATTATAGCTATTATTTGCTTTAACTTATTAGTTTTATTATAGAACATAAGTTTGCTGAAAAAATTTCATGAAATATTCAGGTTAAATAATCGCTGGACTCCATGCGCTGTCAACCAATAAAACAGGCCTTTTGCTCTATTCGTCCACGCGCTCTTGATATTTGAACCATTTTCCATTACATAAGAACACTTATTCGTTGAAGAAGAATGCCTCATATTAATGGATATACCTTATTTATCATGTACTTTCAGAAGGTTATTCTAAAACCGTCTGTAATTGAGCAGGCGGAGCTATGCACATTCAGCACGAACGTCCACTACGAACTGGAGAAATGCCATTGCTGCCAACCGGCCTCGGGAAATCCGACCGTCCGGGATGAGAGGGGGGCTTGCGGAAACGTTAGTCATGGTGGAATTAGGAACCCACTGCACAAACCGAAAGGGTGCATGATGGAAACTCTCCACCTAAAGCTGAGCGCGCCGTATTTCTACCCGACCAGAGAGACGATATGTTTCACAGGGGTTAGATTCGAAGTTCATTTAACCGGGGCAAATCCTGTACGTACGTGTCCCCAAAAACTTAAAAATTTAGGAGGTGAATAATCATGGCACGGATTATTATTGAACCCCAGGACGCTAAAAATGTGAAAAGCTTGGTTAAATCAGCAGTCGAAAATGAGCTGAAGATCATAGGTTTTGGGATTGCTAAAACTGACATTACAAATTGCCCTTATGTTTTTGAATCACGAGTTCTTAAAGATAAACGTTCCCTAAATCTTCCGCACTGAGTCTGGCTGAGGTGTTAGATGAGATTGAGGGTTTGATAATAAAGTGAGCTGTACAGGAAAGGAACAATAATGAGATTTTCACCTCCGCTGAAAGCGGATTATTCTTCATCACTTTCGTCTGGAAAGTTATGAAAATAAAAAAACATCCAATAAATCCTTGTATGTTCAAAGTTAGAGAAAATAAAAAATAACTGCCTTGAGGCATCAATAAATAAAACCCCTAAAAATTCAAGATTTACAAACCCAATTTTCAATGTTGTTAATCTGATATGTGCCTATTGGTCATCTCTTGAAATTCAAGAGTGAATTCAATATGTACAGACAATAACCAGGGGGTAATCATGATAAAAATGAGGTTTAGGCGTACGGCTTTATTGTGTATTGGAATGATGACTGTCTTTTTTTTCATAGTTATTAGTTGTAGCACTCTAAAAAAGAACACAAGCAGTTCCACGTCCCAGGAAGCAGTCAAGAAGGAAAAGGAAA
>JACNIG010000437.1 GCA_014383215.1 Candidatus Desulfatibia vada | reverse complement strand
TATGAGGGATACCATGCATCGTAAGGAGGTGCATCCGAAATATCCGGTCGTGGCTGTGGACCAGATCAAAATGGCTGCAGCCGATCTGCCTGTTTGAAAAATAGGCAAAACTGATCTGCCGCATAAAACGTGGAAAGACAAATAACGGAACCTTGTGAAAAATAAGGGGGGCGTTTCCCTGACGCCACTGGTTTGCAAAAAGATGGATCTCAAACCGCTCGCGCATCGCTAACCGCTCCGTCAGTTCATACGCAAAGCCCTCGGCCCCACCTATCAGACCATATTTTGGAATTACCATTGCGATTTTCATGTTGACACACAGTCGTTCCTTCAGCCTTATCAGACCTTCCAGAAATGGAAAGTTTTCAGAACCAGTCTGTACCTGTCCCGTTTCTCCAAAGAAGCTTTCTTATCCGCATAAAACGGAAGTGTCAGTTTCAATGAAAAGATCCTCCAGATCCTCAACAATAACAATCGAGATGTCACACATCTTCACTCCCTGGTCTCACATAAAAAAACCTCAAGCGCTAAAAGGCTATTCCAAACTCGGGACTTACAAAAAAAGTTGGCGCAATCTGTAATATAATGAAACAGGTGTTATAAATCAAGCCTTCATGGATCGATTTTGACACCACATACACCTATATAGACCAGCTAAATTATTGACATATCAGGGGCCCATACCCTAAGATAAATAATTTCGGCCCTCGAAATCGAAAAAAATCACGAACTTGGGTGAGATACTCTATCCCTTCCCCGGGGCAAGGTCAAGAAAGCCCGATAGAATATTCCTTTTAACCAGTGATCGGCGTATGAACAGCCTTTTCTGCAGTTATTTTCGCGGTCCCCATCTCAGAGTTCTCCACGCAATGGCTAAAATCTTGCAAAGCCTTTTCATTAAATGATAAGATACTCTCAAGGATTGAACAGGTGATTTTTTTGAACTGCTATGAACATTTCCCTAATCAGAAATTTATTTAGAGGGAATGACAAGGAAAATATTTTAGATGCTACAATTTATTCTGGGCAAAGATATTGCCCCTTACGTTCTACGCCATAAAGGTTTAGTGGTCTGTTCATTAATGCTGACTGCCGTGTCGGCATTATTTGCGGTTGTTCCTGTATTTCTCCTCCAACCTTTTGTGAATGAAGGTATGAAGATGGGCGCAGAACCGGTAGCCTGGAAACTCCCATGGATTGTATTTGATTCCGGATCATGGTTGTCCTGGCATCGGACGGAGTTGGTCGTCGTAAAAAATATCTCACCGAACAATCTTCTTGTCCTCTTATCCTTTGTGGCCTTCTTATCAATCATTATAAGATCGTTTACAATTTATTTGGGGGGTCTTTGCGGTGCCGGTTTTTCAAACCGGGCGGTGAAGTCATTGAGGGTAGATTTTTTTCAGAAATTCGTCTTACTGCCTATGGGTTTTTACCACAAATCCAAATCTGGAGAATTGATTTCAAGGGCTACGGCCGACCTCTCCGTGATGCAGGGCACCATTGCAAGTGTTCTAATCGGAATCATTGAGTACCCTCTCACAGCCTTGGTCTTCATAACCTATGTTCTAATTGCTAACTACAAATTGGCCCTATTGGTTTTCATTGTTGTCCCACTCGTGCTTGGAATGACCCGTATTTTCGGGAGAAAGGTAAAGAAAAGAGCAACAGTGGTGCAGGATGCGACTGCTGGCGTAACTTCCATGTACCAGGAAATAATTCTATGTCTAAAATTGGTGCAAGGGTTTTTTAAAGGGGAGAGCGAAGTTGAGAAATTCAGAGAAGTAGCGGATCGCCTTTATAAGAAGATAATGCAAATGAACCGGTGGTATATGGGGCTCGGCCCTCTGATGGATTCAGTGGTTTTCTTAATCATGCCGGCCGTCCTGTTAATAGGCAAAATCTATTTCCACCTTACTCTTGGCGAACTATTGGCAATGATGTATGCTTTTTCACGTGCCTATAGCCCAATAAAAAAACTGGGTTTGGTGAACAACAACCTTAAGACGCTTCAAGGCGCGACCGAACGGGTTTTTGGAATTATGAACACTGTCTCTGAAATTCAGGATAGCCCGGACGCTGTTACGCTTCAAAGACATAAGACATCTATTGAATTCAAAGGGGTGAGTTTCGGCTATTCGACCAATGAAACCGTGCTCAAGGACATATCATTCAAGGTGAAGGCTGGCCAGATGGCGGCTTTTGTAGGTTCAACCGGTGCGGGAAAGACTACACTTATAGATCTGGTCCCCCGCTTTTATGATGTCACTGCAGGCAGTATTACCATCGACGGCATAGATATCCGCGATGTTACTCTTAAATCGCTCCGCAAACAGATAGGGATTGTTAATCAGGAGATCCTTATGTTTAACGATACCATAGAAAACAACATCTGTTACGGAAATCCGGAAATTGGATCCAAGGCTATGGTGAAGGCCGCAAAAGCAGCGCACGCACATGCCTTTATTTTGGAGCAGCCCAATGGGTACAAGACTACTGTGGGAGATTTAGGATCATTATTGTCAGGCGGACAGAAGCAGCGCATCGCCATAGCCAGAGCCATTGCGGTCAACCCATCCATCTTGATATTGGACGAAGCGGCATCGGCCTTAGATGCAGAGAGTGAGAGAGCAGTTCAACGGGCCATTGGCGAATTGCACGGGAGCTTGACCGTACTGGTTGTTGCCCACAGGTTGAGTACAATTATTAAAGCGGATTGCATCTTTGTTCTGGAGGGGGGCAGAATTGTGGAATACGGTACCCGTGAGCGTCTGCTGGCATTTAATGGGCGGTTTCGGCAGCTATATGATATGCAATTCAAAAGCTAAGAAAGCTCGCTTCGCAGACGACAGGAAATTCCAGGTAATTCGTAAACGAATTTTGTAAGAGTCGGTCATTTGATTCTTGACCTTAAACGCTCCATCAGCTCGCGGTGAATAATACCCTGTTCCCCTGCATCTGGTGTGAAACAGGCATCACAGACCAGGACGAATACTGGCTCTCTTTTCGTACGCCCAACGAAAAACCCTTGCCCATGATTGGAGGGAGGCCGTAGAGAAGCGATCCCTTTCTAACCTGAGACCCACGATCCTGTACTATCGGGTAAAGTCCCATGGGTAAACCCGACAGGCAGATGCCGCCCCCTAAAACGCCCACCCCAGACCTATCATCCCCTCCTGATCGTTCTTCAATCTTCCGTCTGCCGGCCTATTGACATAATCGTAGTTGAATTGAATAGAGGCAAAAAGCTTCAGCACCATGGGTATGCGAATCCCGGTACGGGTGCGAAGCTTCCAGTTGGTGCTGTCCTGGAAGTCATAGAGAATATCGTTGTGATGAAAGACCTGAAAAAACTTGTCAAAAAACCACATGTCAAAATCCAGGGCCCAGTAACCGGCAAGATAGCTATCGTCGGATTTACCATGCAGGAAACTCTGAGGCTTGGTATACTTTTCATAACCATAGCCCGGTCCTATCTGGGCTGCGAGATTCAACTCCCGAGACCTATAGAATTGATAGCCGGGACCTGCCGCAACATTGCCTAAGAGCTGCATACTCTTAAATGTGTCCATCTGTGCAGTTCCGTTGCCGAACCCAAACCACTTTTTCGTGAAGAAACGCTTATATGTGGCGGAACCTAATCCCTGATTTTTGCTGAGTTTGCCTCTATTAAACTCCCTTTTATATTGCATGTACAGCTTAACCGCGTCCGGCATTCTGGCAATAGTCGCGTTGCCGGTGAAGTTCATTTTTTCGGTATCTGTGTTCCCTGTCTCCGTACTGAACCCCGCGCTGATATTGCCGTTAAACTTCCACTCGCCCTTTTTTTTGAGCGGTTCCAGGGTTTTGACCTGAGCCAACTGGATAGGGGCCGAAGGGCTGCCATCCGCCGGGTGGAGAATCAGGGTTCCATCCTCTGTGGTCTCAATTTTTCCTATCAGGGTATCTTCATTCCGCAGATAGGCCTCCAAGGGTTTTTCGGTGGTAAGCTTTGCGATCTGGTCCCATTTGATGGTTATTTCACCCGCATAGGAGGTCTTGAACACGAGCTTGCCCAAAGACATGGAAACTACAGTTCCCTGCAGGCGGTCTCCGTTTTTCATTTGCAGTTCGTCGGCGTTGGCGATACTTACAAATAGAAAAACCGAAAGACAGGCCAAAATGCCACCATTCAAACAAATCCTGAGTAAACCATTAGACCCGCGCCATGGGGATTGCTTATTGAATTTATTAGTGGCTTTTTTCATAGTGTCAATTTCTCCTTTTCAGACTTTTGATCCTCTAAATATTTACTTTTCTTAGATTAATCCTGCTAAAACAGGATGCACTGGTTGATTCCGGTTGGGCCAATTTTTTGGCCTTTACCGCGGATAACGGTAAGTAAACCCGGCCCCCACATACCAA
>JACNIG010000436.1 GCA_014383215.1 Candidatus Desulfatibia vada | reverse complement strand
TAAATAAGGTATAACGATGAAAACAGATACGATTCTTTTAGATCATGGCGGCGGTGGAAAGATGTCGCACCGTCTGGTTACGGAGCTTTTGCTTCCCATTTTTGACAACCCCATTCTTTCCCGGCTCCATGACGGGGCCGTTGTGGATATAAACGGGCAGCGACTGGCCTTTTCCACAGATACTTTTGTGGTGGATCCTATTTTCTTCCCCGGTGGCAGTATTGGCGATCTGGCCGTAAACGGGACCGTCAACGATCTGGCCATGTGCGGTGCCGTTCCCCAGTATCTCAGCGTAGGGTTGATACTGGAAGAAGGTTTTTCCATCCGCGATCTTGAAAGAATAGTAAACGATATCGGCGCTGCGGCCCAAAAGGCCGGTGTTATGGTCGTAACCGGAGACACCAAGGTGGTTCCCAAAGGGGCGGTTGACAAAATCTTTATTAATACGTCCGGCGTTGGGCGGGTGCCTGAAGATGTGGACATTTCCAGCCATAAAGCCCGGCCCGGTGATCAAATTATCCTCAGCGGGAGTATCGCCGATCACGGCATGACCGTATTGACACAGCGTGAAGGGATGAAGTTTGATTCAGCGATCAGAAGCGATACCACAGCTTTAAATCGAATGGTGGCAAACATGCTGGCAGTATGCAAGGATATCCATGTGCTGCGGGATCCGACCCGCGGTGGTGTCGGCACGGCGCTGAACGAAATTGCCGACAAATCAGGCATAGGAATCAGGATTTATGAAGAAAAGATTCCACTAAAAAATGAAACCGCCGGAATCTGCGAGCTTTTGGGATTTGATCCTCTTTATGTTGCCAATGAAGGTAAACTGATTGCGTTTGTCCCTTACCAAGATGCCGAAAACGTCCTTGCGGTCATGAGAAAGGATGATTGCGGCCAGGATGCCTCTATTATCGGCGAGGCAGTCTCCGATAATAGAGGCCGGGTAATCATGCAAACCCGCATCGGAGGTGCCAGAATCGTCGACATGCTGACCGGAGAGCAGCTGCCACGTATTTGCTAATAACAAGTTTAAACCTTGTAAAAACAAAACAGCCGGCTTTTAAACCGGCTGTTTTTATTGGACGTATGGTGGAGCTGAACGGGATCGAACCGTCGACCTCATGACTGCCAGTCATGCGCTCTCCCAGCTGAGCTACAGCCCCACATTGAAAAATAGACGCTAACAAAAACCGTAAAAGGTGTCAATATGTTTTTGGATCAGGAAGCGGTGCTGGCAGGTCATGCTACAGATCTGGAATAGCTTTAGTTCGCATTTCTCATGAAGAATTTATTTTGGTTTTGAAACCAAATTTAAGGCGAAAGTGCGGTGCCTTTCGCCAATATAAGCGGCATAGCCGCGTTTCATAAAATCGTAACACGATTTTATTCGGGTATGGGTTGACAAAAGTGTAGAGAGTAAATATTATCAAACGTTTGTAATGTACAACATGTTGAATAAACGGCATTTTCGATACGTTTTAAAATTTTGCTGATTGACATGAATGGTTCATAGAGAAGGTGCGGGTATGGGTCCACCGGATGCATTTGCTCAGCAACAGGAATACTCAGGGACGTTTAAAGAACTTGAGGCCACGGAACTGTACTGTCCACGATGCCGGCGTGCCGTTTCTGTCCGCAAGCGCCTTCTGCTTGTTATTCCCGAAGGCGACAAATATGAATATCTGTGTGCGTTCTGTTCAGAGTCAGTGGGAACCAAGATCGATCGACAGCGAAAGCCTATGTCGATAATAGTTTAACTCTAATCGAGCGCAACGCTCGATGTCCGTTGTTCGTTGTCTGCTGTCCGTAGCTAATTTAGAGGAATTAAAGTATTGATTAATAAATCTTCTGCCAAAGCGTTATCATAACGCCGGATAAACCGAGTTAGATTTGCAACTGACAACGGACAACAAACAACTGACACATTGAGCAAAAACAATCGAATCAGCGCTGACTGTTGCAGCTAAGTTGTATATAGATGCTTAAAAAATATCGTGTGAATTGAGGAGAATAATATATGCTCAGATTAATGCGGGACCAGGCCTCGAGTTGGTTAATCAAGGTGCTTTTAGGCGCGATAGTGGTTGTGTTTGTATTCTGGGGTGTCGGTTCGTTTAGATCCCAGAGAGGCGGCAGTGTTGCGGTGGTCAACGGGGATGTCATCACCTTAGATGATTATAGAAATGCTTATAACAACCTTGTCGAACGATTACGTCAGAGCTTTGGCAACCAATTTAATGAAGATATATTAAAGACGCTGCGGGTCAAGGAACAGGCCTTAAACCAGCTTATCGACAACCGGCTTCTGGTGCAGGAGGCGCAGAGACTTAAATTTAGAATTTCGGACGAGGAACTTGCCGAGGCTATCATTAATATCGGTGCTTTTCAGAATGCCGGTGCATTTGACAGTCGTTTGTATAAAAATGTGCTCTCTCGACTGCGGCTGACTCCCGAAGAATTCGAGGTCTCCCAGAGAGAGTCTATGCTGACAGGAAAATTACGATCACTGGTAACAGAAAGTGTCAAGGTTGCTGATCAGGAAGCTCGAGAATGGTACAACTGGCAGAATGCATCGGTAGATATCGATTACGTGCTGTTTAAGCCTGACAGAAATAAAGAAATCAATCCGGCGCCGGAAGAGATCCAGGCGTATTTTAAAGATAACCAAACCTCATATAAAACCGAACCACTTGTCAAAGCTCGCTACTTGCAGTTCAGTCCTGCTGCTTACACGTCGCAAGTGACGGTCAGCGATGACGAGACTAGGGATTATTATGATACCAATCAGGAAGAATTTAAAGAACCCAAAAAGGTTGGGGCCCGCCATATCCTGATAAAGCTCGATCAGGCTGCTGATGCAGAAACTGTTGAAAAGAAGAGAAAAAAAGCACTAGATATTCTTAAAATGGCCAGAGAAGGCCGGGATTTTGCCACACTGGCACAGAAGTATTCCGAAGGCCCCACTAAAAACAGAGGGGGGTACCTGGGCGAATTTAGCAAAGAGACCATGGTAAAACCTTTTGCGGACAAAGCTTTTGCCATGAAACCCGGTGAGATCAGCGGACCGGTGCGTACACAGTTCGGATGGCACATTATCAAGGTTGAAAAAGTAACTCCGGCATCAAACCTTTCACTGGAAGAAGCCCAAAAGACAATTTTAAAAAAACTAACGGATGAAAAAGCAAAAAGTCTGGCGTACGATGAGGCTGTGGAGATTTCCGATATTGCTTATGAAGGTGATGATCTTATGCTGGCGGCAGAAGAGCGCAACCTGAAAGTGATGACGACGGAATTTTTTACGAAAAAAGGGCCGGCTAAAGATGTCAGAGACCCAGCTAAATTTATTTCCGCCGCTTTTGACCTTCAAGGAACGGAAATCAGCGATATCCAGGATTTTGCAGATGGATATTACATCCTGCAGGTTGTAGAAAAAATACCTCCCAAGACCCCCGAATTCGCAGACGTCAAAGATAAAGTCCGGTCCGCTTTGGTGAAGGAAAAACAGGATCAGCAAGCGGGCAAAGATGCCAATGCGTTTCTGTCAGCTTTAAAAAGCGGTGCATCCTTAAACTCTGAAAGCAAAAAATACAAAACAGAACCTAAGTCTACCGGTTTTTTCAAACGCAATGATTCGATTCCGGGAATCGGATCGCAACCCGGGATTATAGAAGCAGCCTTTAAGCTTTCCGATGAACGGAAATTGCCGGAGGAAGTTATCAAAGATGGTCAAGGGTATTATGTGATTCAATTCAGAAAGAGAAAAGATCCTGATCCCCTTGGATTCGGCTCGGAAGAGAAAAGGATAAAACAAAGTTTGCTGGAGCAGAAAAAAACCAGAGTTTATCAAGCTTTTTTAGAGCAAATCAGAAGTAAAAGTGAGATAACAATCAAAGAGGGATTTTTAGAATAGCCCGGATTTCCAGGCATGCTTAGAGAAATATTGGCGATATTATTCCCTATATTGTAATTCTGTATTTTATTGACAACGAAGTACATGAAGAAAAGCATGGCTCAAAAAGACTTGCCGATGACGCCGGCCGTCCGTAGCTTGCGGGCTAACAAAATCGACTTCAAACCGCACTTTTATGCCTACCAGGAGCACGGCGGAGCTTTACATACCGCCGCGGCCCTCAACGTTTCCGGACATCAGGTGGTCAAAACGCTGGTGATGGAAATCGATCCGAGTCGTCCACTGCTGGTATTAATGCACGGTGACTGCGAAATATCCACCAAACAACTGGCCCGGATGCTGGGGGTAAAGCGGGTTAGCCCCTGTGATTCAAACCAGGCTTACAAAAATACCGGTTACAAAGTTGGCGGGATTAGCCCCTTCGGGACGCGGAAAAAAATGCCGGTCTATGTGGAATCATCGATTTTAGCATTTGACAGGATATTCATCAACGGAGGCAAAC
>JACNIG010000062.1 GCA_014383215.1 Candidatus Desulfatibia vada | reverse complement strand
TTTGCCGGCCAGACGGGCATCAGCCCTGGCTGAAAAGGAGGTCTTGGGCAGCAAAATGCCGTAATGCTTTTTTATACTCGCGATATTCACAACCCCCCGGCTAAGCTGAATATCGGCTTTGCCCTGAAGATCTTCCAGGTCGAGTGAATCCAATTGGAGATCCAGGTCAAGCTTTCCGGATATGAGATTGGGCTGACCGCAGAGATAGAGCACCTTTTTAAGATCGGCTGTTTTGATTTTGGCGATAATACGTTCCGGTTTCAGTTCCTTGAGACGCAGATCGTATGTGGTGTCACTGCCGGCAACATCGGATCGGCCGGTTATGATCATATCGCTTTGATCTTTTTTGACAATTCCGCTGGTGGCAAAAGGGCCACGCAGGGGTGCGTTGGTAATCGGTTTGAAAAGGGCCAGCTCTTTGATGTTGATGTCGTAATTAAGGGTTGTTTTGAGCGATTCGGGAATTACACTTCCCTTGAAAATCATGTGGACCAGGTTCGACGCCAGTGTGGCTGTGTAGCGAATTCCCGATTTGTCCATTTTGGCGACTGTTTTTATAGAAAAATGGGTTTCCGGCAGGTTAATATTGAAATCTTTTTCCATGGCCGCACGGTTCAGCCCGCCTTTGCTCAAGTGCAAATCAAGGTCGCCTGCGAGGGCCTTTGGATCAAGGCTGGTCAGGTCGGCCAGCAAGTCAAGCTGTGCGTCGGCATAGGGTTTTTGATCGACCATGTGAAGCAATGTCGCCATGGAGGCGCCTTTGATTTCCACATGCACACCGGACGGGTTGAAGTCGTCCAGAGTCACGCGATAGACGGTATCGCTTTGAGCCAGGTTGCTTTTTCCCTCAATCCGCAGCGCTTTAAGGGTCCCTTTTACGATTCCGTCCGAATGCAGATGGCCTTTCAACACCTGCCGGGTGAGCGCTTTGAGGCGCTCCAAATCATCAAAGCGAATGCGATACTCAGCATCTATCGATTGGGAAAAGAGGGCGTAGCTGCCTTCGACTTCGATGCGATTTTTCTCTGCGAGCGTCAGGGCCAGGGCAAAGCGGTCGATGCGAAGTTTGAAATTCTCGAGATTGACATTCAACTCGAGCTTTCTCTCGAGCCTGGAGGCAATCAGGGGCGCAACGAGATCGTTGCCGAATCCGGTAAACAAAAGGACATACACAGCAGCAAACAGTGTCAGCAACAACGCGCCGACGATTGCCAACCATTTCGTAGGTGTCTTCAATTTGAGCCTCTTTTTTTATCGGAAGATTTTTGGCATTTGCAATTTTTGGGGTCAAGACACACTCTACACCTGTCGTCACTGCACAACTGGCAGCAATAGCAATCCTTGCATGAATGCTTTTGAAGGCTTTCGTGCTGTTTTTCGGGAACATAAACTTTGCCCTTTAATCCGGGTACCGTAACAAATGGCATGATTAAACTCCGGCATTAGTTAAATCAGTTTCTGCCAATATCTTTAAGATAAGCAATAAATGGGCCGGTTCAACCCCGTTGTCAATAGTGCCGATGGGTATAATCATTAGCTTATCGATCGGGGCATGTAAACATCGTTAACAATGCGATCTAAGAGCTCTTCGTGTGGGTAGGTCTCTACGGATTAGCCGTGAGTTTTCTTTAAGAGCCAAGCCATGTTTTTGCCAAGCTCTTGCATGGTGCTAACGCCTTCGTCGTCTTTTTCCACCTCGCCCTTGTCCAGGCCAAAACCCATATTCCAATAAATGGAACCGGGAACGATCATCTGCCCGATGAAAAAGAAATGGTTTATGGAATTGAATACATGAATGGCGCCTCCACGGCGCACGGCAACAACCGCAGCGCCGACTTTGCGCTTAAACATCCTGTCGTTGGCAATGCTGGTCATACCGGCCCTGTCGATTAAGGCCTTCATTTCTGTTGAAACGTTAGCGAAATAGGTGGGAGAGCCAAGGATAATACCATCGGCTGCGATCATTTTTTCAATGCATTCATTTAATACGTCATTGGTCACTGAACATCGTTGGTCTTTATTTTCCCAGCACTTCATGCAGGCGATACATCCTCGTATTTTTTTGCCGGCAAGCTGCATCAACTCGGTTTCTATTCCTTCTTGCTCAAGCTCTCGCAAAACATGGTTGACAAGAATGGCGGTATTGCCGTTTTTCCGGGCACTTCCGTTAAAAGCTACGACTTTCATGGGATTGGTCCTCCTTTGAGGTTTCAGTTTTTGACCAGGATCATCTGCCGTTGACATGACTATAGAAGAAACATGCCAAACAGACAAGCTCAAACAGCAAAAATAGCTTTTATGCGTGGAATCACCGGGGCGACTCTGGGTGCTTTCATATTGAGTTTTAAGGGAGTTGTGGGGACTGCAAGTATAAATTTGGATGTGAGGATTCCAGATCAGAGACAAAAGCAGGTCAGCGCTTTATACATCAGCATTAAGCTCTGTCGGTTGCTGCAGCCATATGGTCTTTGTAGATTTGATAATATAAGAACACTTTTTTAATATAGCGTTTGGTTGCCTTAAAAGGCGGAACTCCCCGATAAAGCCTGACATTTCTGCTGCCGGCATTGTAGGCTGCCAGTGCCAGCTTAACGTCTCCGTCAAACCGTTTCACAAGCCGCTTAAAATATCTGACGCCACCGTCAAGATTTTGCTCCGGGTTGAAACTATCTTTTACGCCGAGGGAGGCAGCGGTGGCAGGCATCAACTGCATAAGGCCCCTGGCGCCCCGTTTGGAAACCGCTCTGGGATTATATTCAGACTCCGCCATAATAATAGCATTTACAAGGGCGGGGTCCATCTGATAGCGATTGGCCGTTTGCAGTATAATCGGATGTAATAAATGTTCCCCTTTCTTGCCGAAAACAGACTTAGGCCTGTATTCCGGCTGGGTTTTAGCAAGATTTTTGGCTGCAGATGGGGGGGGGATGATCTTAATTGTCACCTTGTTTGTCTCTGCCGCGGGGATATTAGCATGTTTCTTGTTGAGGGCAAGGGTTGATACACAACCAATCAAAACAAAAACAAATAGCCAACGTACCGATTTCTGTAAAAACAGGTTTTCGGGTAACTCTGCGTCCATATTATACCTTCTTTGGTTAAATCCTTGTTTTGCTCCATCCTAACCGGACGAGCACCGCCCCGCCCCGCAAGCGTGATCTTCGACAAGCGGGCCAGGCGCAACTTAGATCCCGTCCTCAGCAAAGCTGAAGCCGGGAACCAGACAACATTTGCCAGATAGAAGATTAGAATAGTCTGTTTCTGACAAAAAACAAGCGTGATTTTAGGCGGTATATAATGGGTATAAGCCTTGCCCTTTTGTGTACCTAAATCGGTGGCTAAGTAAAAAGTCCCGTCTACTGCGCTTGTCCGCAGGCGGGTTGTAGTATTTCTGCAGAGACTCGGCATACTACATGTATAGCCTCGTTCCTGAAAAAACACTACGTCTTGTATATGAACCTTTTTACTTAGCCATATATGGTTGAATTCGTGACTTTTTATGAGACCATCAAATTTGAACGTTCAACTAATTACAGGACAATATTAAACAAATTTTTTCAGCCTCTACATAGCACTTAAAGCATTATAAATTCCAAGCTGTTGGGTGAGGTTGCATGCAAAAAAATATGTTCTTGGCGAAGAATATTTTTGAAAAAGGAAGAAAATGGGCGCTTTCAGGAGATTTTGCGAGAAATCAATTTTTGTTCAAAACTCGCCGTTCCACTAAAACCGTTTGATATGCTTGGCAAAAAAATGCGTTTGAAAAATATCCTAGTTTTAATTGTTTAGCAGCCTGTGCCAATAAATTGTCTGTTAAATCAAGCGTATATAAAATGTTAATAACGCGCCGCAAGCTCCTGGCTAAACCGGTTTCATTAGACTTGACCCAGCCGCGTCATGCTCATAAGTAAAGCTTACCCCCTTTAGACTCTCTGGCAAAACTTGATGAGGTTTGCAATATAATCAGTTTTTAAGCATATCTCATCTTGATTGTAATGTACGTCATATTTTAATTATAATAAGCTAAGGCATGCACCGAATATTAGTCATTGATGATGAACAAGCGATTCTGGACGTGGTTCAGATCGCATTGACCAGGGCTGGCTTTGGAGTTGAAACTGCCGCAAACGGGCACAAAGGCATCCAAAAGTTTGACGAAGGTCATTTTGATGTAGTTATTACTGATATGCTAATGCCGGGTGCCAATGGCCATAGTGTTGTTCAACACATCCGCAATTCCAAAAGATCGTCTACCCCCATCATTGGTTTTTCCGGAACACCCTGGTTCCTTAACTCTATCGACTTTGATGTTGTTTTCACAAAACCTTTTCCCCTCAAAGACCTGGTGGATGCTACCCAGGATCTTTCCACAAAACACTTAAAAGTCCATATCAGTCAATAATTCCTTCTTTTTTCCTGTT
>JACNIG010000324.1 GCA_014383215.1 Candidatus Desulfatibia vada | reverse complement strand
CTGCCTTCAATCGCAAATCCTGGTCACCTCAATATTGGAATTGATTTGGATTCCGAATTTTCAGTTCAAAACCTGTACTACTGCTATTTAGGTGTAGCATTTACTGCAGCAATAATACTGGCATATCATTTTCTTATCTTCAATTCGAATTATGACTGCTGAGAAAACTTATTCGATAAAATCTTGTTACGATTTTATGAAACGCGGCTATGCCGCTTTGCTTGGTGAAAGGTTTATTCGCCTCCGGCAGGCTAAAATTCCTATCCCAATTTGAATTCATCCCGCGCTGCCCGGAATAAGCAGGATCTCCAGTGACGTTGCAAAAGCTCAGAATGCCGAAAGTCCCCAATGGAAATCAGGCGGCATAGTCGATATCGCCTTTGTCTATTGACAAATTATTTGTTAAGTGTTCTTTTTCAAGCACCATGGCAGGTTGACCGTGGTTAGCCGAACTGCAGAATCCATAATACTTCCCTAAACAAAAAAATGCCACCCAACTTACGACAGGACCCTGAGACGTCAAGCCCTGAAGCCTTCATTCTGATTGCCGCCATGTGCGTCGTCGAAGTGCTTGGTATGCTCGGGGTTTTTGCTTTTCCGGCTCTGCTGCCTTACTTCCTGAAGCTGTGGGGATTATCAAACGGCCAGGCCGGCTGGATCAACGGCATCTATTTCGCCGGCTACACGGCGGCCGTACCGCTGCTCACGAGTATCACCGACCGGATCGACGCCCGCCGAGTATACCTGACATTCTGCATCCTGGGGATTTTGGCCAACCTTGGTTTTGCTATTCTGGCCTGCGGGTTTTGGTCGGCTCTTCTGTTCAGAGCTTTGAGTGGCCTTGGGCTTGCCGGCACCTTTATTCCAGGACTTAAAGCTCTCATCGATAGATTGGACGTACGTACCCATCCCCGGGCGATCTCTTTTTATACGGCCTGTTTCGGGTTGGGTGTCAGTATCTCCTTTTACTGCGCCGGAGAGATGTTCAGATGGTTCGGATGGAAGGAAGCGTTTGGAATTGCCGCTATGGGTTCTGTGCTCTCTCTGATCCTGTCCTTTCTGGTATTAAAACCCAAGTCAATTCCATTGGTATCCAACGGAACTGCAAAGGGACATATCCTTGATTTCCGACCGGTTTGGAAAAACCGACCGGCACGGGCATACATCCTTGTTTACATGTGCCATATGTGGGAGATGTTTGCTGCCCGCTCCTGGATGGTAGTCTTTCTGAGCTTCAGTATCACCCTCCAGAAAACGCCGGCAGGTTTGATGGCACCCACAACTGTAATGGCCGTAGCCGGAATCGGAGGTATGATGGCCAGCATTGTGGGCGGGGAGCTGGCCGTTCGACTGGGGCGACGCCGGGTGGTAACAGCAATCATGGGAATCTCTGCCCTTCTGGCGCTGACCATTGGGTTTTCGGCACGGTTGCCCTACAACGCAGTGATTATCCTGTGCTTGGTCTACACCCTGTTTTTTCAGGGTGACTCTGCGGCCATCCATGCCGGGGTCATCACCGCGGCAGAGCCCAAGCTCCAGGGCGCCACCATGGCCCTCCAATCCCTGGGAGGGTTCGCCGCCGCGTCCCTGGGATCAGTGGCCGCCGGCATGGTTTTAGATCTAACAGGTGGAGGTTCAACCTCATTGTCCTGGGGGCTAACCTTCGGCTCAATGGGAATCGCCGCCGCGCTGGGTCCTGTTTTGCTGCACAGAACCCAAAATAATTGATTTACAATCTGCAATGAAAACGACATTTCTATCGAGCACTTTGTCAAGCCACCGCAGCATGCCTCGCCGCTCCATGGGCACCCCAATGCACAGGTATTGGTCGTCCTCAAAGGCAAACTTGCGATCCAAACCGACAAGGTATTTAAATGGGATTGACTGTGACTTGGTTGATTTAAGTCTTCCAATGCTTGAAAGAGCTAGAGCAAGAATCTTAAAAGAAAAAACAGGGGAAATTCGCCTGTTCCAAGGCGATATTAGGGAAATTGAGCTTGGAAAAGATACATATGATGTAGTGTTGGCTGCTGCTGTGCTCCATCATCTAAGGGATGAGTCAGACTGGGAGTTTGTCTTCAAAAAAATATTCGATGCAATAAGTCCCGGCGGCAGTTTTTGGATAAGCGATATGGTATTTCACGACATTCCTGTGATACATGAATTAATGTTGGAAAAACATGGAGATTACCTTGAGTCTTTAGGAGGGAAAGAATATCGAGCCAAAGTTTTTGACTATATTGACAAGGAGGATTCTCCCAGGAGTTTGACGTATCAGCTTGAATTAATGCAAAAGGTCGGATTTGAGAAAGTAGAAGTATTACACAAATCGTCCTGTTTTGCTGCATTCGGCGGCATCAAGACAAAGCTTTAGGGCTAAATAAAAAAGGAGCGGTACATGACCAGCTACAGGATCGCGGTGCTTCCCGGCGACGGGATTGGTAAAGAGGTGGTTCCGGAAGGCATGCGGGTACTCGAAGCGGCAGGGCGGCGTTTCGATATCAAATTCAGATGGGATACGTTTTCGTGGAGCTGTGAAACCTATAAACGAACCGGCCGCATGATGCCCGAGGATGGAATCGACCAGCTTCGTAAAAATGACGCGATCTTCCTCGGCGCCGTCGGGTTTCCCGGCGTACCCGATCACATATCCCTGTGGGGACTGCTGATACCCATCCGGAGGCTGCAATTGCCGTGGAACAGGCCATCGAGACCGTACTGGAGAGCACTTCGCTGCGAACTCCCGATATGGGAGGCACGGCGACAACTGCGCAACTTGGCGCGGCCATTGCAGAAGCGGTTTAACCCGAATTTCTTATACGCCTGAGCGGCACAGGCACTTACAATTGCTGTTCATATTTCAGGTCTTTTCATCTCAAAACAATCCCTGATCGTCGAGTACATATCACCCCATAGACGCCCGATATTGTCCAAAGACTCACTGTCTAACTTGCCATTTCTAAAAATTTCCGGATGAATATGGATGTTACAAATTTTGCCCAAAATCAGGTTTCCGGCCCTTGGCTCCGATCCCAACGAAATAATCTGGTGGAGTTTACACTCAAAACTTATTGGTGAGTCTGCAACGCGAGGAGGTTTTACAACTGTTGACTGTTGCGCGGCAACGTCGGCTGCAACGAATTCATTGACACCGGGTGGATATGGGGCACTTGTTTGATTCATTTTTTGCGCCAGACCGCGGCTCACAACGTTTACTACAAACTCACCGGTTTGTTTGATGTTTACAAGCGTATCTTTCTCTTTTGAATTTTCTAATAAAAGTGGCGAGAAGCACAGTATCGGCGGGTTAACACTTGCAACTGTAAAGAATGAAAACGGAGCGAGATTCATGTTGCCTGAAGCATCAAGGGTTGAAACCCAGGCAATTGGGCGGGGCAATATCGCGCCTATCAGGATTTTATATATTTCAAGACTTGACGAGTTTGCGGGACTTATTTCCATGCTTTGAGATCCTCCTGAAATACAACTGCCTTTATCTTGGTCCAACTTCGTTGTTCAGCAGGTTTCTGCGAAGGTGCTTTTCATTGATCTCTCTTTGAATGTCATCAGGGTCTCCGAAATAAATGCAGTGAGCCAGACAAACATTGTCGGCACAAGCGGGTATGAGTCCGTTGTCCACCCTGTGATGACAAAGGTTACACTTCTTGGCCACGTCTTTGTGTGTATCAAAGGAAATGGCATGGTAAGGGCAGGCATCTATACAAAGCCGGCACCCGTTGCACGTTTGTTCGTCCATGACCACAATACCGTCATCCCTTTGTGCAATGGCTTCCTCAGGGCAGCTTTCCACACATGCGGGTTCATCGCAGTGTATACAGACATTCGACTGAAACATTACATCCGTTTTATCGTCAACCACGCTGAAAGTCTCTTCAAAGACGGCGATCAATTTGACCCCTTCGGGAGCGTTATTTTCCTGCTTGCAGGCCACTTCACAGGTTTTACATCCCCAGCAGGATATGTGGTCTATGATCAGCGCGTATTGCTTCATTATCGGTCTCCTTCACGATTTCTCAGGATAGATCTTGCACAAAAGTGTTCTAACGTTGGTGGCACCCATGGCCGGATCGCAGGTTTCATAGGCATTATCTGTCAGAATATTAATGTTGGATTCGTCCCAGCCGTGGAGCGGATCTTTCTTCTCGGGAAACCACCAGCCATGTTCGGCGGAAACGATTCTCGGGTCCATGCCGGCGAACAGTTTTGCCCGTTGTCTGACCTTGCCCCGGGGCGATTCAATGATGACCCAATCTCCTTTACCGATGCCCTCCTTTTCGGCTGTTTCGGGGTGTACCTCAACGATTGGATCCTTGTGGAGTTCTCTGAGCCAGGGCAACTGGCGGTTCTCGCTGTGAAAAAAGCCGGGCTGTCTCCTTCCCGTGATAAGGATATACGGATATTTTTTAA
>JACNIG010000151.1 GCA_014383215.1 Candidatus Desulfatibia vada | reverse complement strand
GGATAGAAGATTGTGGGAATTAATACAAATATAGTGACAAAGTGCCAACGTCCCCTATTACTATTATTCACCTGAATACCAAATAAAATCATTACTATGATTTTTATTGACATAAGATTCGTCAAGATAGACTTCGGGTCGAATTGTATCTCCACCGGATGCACGATTATCCCTCTTTTTACGTAAATAACGCTGTCTAGCGGCAATTACATGGTCCTTTTCTTTCAAATGCTGTGAACGTGTTCCTTTACCGAATTCAAATCCCCATCGATTGAGCGTCCTTGCCAATGTCGCTATATGAAATAGATCCTTTTCCGATCTCTCTTTCAATAAATCCCCGATATCGGAAAGTGTTATGTACTTGCCCTGCTTATTTGCTAATCGAATATAGGCCCTAACGGCTTCCTGATGTGTAGCGTTCACAGCATGTACTGGCCGGCCACGGGTCTTTGGCGGTTCATCAAGCAGCTTGGGATCACGATTGTAATCCGCCATGACTCTCTTCACGGTCGCAACACCGATGCCAAGTGAATCAGCAGTTCGTTTAACACTTGGCTCCATTGGTTTGAACTTCTTTCCGTCAAAATATTGTTTCACTGAAACAATAAGTTTTTTCGTTTCTGGCGACAGCGGTCGCCCACGACTTGAAATCATACCACATACCCCAAAATTCAACTTGATTTAATATGAATTTTAGGGATAGTATAGCATAAGTTTGGCCTGCTTGTCAAGTATCAATTCATCTGCGAAGATCTATAGGCAGAAAGAAGGAAGAGCGTGAAAAGGGAGATGCAAGGGTTCTTGGCAGTGGGAATTTTGTAAATGAGGCTTTGAATAAAGCGGGTGAGGACTGGGAAAAAGCTAAAAAGACAAAAATTCCATTAGCACAATTGATTGGAAAGGTTGCGTCTCATTTTGATTTAAAAGAAACATCAATCATATCTGCCAGCCGCAGAAAGGAAATCACTAAGGCTCGGGCAATTATTTGCTATTTCGCGATTAGGGAAATGAGATATCCAGGGACCGCAGTAGGCAACTTTTTAAAGATTAGAAGATACAGTGCATTGCGGTGCGCAGAGCGCGGTAAAAAAGTGCTTGACACGGATAGAAGATTGTGGGAATTAATACAAATATAGTGACAAAGTGCCAACGTCCCCCATTACACACATTAGTCGTAAGGACGCCATGCAAAAAACCATGAAGTTAATTCAGAATATAGAAAAGATATTTGAACGCGGTTTGCAGGATGAGTATTTGTCGCGTGCAATTCGAAAGATCGTTGAACATACAAAAGAGAGGACTTCAACGGATGTCGAAGTGTTGAGAAAGGATTTGTCGGACTTTGAAGCCAAGTATGGTATTTCGTCCGACGAATTTTTCAATCGATTCGAAAAGGGCGAGCTGGGAGATGGCGGTGATTACTTTGAGTGGTCGGCTATTTTCCAAATGTACAGAAGGGCTACTGAGCGCCTTAAGATGCTGGAAGGAGTATCTTGATTGCCCATACGACAATGTATTGAAGAGAGCATTCTCCTCCTAACCTTATCGCCCATAGTAGAGTCCTTTAGCATCCTCAAGAAGAGAGAAACCGAGGGAGATGGATTTATTCGTGCAAAAGCTGTAATTACGGACGGAAGCCTTCTTGAAATAAGTATGTACTGGCAGTTGACAGAGGACGATCTCCGGTTGCTATCGTACAGGTTCCATTGGCAAGACGAAACAACAAAACTGATTAAGAGGTGGGATAATGCAAAACATCATCCAGAGATCAAGACGTTCCCATTCCATATGCACGCTGGCGAAGAAAAAGAGGTCAAAGAATCAGGCGTAATGGAACTCTTTGATGTCCTAAGAATATTGGAGACAGGGGCAGAAAAGATAGATGTCGTATAAACTAACCAAAATACCAACGTCCCCCATTACACGGATTATTTAACCTTAGGTTTCCTGGCTTTTGGCTTAGTTGTATTAATTGGGTTTGTTATTGTATTGACAGACAAAGGCTTAAAATGGAAGAAAAAATAGGTCTTTCCAACTTTGTGCCTCTGCCCTTTTGAACCTTTTCTTTGGTAAGTTTAGTAGTTGACAGCGTTACCCATTACATTGTGAAAAGGATGAACTGATATGAGCGACATCATAAAACTTGAGGACTTAGAGGATCGAATTATTGAGATCAGAGAAAAAAAGGTGTTGATTGATGCTGATGTTGCGGAAATATATGGAGTAGAGACGAGGGATATCAACAAAGCCGTTGGCAATAACCCAGACAAATTTCCTGATGGTTATGTCTTTGAACTGTCTGATAAAGAGAAAAAGGAACTGGTGGAAAATTTCCACCGGTTCAATCGCCTGAAACATTCTACTGTGAATCCAAAAGCCTTCCCTGAAAAAGGTTTGTACATGTTAGCCACCATTCTTAAAAGCCAGCAGGCAGTTCGGGCGACCCTGGCTATCATTGAAACCTTTTCCAAGATCAGGGAGCTGTCTCGGAATATAAAGACTCTTTCCAACGTCAAGGGTGAAAGGGAACAGCAAAACCTGATGCAGAAGAGCGGGGAGATCATCGCTGAAATACTGGATGACGATCTGCAAACAACCGACACAGAAACATCAATAGAATTAAACTTTGCTGTTTTGAAGTTTAAGCACACGATAAAGAAGAAAAATAAATGAGAAAAATCTGCAATCGTCCGACAGGGCTTGGTGTGTTCTGATCCTTGCTTCTTAAATAATCAATATTCAATGCCCCTTCCCCCTCCGAAGGATTGTGTGCACTAAGAATTTAGGTGCCTAAATTCTTAGTGCACACAATAACAAGAAAACCGCCTGTCGAAGATGCCGCTATGCGGTGCCCCGTTAAATTCCGAAGGACAGGACAGCGTATTTAACTGGGGTGCCAAGAATTCGAAAGACTCCTGTGGTTCAAAAGCAACATGAGTCAAACAAAGGCTTGACCTCTAACTTAGCTGCGGTAGCAGGATTCTTCTTCTTATCGCTTTTTTTGGCTCTTTCATATGGAATACGCTCCGAACACAAAAAAAAGGACATTGCACAATAAAGTGACAAGGTGCCAACGTCCCCTATTATGTCATATGTTAGCAAAATTAAAAGGAAAAACTTCAAGCGAAGGATTTAAGAGGCTTACGTAATCAGGTTTTAAAACGACAAAAAACTCTGTGATCTCCGTGTGCTCTGTGAGAGATTATTCCTTTTGTTTTTCAATCTTCAATCCTATACGTTCCCTATTACATTGTGGAAGGAGGAAATATGATGGCTACAGCAATTTTTGACACATTGGCCTATGCCAAAAAGCTTAAAGGGGCCGGGGTTCCAGAAAACCAAGCCGAGATTCATGCCGAGGCAATCGCCGGGTTAATTGATGAGCAACTGGCGACAAAAAAGGATCTTCAAATTTTGGAAGCTAATGTAACTGCAAGAATCATAAGGTGGGTGGCCGGAATGCTTGTGGCGCAAGCGGCTATTGTTGCGACTCTTGTTAAACTCTTGTGATCAGGGAAATTGAAAACGCAAACAAAAAGAATCCTCAAAATCCATGCCTGTCGAAGATGCCGCCATGCGGCGCCCCGTAGCTTCGGGAAATGGTACTGGGGTCTAATAAAGCCAGAAGGTAACAACGTTATATATTAAAACATCAAGAGAATACCTTTTTTGGATTTTTATTGAATAAATATTTTTTCTGTGCTAAGGAGAAAAATCAATAATTAAAACTACTTCGGTGAGAGAGCCCGATAAACAACGTTGGGGCCACTAAGGACCTCGGGAGGGACAATACAGGGCCTCTCGCTGAATTTTGGAGCCTGAATAAGGGATGATTGGTGACTGCCTTTGTGCAGTATGCCGGATAATGGTAACGATTAGGCCCAAAGTTCGCATAAAGTGAGAGACTCACCGAAAAAAAGCCCATTAATGGGACAGTATAGGTTTGTCCAAAATAAGTCACGCCTTGTAACCCCCTGACATTACAGCAATTCCTTTTATTCATTTTTCTTCTTTACAGGGTCATTATAGGATGTCCCCCAAGGACTCGCAAGGGGATTCTCTGCCGTCTGGCCCACTGCTTTGGCAGAGGACTGCTGATCTACACGGCCGATGTCCGACCTGTGAAAAGAGACATCATTGACGTAACATTCCCCCTCACTCCCTAATTTTGGCCTACCAGAGGTCCCAACTCTCTTTTTTTCTTGACAAATACGCTTGTTCAGTGTATGAACCTTGTTCAAAGCTGAACAATCGGTCTATACCTTTTACCACTTTAACAAACGGAATGCCCTCATGGACCTTTCGGAAAAAGACTTTCATATCTTAGATGCGTTAGATAGCCAACAAATTACCACACAACGAGAGCTGGCTGAGCATGCAGGTGTGAGCCTTGGTCAGGTGAATTATGTCCTTAAGGGCCTCCTGGAAAGGGGGTTTGTTAAGA
>JACNIG010000381.1 GCA_014383215.1 Candidatus Desulfatibia vada | reverse complement strand
TGAAAAAAGCCGGGCTGTCTCCTTCCCGTGATAAGGATATACGGATATTTTTTAAATACTTCCGGCGTACTGTAGGGGCTTTCAGGGGGCTCTCGAAACTGTGGGAGGGGATCATAACCCCATTTTTCCAGCAGCGTGGAATAGAGTTCAAACTTTCCGGTGGGAGTGGAAAAGCCATGTTCTTTGTATTTTTCGTACTTCAATTCCCCTCTGATGTATCCCATGGCTTTAAAGTCCTGCCAGGTGATACCCATGGGTTCAAGGATGTAGTCAAGTCCGCCCTCAAAGGTCTTCCACCAGTGTTCGCCCTGCCCCACCCGATGGGCAAGGTCGTTGAGCATCTCATGATCGGATCGGCACTCCCCGACCTGGATCACTTTCCGTCGGGGAAGGATAAACCCGTGTCGCTTCCAGAAATCACCGATATAGTCCATCTCCAGCCAGGTCGCCGCC
This sequence comes from Candidatus Desulfatibia vada, assembly GCA_014383215.1. Classification (GTDB taxonomy): domain Bacteria; phylum Desulfobacterota; class Desulfobacteria; order Desulfobacterales; family UBA11574; genus Desulfatibia_A; species Desulfatibia_A vada. Next base: position 22,856 of record JACNIG010000381.1, on the reverse strand, counting down.
GGTAAAACAAGATCGGCCAGTTCGGCGGTGGGCGTTAAAAAGAAGTCGGAGACGACCATGAATTCCGTTTTTTCAAGGGCCCGGTACACCTGCCGTGCATTGGCGCGGGTTATGACCGGGTTTGAGCTGATCAAAAAGAGCATTTTTACAGGATAGGGGTTCTCGTCAAGGATCGCATCCCAGACGCATTTGGGATTGATAATGGCAAAGTTCCCTGCCAGGCGAAACCGGTCACCGCCCAATCGTTTTTCAACCTGTTCTTTAGGGAGCATTTTGTGGGCGCCGAATTGGCTCACATTTCTGATCTTGGGCGGTCTGAACAGGACCTGGCCCCCGCGTGCATCGATATTTCCGGTGATCCCCATAAGGGCCAGAAGGGACCGGTTGTTATCAGCACAATTGATTTGCTGTTCAATGGCAACGCCCCACTGGATAGCGGCCGGTTTGGTTGTGGCAAACAAAACAGCCGCCTCCCTGATCTTTTCTTTTGGCACCCAGGTGATTTGCTCCACTTTGCTTAGAGGATATTCATTGACCCGTTCTACGAAAGACCCCCATCCATGGACGTGGTTATCGACGAAATCCTTATCATAGAGCGCTTCGTTAATGATCACATTGAGCATTCCCAGGGCGAGGGCGGTGTCACTTCCGGGCCTGAGCGGCAGCCAGACGTCCGCTCTGGCAGCAATGCGTGTGCGCCTCGGGTCCACGGCAATCAGTTTGGCGCCGGTATCCAACGCTCGCGAAAAGGGCTCTCCCTTATAACAGTCGGGGTTGCTGATCACCAGGTTGTTGCCCCATACCATGATACACTTGGGATGGTTCTCATAGTCCACAATCGGGTTCGAGCCACAGGTGATGATGGTGGTGGCGAGGCGGGGTCCGTAACAAAAATGACCCGCTGTGAGGACATTTGGAGTTCCCAAAAGATTGGCAAACCGATAAATTACGGCTTCGTTTTCCCTGCCGGTTCCATAACCCATGACGATAGATTCAGCCCCCAAGGATTCCTTGTAATGCGATATTTTTTCAGCAATGGTATCCAGAGCTTCATCCCAGGAGATTTGTCGCCATTTGCCGCTCCCTTTCGGGCCTGCTCTCCGAACGGGATGGGTCAGACGATCCGGGTGATAGACCAGTTGAAGTGACCCGATCCCTTTGGAACACAGTGTGCCGTGGTTTATGGGGCAATCCGGGTCACCGGCAATCTTGGCAACCTTTCCGTCTTTGACGTAGACAAGCACGCCGCAGCCCCCATGGCACATTCTGCAATGGCTTTTGATCACAGATTCGTACCCGTAAACCTCCATCTCTCTGGTTGTGTTGGCGTAGGTAAACTGAGTCATAAATTTTCCCCTTAAATTCAGAACTCCTGACCTGTATACGTAATTTCAACGTGATATGAAGGTTTAGTCGTAATTTCAGATGCAACAATTTGAACATCGAACATCGAACGTTCAACGTCGAACGTCGAATGTGGAAGGCGCTTCAGGCTTCGCCTTCGGCTTCAGTCTTCGCCTCCGGCTTCGACCCGACAAGACGACCCGACAGGTCGCTTTGTCTTTATTATAAATGGTAGAATGCATTATTCGATGTTCAACGTTCGATGTTCGATGTTCATCTTTTATATGCTTTCAAGGTGTGGATTCTTCATTAAAATATGTTGAATCTGAATTTACGCCAGGCCTGGAGCCCTTAAATGAGTGCCTCACTTCTTCCTATATATCTCTTTCTCAGCTTTGTTTTCTCTATCTTCCCTGTGGGACTTCTGGGGATTTCCCCGAAGAAGACCTTCCGCGGTCTTTTGTATCGGGGTATTTGCGCGCAATAGTCAAGCACCTCTTCTTCGGTGAGTCTCTTGCCGGTAACAAGCTCGATAACCACAGCCACAATCTCACCCAAGCGCTCATCCGGATAGCCGATGGCGGCAGCGTCTTTTACGCATGGATGACCGTAAACAAAGAGTTCAACCTCAACGGGAAACACGTTTTCCCCGCCGGTAATGATGATATCTTTTTTCCGATCAACAAGGTAGATAAAACCGTCCTCATCTTTTTTTGCCATGTCACCGGTGTGAAGCCATCCATCCTTTAAGGCATCCGCCGTGGCCTCAGGGTTGTTATAATATTCACGCATCACCCCGTTGCCCCGCACAATAAGTTCTCCGATATCGCCGTCCAACACATTGCGGTCATCATCTCCGACGATGCGGGCCTCCCACTTAAATCCGGGACGCCCGATGGAGCCGACTTTATGAGTGTTTTCTATTCCAAGGTGCATGCAATTCGGTCCTGAGGCTTCACTAAGGCCATAGGTCGTATTATAATCCATAGAGGGGAAAACTCCTTCCAGCGCTCAATCAGAGATCGGGGAATGGGCATGGCCCCCATATGCATCAGTCTCCATTGATCGAGCCGATAGTCCTTAAGTTTGGATCATCTCCAAAAGAGTTGGAGTTATCATAGGGTTCAAGGGGCCAAAGATTCAAGGGTTCGAGTGAAATATTTTAAAATATCTATGCCTTAAAAGCAGAAGTTGAAAGGATACTCAAAACGATGATCAAATTGTTTGAAAGCAAACACTTGACCCCATTTATTTTAATATCCCCTTTCTATTCCGAGGCTTATCGGAAGGTACAATATTACGGGATTTAGTTTGATGGGTTGATTTTCTTCGTTTTTTTTGTGCCATTCGTTATTTTTATGCTTTGAGCTCGTTGTGCTGACCTGACTGGGGTGAAGCGCCAGCGTAACCCCAGTCAGCGTCCAGCACATGGTTGTGCATATAGCTCATTTCTTCTAATTCAGATTTTAACATCATAGAGAAAATATTCTCCGGACTTTCCTTTTAGTCTGGCGCGATACATTTTATGGGTTTTCACCACCCCTTTTATTTCCTCATAGGCCGATTGGGATATAAGCAGTTGTGTGCCGAAATTCTTATTAGCACCTTCTATCCGACTTGCCAAATTAACTAAGTCTCCGATAGCGGATATTTTCCTCATCATGCCCGTATCAAAATTGCCGACAATGACTTTTCCAAAGCTAATACCTGCTCTGATTCCAAAAGACCTATCATACATTTGATTGAGATAAGCGTTAAACTGTATCAAAACCGTCTGCATGGCTCTAACTGTATTGATGGCATCCAATACAGTGCTTGTGCTATCTTCTATTGCCCCGAACAACACCAAGATACCGTCTCCCGCGACATCGCTTATAACACCCTTGTGTTGCATAATAATCTCGTTCATCGTTTGATAGTAACGATTTAGAACATGTACGACATCATACGCAGGAAAAGCCTCTGCAAATTGGGAGTAGTTTACGATATCGGTAAAGAGAATCGCCAGATCTTTCTCTTGTCCAAGTTTTGTACCAGGCGTATCCCCAAGTTGCTTTAAGACGATTTTTATATCCAAGTCATCAACGACCGGACGCCGAATAGAAATGTTCCCACCAATTTTGGTTTGGCAGGCTAATCTAATATTCCCGGAGAATCCCAGCTTCTCTGCTATCTGCTCTTCTTTTTCATTTCTGCGCAGGCAATTGCTCAATCCGTCCATGATATAGACCCGACAGGTTGAACATCGGGCATTGCCACCACAAACATGCATGTGATTGATTTTGGCTTGGTGTGTAGCTTCAAGTATTGTGCTGTCCGGTAAAGCAAATATTATTTTGTTATCTGTTTGCGAAAATATCTCAAACATTAGTTCTTCCCCTTTTAATTAGTTGTATCATTCTGCGAAAGTACGAACAAATATACCTTTAATACCCCTTCAGCATTAGCCTCTTCTCGAATATCATATTGATTTATTGAGTTGCACAACGTCAGTTTCACCGGATGCCGAGCGGAGCGAGGGGATCGTAAAGCGCAGCTTTTCGACAGTCCGCGTGCAAACTATGGTTATAATGATTTCCGAACGCACCTTAGATTATAAGTTTCCTCTTGCAGCTATTTTAGGGATGTCCCGCAAGTTTCCACGCCCCATTTAGCAAATGATTATTACATCATTTTTCTTTTTTCATCTCCGTGTCGTCCCAAAGCTTATAAATTGGAATATTAATATAGTTTCGACCTTCATCATACTTATACCATTTCACTCGTGGTTCGAAGACATTCACTTCTGTTATGTTCGTCCAGGGTGTGGGGGCAAGCTCAATACCGTAATCACCGGCAGGATCAGCTCCCTCAAAAAAACATACGTGACATACATCAGACCAAGGAGACCAAGCCAAGCTGAGAGGCCCGCATTTAATCTCCGGTTTTCCAGGCTGCCAGATAAGGGGGTAAAAAACTCCACGAAGCTCGAGAAATGAGGCCTTCTCTGTACTGAACTTCACCTTCTTGTTCTTAAAATCACCGGTTCCATCTTTCTGGTAATATACATCATAAATAGCAAACTTTTCTTTCCCGTCTTTTTCAGTCCAAAACTTTGTAAACGACACTGAACAGTACATAGAATCTTTATGGACCAGCAAAATTCTCCCTAAAGGCATTCCTATACAACAAGGACCAATATTCACTTCATCGGGCCCAGGAGTTACATATCCGGGAATTTTATTATACTTTTCCATATTCCCAGCGCCTACAATTGTTGGAATTATAGTTATTAAACAAACAAAAACGACAGTTGTAATTTTACTCATTAAAGTCGTCATATCTTTTGATATTTAATCCAAATTAATTTCATAAAGTTTCTTTACATCAACTGCTCTGAATATACGTTTTCGTAAAATTATAACATGTATTAGGTGACCTAAGTGAAAAATGGAAATTGACACTTTTTGACAACTAAATCAAAATTTAAACAATACTTTTGTTTAAATAACTTATTAATAAATATAAATATTGTTGGCTTTCTTGCGCAAAGAAGGGCTTTGTTTGATTCAATAGCCATGGATCGGGCTCCCAATAATTGGATTGGCAAGGAAATCGGGTTAGCAAATTAAATGTCTGAACTTAATCGAAAATATTCAAAAAAGCAATCGTTGATTTTGTGATGCGAAATGCTTTGTCAAAATACCTACTCTGCCTTACCGAATCTGGTGAGTCGTTCGGGATAGGTGGGTTCTTGGCGTCTACCGCGACGGTTGCTTTCATCCGCCCAGGAACAGGCGGCCGACTTCCGGGTCTTCACGGAGTTCGTCGCCGGTTCCGGCCATGGCCAGCCGTCCCGAGACCAGCACGTAGCCAATGTCGGCAATCCAGGCCCTTCTTGGCGTTCTGCTCGACCATAACGATGGTTTTGCCTTCCGTATTCTGGAGATCGTACAGAATCTCGAAGACCATCTGGATAAAACGCGGCTCGAGTCCAATGGAGGGTTCGTCTACCAGTAGAACCTCCGGCTCCATGATCAGGGCCCGGGAGATCTCCAACAGGCGCCGCTCGCCGCCGGAGAGAACACCGGCCTTCTGCTTGCACCGCTGACCCAGCCGGGGGTACTTTTCGAGCACCTTTTCAGCGGCCTCCCGTGCCTGGCTGGGTTTGTCTTTGAGAAAACCGCCCATCAACATGTTTTCTTCAACCGTCATATCCGGGAAGACCGAGTTGTCCTGGAGAATAGTGGTTTAAGACCGGAGACCTGGCAGTGATCGATCATGAAGGTTATATAAATATTGTAGATCGAAAAAAGGATGTGATTATATCCGGGGGAGAAAACATATACTCAACAGAAGTGGAATATGCCCTATATGAGCATCCGGCTATCCTGGAATGTGCCGTGATTGGGGTGCCCGATGATACATGGGGTGAAGCGGTCTATCAAAGAGAGGTACTGGTCTGACCAGTCAAAAAGAGTACACTAAGATTCTGACTTTAATTTGCAAATTAGATGATGTCTTGCTCCAGTTTCTTGCTCAGCGACACCAGCTCAGGTGAAATTTTCGGTTTCGTCAGAATAACAATCAGGTCAAAGCTTGCCTGCTTCTGTTCATTGTTTTCCGTGTACGTAAGGGTCAGGGGTTGTCCGTCCTCGCCTTTTTGTACGGATTGTGCCGCTCCGGCGATAAGCTTAAGACCCGCAATCTTCTCGGCCTCGGGCAGGAACTTTTCTTGAAAGGGTTGGCAGATAGGAGAAATCAGAGCCACCTCTAAATCTTTTGTTCTGTCAAGGGCCAGGATCGACTCGTTCACTCCCAGAATTAAACTGGAAAGCAGGTGGTCTTCATCATCTTCCGGGTGCCCCTGAACAATGGCAAGCCGGGCGGGAATTTCACCATCGCGCGGTGAAAGGACCAGCCCTTTGGTGGGACCGGTCGGAGAGAGCATGCGCTCAAATTGCAGGTCGGTGATGACATCCGGATAATTCCCGTACCCCAGATCGGAATTAAAGGGGTGAAAGGCGTTGTCCTGTCCACTGGTAATAACGACCTCGTCAAATTCCAACTCCAGCTCTTCATCGGGGATGTCAAAATCGATGGCCTCCGGTTCACATTCGGCCCAGCACAGGGCGCAGCCCAGACACCTGCGGCAGGCCAGGCAACGCTTGGCTTCTTTAATTGCCATCTCTTCGGGGAAACCGGTTTCAACTTCCGTAAAATTTCCCCTGCGTTCATCAACCGAGATCTCGGGCATTTCCGCCCGTTCAGCCGGTACATCAGCAAATGGTATGATATAGCGTTTTTCTTTTTCGTAGATCATTTATTTGTTCCTCAAATATTCGTGAATCCCTGCTGCCGCCTTTTTGCCGCCGGCAATCGCTTCAATGGCGATACCGGGTCCGGTCACCACGTCACCGCCGGCAAATACCCCCGGCACATTGGTCATGCCGGTTTGTTCATCAATCTCAAATGTCTGCCAGCGTGAAAGTTCAAGACCGTGCTCTTTGGGAAGAAAGCTCAAATCAGCACTCTGACTGATGGCGGGTACGATGGTCTGGGCATCGATGACATATTCAGAGCCCTCCATAGGCACCGGCCGCCTGCGGCCGGATGCATCCGGTTCACCAAGCTCCATCTTGATGCACTTCATTCCCGTAACTTTACCGTTTTCACCCAGGATTTCTAACGGAGCCGCCAGGTACTGCATAGTAACCCCTTCGTGTTCGGCGGCATCTATCTCCCAGGAGTTGGCCGGCATCTCTTTCTTGGTACGGCGATAAAGAATGTAGACTTCGTCAAATCCCATGCGCCAGCCTACGCGGGCCGAGTCGATGGCGGCATTGCCGCCGCCGATTACAATAAGCTTGCCTTTGGCCTCCGGCAGGCCGCCCAAAGCCTGTTTCCGTAAAAACGTGACACAGTCGATAATGCCTTCGTATTCGTCTTCACCGGGAATGCGCAGTTTGAGGCCGATGTGGCAGCCCGCGCCGATAAACACAGCATCATAATCGTTTTTAAGCTCATCAAAGGAGATATCTTGGCCGACACGCGCATTGTATTGAATCTCAACACCCATGTTGCAGATCAGATCAACCTCGCGCTGCAGAAGCTTTTTGGGCAGCCGATATTCCGGAATCCCCACCCAGAAATAGCCGCCGGGAACCGGCAGCGCTTCGAATATTTTGACATGCTGATATCCGAGTCTTGCCAGGTCATGGGCACAGGTCAAACCGGCCGGACCCGCTCCGATAATCGCAATCTTTTCGGAATATTTTTGCTCGGGAGTTGCATAGACCGGTTCAATCTCCTGCTGCAGCTCCACATCCGCAGCATAGCGTTTTAAAAAACAGATGCTGATCGCTTCATCCAGGTACTGCCGATTGCAAGCTGTTTCGCAAGGATGCGGACAGATACGGCCGACGCTGCCGGGCAGCGGAAGTCTTTCCCTGATTTTGGCCAGAGAATCAAGATGCCGGCCGTCTGCGATCAAGCCGACGTAGGCGCGAATATCCAGATTGACGGGGCAGGCGTCTTGGCAAACCGGCATGTCTTCTTTGTAGATATTGTATTCGCCGGTTTGCGGGTTGCAGTAATCCACGGCCGTGCGGAAACCCATACCCTCGTCAAAGTCGTCCATCATATTCACCGGGCATACCTTGATGCAGGCTTTGCAGTCGGTGCATTTGCTGTTGTCCACCAGCAGGCTTTTCTTTAGTATTCTCGTCTGTATGCTGCCATTTTCCCGGGAAATGTTTTTGAGATCACTAAAGGTCAATATCCGGACATTCTCATGGTTGCGGACCTTATCCAGATCAGGGTTCACAAAGGCTTCATCCGGTTTAATCAGCCGATCCGTGGGGATTCTTTCGGCTCCCAGGGTAGGAAATTTCTCCAGGATGGTTACCTGCATTCCCTGTTCAGCCTTTTCCAGAGCCGTCCGAACACCCTCAGGACCTCCTCCAACAACTAAAATAGTCTTTTCTGCCACAGTCTTATACCTCTAAATTCTTTTCTTCTATCATTTCATACCAAAACAAGTTTGAAGTGACTAAAGTGAGCTAAAGTGCCTAAAGTTAAGGTATTCTATCATTTTTATTTAATTGGCCTTGCCGAAGGCAAGTTCCACAACTTTAGCTCACTTCAAACTTTAGGCATTTTAGGCACTTAATATTAATATAAAATTAAATCCCACCCCGTATTCTTGTCATTCAGGTGCTAAGTTGCCAACTGGTATAGTGGTGTGCTTCCGTCGACCTTTTCCAGTTGGATCATCTCTCTACGGTTCAGGGCGGTTATGTATCGAAAGACTCTTTGTGAAGGAATGGCCAGCGTATCGGCCAGACCTTTCACGGACTGAACCCCCTCTTTTAATTTGCCCAAAATCTCCTGGGTCTCAAACTCTTCTACAATGATCATATCAATGGCCCGGTCAAACTCGTGCTCGGTGAAAATTTCACCATATTTGTTGCCGGATTCCATAAACTCGGTTTTTTTACCGATCACCCAGCGCATCTTTTCACCGGCCAGTACCGCTTCAGCGGCTTCCAGCTTTTTAAAGATCTCCGGGGCTTTCAGCACGTCGCCGCCGCCCCCGATGGGCCCCAGGCTTCGAATCCTTTCGTTGAACTTGCTCACCAGTTCAACAAAGATAGCAGCCTCTCCTGAAGAGCATTGCCGAAAGGCAAGACGATCCTCATTGACACCAATGTGTTTGAACAGCCTGCGGGCCGTCTCTATTTTAATCTTGGCTTGGACATTCCCGGTAATATAGTGACAGTCGCCAAAATGGCAGCCGATGACCATAATGCCGTCAAGTCCCTTTTTAAAGGCTCCGGCCACGGTGGCCGGATCTACCCTGCCGGTGCACATGATGCGCACCGTTTTTATCTCCGGGGTATATTGTAGTCTGGAAACTCCAGCTAAATCAGCAGCAGCGTACCCTCACCAGGTACAGCAGAATGTCAGTATTTTAGGTGCAAATTGGGTCACTTTCATCTCCCCTATTTGATTGTCGATTTATGATTGTCGATTGTTGATTGAAAAATGACAAAATATATTTTCAAACTTTATCTACGGTTTTTTTCTTATTGGATTTTCTGCTCTGAGCTGTTCTTCTTGTCGTGATGAAGATTGAAGATAGCTCATGGGCCTCAGTATAAAGGGGTAGAACTTTTTCTTTTTTCATAAGTTTTTCATCCATAATAAATTCCAGCCAGAATTCAGATTCATCTGCCTCTTCAATTACGATACTTATTTTCGAGATAAAAGCCGGTTTTGTCTGAGCCATCAATGCCGCCCTGTAATTAGCCGCAACGGATGTGGAACACCGAATCAACTGTTTTTCAATGTGATTCCCCAAAACGCTTTTTGGCAATGCAATCGCCAGTTTTACGCATCTGTGCGCAAAATTCTTCGTCCTTTCCTTCAGTTTCTCATGGGCCATTTTTTTTCAATCAACAATCATCAATCAACAGTCATCAGTCCATCAGTCACCAATCGTCAATCACCAATCGTCAATCATCAATCATCAATCATCAATCAAAAAAGCATCGATCTGGGCTTCAAGCTGCTCGTTTGTATACGAGTTAATGTTCAAAGCATGCTGATAACAGGTGGCGGCGCACACGCCGCAGCCCTTGCAGGCCACATCAATCACATGAACTTTTCTGCCCTTTTCAGTTCGGTGAATCTCCAGGGCGCCATAAGGGCAAAGCGCAACGCAGAGGCCACAGCCCCGGCAGGCGTCTTCATCCGCTAAGACAGAAATGATCGGCTCCACAACGATGGAACCTTTTGACATGGGAATTGAGGCCCGCGATGCCGCACCCAGACCCTGGGCGATCACTTCACGTATATTGGCCGGAAAGCGTGCACTGCCACAAAGATAAATACCGTCGGTGGCAAAATCGAGGGGCTTTAACTTTACATGCCCTTCCAGGAAGAATCGGTTTTCATCCATGGGAACCCTGAGAAGCTGAGAGGTCGTCTCGGCGTCTTCCTGGGCGACCAGGGGTGTGGAGAGGACCACAAGATCGGCAGGCAGTTCCATTTCGCGTCCCAGTAAGGAATGGTAAACCCGCACCTGCTCTGATTCCACCTGGGGAGGTTGAGCAGGATCGTAATGCATATACCGGACTCCCTTGGCTTTGGAATCCCGAAACATCTCCTCATTCTCGACACCGTACATCTGCATATCCCGATAGAGAATCGAAACCCTGGCATCCGGAATTTGATCTTTGATCAGCATGGCGTTTTTGGCGGCTGTCTGGCAGCAGATCCTGGAGCAGTAAGGTCTTTCTTCAGTGCGGCTCCCCACACATTGAATCATGACCACGTTTTTAATCGTTGCATCCAAACCTTTTTTCAGAAGCTGTTCCAACTCAAGCTGGGTGACGACCCGCTGACCGTCGTAGGCGTAAAGGCCTTCGGGAACAAAGTTGCGGCCGCCGGTGGCGACCAGGATAACCCCGATATCAATGTTCTTCTTGCCGCTTTCCGTCTCGATCTCGACATCGAATTTACCGATAAATCCCTGAACAGTGGTAACGCGTGCCCCGGTGAAAACAGTAATCTTGTCATTTTGGGTAACGTCTTTGATCTTTTTCTCAATCAGCTCGCCCGCATCCGTCATGGTGGGGCCGAGTTTATTGAGCTTGTTGAGCATGCCGCCTAAGTTCTTTTCCTTTTCAACCAGAACCACTTCGTAGCCACGTTTGGCAAGAGCCGTTGATGCCGTCACTCCGGCAAGGCCTCCGCCGATTACCAGGGCGCGGGTCTGAACCTGGGACATGATCGATTCTTGGGGTTCCAGCAAGGCTGCCTTGGCAACCCCCATACGGATCAGATCCTTGGCCTTGGCGGTTCCATCTTCCTGCTGCTGCATATGCACCCAGGAGCATTGATCGCGGATATTAACCATCTCAAAAAGATAGGGATTCAGTCCGGCCTCTTCACAGGAACTTCTGAAAAGGGGCTCATGGGTTCGCGGCGAGCAGGAAGAGACCACCACACGATTGAGGTTTTCCTCCTTAATCGCTTTTTTGATCTCATTAATGCCGCCCTCCGAACACGAATAAAGGTTCCTCTGAACGAACGTTACATTGGGAAGCGTCTGGGTGTATTCGTCAAGCGCTTCCATATCCAGGTAGCCGGCGATATTGGACCCGCAGTGGCAAATAAACACTCCGGTCTTGACGTCATTCTCTTTATTCTCAGGCAACGGCTTTCTCCTCTTCTGACTTCAATTGAATCGCAATTTCAGCGGCACGCTCGGCTGCGCTGGAGGCCTGGGCCACAGATTCGGGAACGTCCATGGGCGACTCGGCGCAGCCGCACACAAAAATCCCCGGCACGCTGCTGTCAACCGGAGACAGGGAGCTGGTCTTAATGAAATTATACTCATCCAGTTCCACACCGAAAGTCTTGGCCAACTCGTTGATTCCTTTGACCGGTGCACAGGCGGTGGCCAGGATTACCATATCGAATGCTTCTTCTTTTACCTGCCGCTGTTGGGTATCTTCATAAATCACTACCGGATTATGGTCGGTACCTTCCATGATCTCGCTGACCCGCCCGCGCACATAGGTAATATTAGAGTTTTTGCCGCCGCGTATTTTATACTCTTCAAATCCTTTGCTGACCGCTCTTATATCCATGCCGAAGATGGTGGATGTTGTCTCCGGTCCGTGCTCGTGGGCAATGATGGCTTCCTTGATGGAGTGCATGCAGCAGTAACCTGAACAAAACGGATAGAAGCGAAAATCACGGGACCCCACACACTGAATAAAGGCCAGCCTCTTGGCTACGGAAAAACCCTCCGCCTTTTTTTGCAGGGCTTCCAGCGGTTCCAGAATTTCCAAATGTGCTGCATATTGTTCGGCCCACTTCTTGCGATCCTCGTCATCCTGATATTGGCCTTGCCGATATTTTTCGTATACGTCGGCAGAGGCTTGATCATGCTTCTTTTCAAATCTGTCTAACGTCTTCTGAGATCTTTTGGCCTTTTTTTTCAGGGCTTCGATTTCGGCGACAACGGCTCGATCAGAAGGACGATCCAAATGACCGTGGGTGGGGCCGCTGGCGCTCAGGAGCCGTTCGAACTCCATGGCCGTGACCACATTGGGTAGTTCCCGGAAGCGGTATTCGGGAATCTGCGACGGATCAAAAATGTCGTAACCGACTGCGATGATAATAGCCCCGACATTAAGACTTATAATCCTGTCTTCCTGTTCGAAGTTGATGGCATCCGCCTGGCATATCTTTTTGCAAATGCCGCATTTCTTGCCCTGCAACTGGCGGCAGTAGTCCGCGTCAATGGTGTGAGTCGAGGGGATGCCCTGGGCAAAATAGCTGTAAACCGCACTGCGGCTGCCCAGACCTTCATCGAAAGCATCCGGTACCATTGACGGGCATTTTTCAGCACAGGCCCCGCAGCCGGTGCACTTGTCTTCCTCGACATAGCGTCTCTTGCGGCGAACGGTGACGGTGAAGTCTCCCTCTTGGCCTTCTACTTTCTCAACGTCGCTGTAGGCCAGAAGCTCTATATTGGGATGTCGACCGACATCCAGCATCTTGGGCGAGAGGATTCAGATGGCACAGTCGTTGGTGGGAAAGGTCTTGTCCAGCTGGGCCATCTTGCCGCCGATGCTGGGCAGTTTCTCCACCAAATGGACCTTGATACCCATATCGCCAAGATCCAGAGAGGCCTGAATTCCGGCAATCCCTCCGCCAACAACCAGAACGTCTTTATTCATGATGTGCTTTCCTTACTATTTCAAGGTTCACCGTTCAATGTTCACCGTTCAGGGTTACATTAATACTGGATACGATTCAGATCTTCGGTGAGCTTCTGAATCCCAAACCTTTGAACCCCTGAACCTTTGAACCGTGAACGGTTAATCAAATTAATTAGCCTGTTTTGATTCGCTCGGCGACTATATCAAACAAATCCGTGATTTCTATATCCAAATTATAGGCCTTTTTGGCGCACCGGAAATGAATCTGGCATTTGGGACAGGCCGTTACAACGGTCCCGGCGCCGGTCTCTTTCGCTTCTTTAAGACGCTGCATCTGGATTTCTTTGCTGCAGCTGGAACAGTTCATCCAGCCGGAAGTTCCACAGCAAACCCCGTTTTCTCTGGAGCGCGGCATCTCTTTAAGTTCAATTCCAGGGATTGCTTCCAGAAGCTTGCGGGGAGCATCATAGACCCCGGCCAGCCTTCCAAGCCGGCAGGGATCATGATAGGTCACTATTTTTTCATCGGATTCCTCAAGCTGAACAACACCTTCATCCAGCTTGGCTGCCAAAAAATCAAGGATATGGACCGGCTCAAAGTCAAGTTCGCCTAAAAACTTAGGATAGTATTCTTTAAATGTATGGTATCCTTCCGGGCAGCTAAAGATCACCTGCTTGGCGCCGGAAGCCCGGATCACTTCCACGTTCAATCGCGCAAGTTGTTTGAAGGTGTCTTCATTACCGTTCCAAAGGGCATCATGACCGCAACACCTTTCATTATTGCTGACCACCGGCTCCACCCCGCAGGTGTTCAGAATTTTGAGCACATTTTGAGCCCCCTGAATTGATCCGGCGTCGATGTTCTCAAAAATAACGTTAAAGTAAGGCTTGCAGCCTACAAAATAAAAGACGTCCCCCGTCTCTTTGGTTTTTCCGTCCTCGATCCAGGATGTGCGGTTCTGCTTAATATCCTTAGTCTGAATTGCCATGATGGTCTGCAGCATGCCGTTGTGGGCCGGCATCCCGTCGAATCCCAGCCCGTGGGCCCCGTCGCGCATCAAACGAATAAATTCAGGAAAATTGATATCGGCCGGGCAGCGGACGCTGCACTGGGCGCAAGTCAGGCAGTTCCAGATGGTATCGTCGGAAAAGTCTTCCAGTTCATAAAGGGAGCGCTCTATAATCTGACGGGGGGAGAAATCAGGAAAAACCCTGGAGACCGGACAGCTTCCGGTACATACGCCGCAGTCAAGACAGTAGTAGGTTTTTGTAGTGTTTACCAATTCATCAATCGCAGTCATTTATTATGCCTCAGTTTTTTAGTTCCTTAACGGCAAATTTCTTTTCATTGCCACTAAGGCACCAAGGCACGAAGAAAGCATAATAAATATATCCTTTGTGTCTTTGTGCCTTCGTGGCAAATATTTTTTGGCCTTATCTAGGCGGCTTGTTTCAAAGTGGACGGCCCCAAAGATTTAACCTGCCCTGTAAATTCCCTGGCGACCTCGGCAAAACGTACGCCTTCTGCCGAAGAAATCCATTCCAGGCGCACTCTGGCCGGCTCAATGCCGAGAATCTCGACCAGCTCCTGGGTCATCTGGAACATCTTTTCAGCCTTTACATTACCATCCAGGTAATGACAGTCACCCATGTGTCACCCGGACACCAGTACGCCGTCGGCCCCCATCTGAAAAGCCTTGAGAATGAAGTTGGGGTTCACGCGACCGGAGCACATCAGGCGAATGATGCGCATGTTGGACGGATATTGCAGGCGGCTGACACCGGCCAGGTCGGCGGCCGAATAGGCACACCAGTTACAGGCAAAAGTTATTATTTTAGGTTCGAATTCCTCAGCCATAAGTTTATACTCCCCTATTGATTGTCGATTGATGATTGCCCTTCGGATTGTTGATTGGCGATAGTTGATTGTTGATTGAAAAGCATAAAACTGTTTCCTATGTCTGTTTAATGTTCTTCTGTGCGGTCTTTCGAGTTACTATGAATATTGATGCCAGTTCATGGGCTTCTGATAACAGGGGTAGAACTTTTTCTTTTTTCATTGGCAATGCAATCGCCAGTTTTACGCATCTGTGCGCAAAATTCTTCGTCCTTTCCTTCAGTTTCTCATTGTCCATTTTTTTTCAATCAACAATCATCAATCAACAGTCATCAGTCCGTCAATCAACAATCGCCAATCAACAATCATCAATCCGAACAATCAACAATCAACAATCCAAACAATCATCAATTGAACGCCGCTTCCACCATGGTCAGCACTTCCTGATCATCGTAATGGAGAATAGAAGCTGCGCCGGTGGGGCAGGCCACGGCACAGGAACCGCAGCCGGTGCAAAGCGCCTGGTTCACCTCGCAGACCACCCGGTCTTCAAAAAAACCAATGGCCTGATAGGGACAGGCCTTCAGGCACAGCTGACAACCTCTGCAAAGCTGTGCTTCTATATTGGAGACGATAGCGTTACCAAGAATTTTTTCCTGGGATAATAGTGTCGCCGCTCGTGAGGCCGCTCCCAGGCCTTGCGCAACGGCTTCATCAACAGGTTTGGGTGCGTGCGCCAAACCGCAGACAAATACCCCTTTGGTAGAAAAATCTATGGGCTGAAGTTTGACATGGGCCTCTACGAAAAAACCGTCATCATTGACCGGCACCTTGAACAGCTGGGAAACCGGATTTTCCCGGGGTGCTACCATAGCGGTGGCCAGAACCAGCATGTCCGGTCTTATTTCGATCTCACGCTGCAGCACATAGCTGGTACAGCGGAGGTTCAGGCCGTTGGGGTCTTTGGAAACGGTCAAGTCTTTGTCAAAGTCATAGCGAATAAATGCAATTCCTTTGGCGCGGGCCTCACGGTACAGTTCCTCCCGCAATCCATAGGTACGCATATCCCGATATATAATGAAGACATCCATTTCGGGCTTTGTTTCCTTTAATTTGAGCGCACTTTTGACTGAATGCGTACAGCACACTTTGGAGCAGTATGGTCTCTCTTTGATGCGTGAGCCCACACACTGAATAAAGACCGCCGCATTGATCTCATTTAAGGCCGGATCATCATCAATAAATTTACGATCCAACTCCAGACCGGTCAGAACCCGTGGATCTTCCCCGTAAAGATATTCGTCCGGTTTGAACTCCCGGGCACCTGTAGCAATAATCGCTACTCCGTGTTCGATCATCTGTTCCTTGCCGGCGGTGTCAACGACGGTTTGAAAATTACCCACAAACCCCTCTACTCTCTTTACCTGGGTATTGGTCAGGATATCGATGTTGGGATCGGATTCAATCTCTTTGATGAGACCGGCCAGCTTTTCCTGAACATCTTCACCCTGCCAGGTTTCATACAGGTTTAAGGCCTGTCCTCCCAAAATATCGTTCTTTTCAACGAGATGCGCCCGGTATCCCTGGCGGGCCAGATTCCTGGCCGCGGTAATTCCGGCAAGGCCGCCGCCCACGATCAGGGCCGACGGGTTCATTGCTATCTCCGGCTCGGGCAGCGGTTCAAGCAGACTTGCTTTGGAGGCCGCCATACGGACCAGATCTTTGGCCTTTGCGGTGGCATCTTCCTTATGATCGCTGTGAACCCAGGAGCATTGATTGCGAATGTTGGCCATTTCAAAAAGATATTTATTGATACCCGCATTGAGGACCGTTTCTTGAAAGAGCGGTTCGTGGGTGCGCGGCGAGCAGGCCGCCACCACAACCCGGTTCAGCTTCTGCTCCTTAATAATCTGGGTGATTTGTTCCTGAGTGTCTTGGGAGCAGCTGAAAAGATTCTCATCGGCATAGACGACATTCGGAAGTGTTTTGGCATACTCGACAACCGCCGGGACATCTAAAAACCCGCCGATATTGGTACCGCAGTTACATACAAACACACCGGTCCGCGGAGCCGCTCCCCGTACGTCAGTCTCTTCGGGGGTTTCCTTGGTCCGGATCATCGACCCGCGGGACTCGGCCAGAACGCTTTCTACCATTGCCGCCGAAGCGCTCGATTCAATCACCGACTGGGGGATGTCCTTGGGGCTCTCAAACGTACCGCACACAAAAACACCCGGTTTGGATGTCTGCACCGGTTCAAAGCTGCTGGTCACGGCATGCTGGTACTGATCGAGTTCAACATCCAGTTTTTGAGCCAGGGCCAGGGCATCTTTTGACGCACTAAAGCCTACCGACAAAACCACGATATCAAAAGTTTCTTCAATCCGCCGGCCGGTTTCGTCAGTGTAAGCAACCAGCAAATTGCCCGTATCGCCGTCCGGCAGAATCGTACTGATTTTTGATTTCACAAAACGCACGCCCGCTTCCCGGGCCCGGTTGTAGTAACGCTCGAAATCCTTTCCGTGGGTGCGCAGGTCAATATAAAAAATGGCGGTGTCCAGCTCACCCTTCTGATGCTCCTTGGCTATAATGGCTTCTTTGATGGCATACGTACAGCAGACCGCCGAACAGTAAGGCTGTGAACCGGGGTGCATATCTCTGGAGCCCACACATTGAATCCAGGCGATTTTCTGCGGTTCTTTGTGATCGGACGGCCGTACCACATGGCCGCTGAAAGGTCCGGTCGCCGCCAGAATGCGTTCAAACTCCAGGCTGGTTACTATGTTGGGAGATTTTTTGTAGCCATAGGTATCATAAACGCCGGGATCATAAACGCTGCACCCGGGGGCGATCAGCACAGCCCCGGCGTGAATGGTTAGTTCTTTGGGCTGATCATCAAAAATTACGGCATCAGCAGGACAAAATTTTTCACAGGCCTTACATTTGCCATTTTTAAAGTAGATACAATTTTTTTCATCAATGGCGTACTTCAAGGGAACCGCCTGGGCGTATTTCACATAGGCCGCCTTACGCTTGCCAAGACCGGCGTCATATTCGTCGATCACCTTTTTGGGGCACTTTTCGGCGCACACGCCACAGGCGATGCACTTTTCCATGTCAATATACCGGGGGTGCTGCAAAATATTAATTTCAAAGTTGCCTTCCTCCCCGGAGACACTCATCACCTCTGATAAAGTTAAAAGCTCTATGTTTAAATGCCGGCCGACCTCGACCAGTTTGGGTGAGATAATTCACATGGAGCAGTCATTGGTAGGAAAGGTCTTGTCCAACTGGGCCATGATACCCCCGATGGAAGAAGACCTTTCCACAAGATAGACATAAAAACCGGAGTCGGCCAGATCCAGGGCCGCCTGCATTCCGGCGATCCCACCGCCAACTACCATCACCGAGCCTTTTTTCGCTTGAGTCATCTGCTCTTTTCCTTAAGCTTCTATTGCTTCCGATACTTTATTAATATGTCTAGTAATACTGGCAAAATAATCAGCATATCGCAAGATTCGACATATAGATAAAGTTTAGTTTTTAGTCAACAAATATTGCAGCTAACAACTCTGCGTATCGGCTAAATGCGCAAACCGGAACACTTTAATCCCTATTTTTCATCATTAGGTCAAACCATTAAATCGTTTGAAAATAATATTGCAAAGCGCCGCCCATAATACCACTAAGTGTCACCGGGCTCATAGCACCAAATTTGACAAAGATCAAGTTAGTGTCCATACATGAATCCAAGGTGAACACTAAGTAGTTTCCAATTCATAAATGAGAAGTTTTTTCGATGAGTCCCGCCAAAGCAGGACACAAGAGTTTTCACCCGAGGCGTACTTGCAGTACGTCGAGGATGGAAACCCGCGGAGAACGCCGCTTATCGGAAAAATAGCCATTTTTGGATGGAAACAAGTTAGCATCCAAAAAGTTGTGATAATCTTGAACTTATTGCATTTCAGTGCTAAACGGTATTCTGTGCCGTTGAGAGTTGCGAGTTGCGGGTTGCGGGTTACTGATAACTGCAATCATGTATCGTGTATCATGTATCTTGTATCATGTATCGTGCATAATGGAACGTGCTTATGAAACTATTCGACAGCCACTGCCATCTTGACGACCGCGCCTTTGACGGCGATATCGATGCGGTGATTCAGCGGATGAGGGCAGCAGGTGTTGCCGCTGCCATGATCGCGGGAACAAACCACCGGCGCTCTGCCAAAGCCGTTTCCATAGCCGAATCTTTTGCCGGTTGCTATGCATCGGTCGGCATTCATCCCCACGCCGCCAAGGACTGTAGCGACGCGACACTCAGTTTTTTCAAAAAACTCGCCCAAAGCCCCAAAGTGATTGCCTGGGGTGAAATCGGCCTCGATTTCAACCGCATGTTCTCCCCCCAAAAAGATCAGGAAACGTGGCTGATCCGGCAGCTTGAAGTCGCCGCCAATCTGAATCTCCCGGTAATATTCCACGAGCGCGACAGCAACGGCCGCCTGATCGAAATCCTGAAAAACCACCGGCAAACGCTTCAGGCAGGGGTCATCCACTGTTTCAGCGGCAATAAAACCGAACTGCAGCAATACCTGGATCTGGGCCTTTACATCGGTATAACCGGAATTTTAACCGTCAAAAGTCGCGGCGCGGATCTGCGCAAGCTTGTCCCCTTGATCCCGGCAAATCGCCTCTTAATTGAAACCGACGCCCCCTACCTCATCCCTGTACCGGAAAGGAATCAAACCCGGCGCAATGAACCCGCCTTTGTGCGCACGGTTATGTTGAAATTGGCAGAAGTACGCAACGAAAATCCTGAGGATCTGTCAACGAAAATTTGGGGAAACACCTGCCGGCTGTTCGGTATAGATGCTTGTTGAAACGGAGCGGATCTCCTTCAATAAGCTTTTGATACCACACGATAAAATGCCGTTTGATTTAATAATTTCCTCTAAATATGGTATTATAGAGCATTATCTGTCAGCGGAATGGATGATCTTTTTTTAAAGCGTGTGCTGTTTGAGTGTATTAGGGATCCGTTAGAAAGAACAGACGGATGCCGCAATTGTTTCATAGCAAACGATTGCCCATCGTAAAGCAAACCTGTTGTTTTTTGTGATAAAAGCCTCTGTTCTTTCTTTACGAGCCCTTATACACGAGTTCACACGGTTTAAAAAAAGATTTTCCATGCAGCGACCATAAGAAAAAACTCCGCGACCCCCGAACTATTTTTCAAGGATATCTTCATTTGGACATCAGATGCCCGACCGCCTGCTCCAACCCATCCAGGGTGAGTTCAAACATGGGAAAAATCTCTCGGATAGAGACGATAGTGCGGGTGTACTCCCACGTTTGCGAAGATATGGGATTCAACCAGACACAATGGGGAAAGGTTTGCGCTAAAAATTTGAGCTGTTCGATGCTGGCCTTGCCGCTGCGTTCGTCCACATAAATCGACCCGTCCGCAGCCATCAATTCATAGGGGGCCATGCTGGCATCACCCAAAAAAATCAGACGGGTTTCAGGATCAGAGGTTGCAAAATCCCTAACTTTTTTGGGTTTCCGGATTCTGGTGGAATCCTCCCAGAGGACGTCGTAAACGGTGTTGTGGAAATAATAGGTTTTCAGGTCCTTGAATTGATCCCGGGCATAATCAAAAAGGGTCTGCACAACCGGTATGTGAGGGTCCATGGACCAGCCGCCATTATCGATGGCCAGAATCACCTTGAGGCGGTCTTTTAAACTTCTGGTAAAAATAATATCGATTTCCCCTGCGTTTTTCATGGTCTGGTAAACGGTTTCGTCGATGTCTACCCGGTCCAGGGGACCGACGGGAATCAAGTATCGCAGCCGCTTCAAGGCTTCTCCGATCATATCCTGGGTAAGGGGACCCCGCCGGGAATAATTCTTATACCTTCTTTCCAGGGCGACTTTAACGGCCGACTTATTACGGGACACGCCCCCCACGCGCATTCCCTCCGGATGATGCCCGGAATGCCCCACCGGAGAAGTCCCGCCGGTACCGATCCATGTCCTGCCCCCATAATGACGCTTTTGCTGATCCTTAAGACGTGCTTTAAAGTACTCGATCAGCTCTTCGGGCGTCAGTTGACTCAACTCCGATTCGTCCATGTCAAGGGCGTCGGCAAGGGCCTTGGGGTCTTTGAGCCATTCATCCAGCATGGCTCTGGCAATTTCATCGAGTTCAATTTCGTCATATTCGGGCAGTTCAGCTCCTTCAAAACGATGAGCAAAGACCTGGTCATAGCTATCAAAATAGCGCTCGCTTTTGACAAGAATCGCCCGTGCGGATGTATAGAACTCATCCACTGAATTGATCAGCCCCATGTTCAGTGCTTTTTGCAAGGTCAGGAACGAAGTCGGACTGACCGGTATCCCGGCATTTTTCAAACTGTAGAAAAAATCAATAAACATCCTTCAAACACCCTGATCTAAATCTGCTTATTTATACTCACCGCAGAGCCGCAGAGAACGCAGAGCAAATTTTCCTTTTCACTTTCTGCTGAGGGGGCAGAAAGTGAAAAACAATTTTTCTGCGGGCAAATCAAGCCGCGATCATTCCCAATTTGTTTTACTGGCCGGCAGATGAGAAATAGCTTTAATGCGTGATGCAGTTTCAATTTTGCCGGCGTCCCTGTCCCGCGACAAGCGTGGTCAGCGGCAAAATTAAATAAATATTCTTTGCGCCCTTTGCGACTTTGCGGTAAAAAATTAGAAAAGCCTGCGGCTACCGGTCGCTGCTACGACCCTCTCATGATCCTGGCTCTTTTTGAACAAAACTCCCAAAAAGGGGATGTCGCCTTTGCCCAGCCTTTGGGGCTTAAAGTCAGAATCGGTTTTTAGGGCCCGAATCCAGTTGAGCAGTTCCCGGGTTGCCGGTCTCTTTTCAATGGCTTCGATTTCCCTCAATCTATAAAATGCTGCAATGGCGTTCTCCATCAGATTCGAGTCGATGTCAGGAAAATGAACCGTAACTATCTTTCCCATCATTTTCGGATCCGGAAAGGCGATGTGATGGAAATTGCACCGGCCCAGAAAGGGATCCGACAGGTCTTTTTTGGCATTGGAAGTAATCACGATTACCGGACGATGCTCGGCCTTCATAGTCTTGTCAATCTCAATGATGTCAAATTCCATCTGGTCCAGAACGTCCAGCATATCATCCTGGAAATCGGTATCCGCCTTGTCGATCTCATCGATCAAAAGAACGGTCCTGGTTTCCGATGTAAAGGCCTGACCGATCTTCCCCATCTTGATATACTCTTCGATATTACTGACATCCCTGCTGGAATCACCAAACCGGCTGTCATTAAGACGGGTCAGGGTGTCATACTGATAAAGCGTGTCCACCAGCTTCATGCTTGACTTTACATTCAGCACAATCAGGGGCATTCGCAGACTCTCGGCAATGGCATGGGCCAGCATGGTTTTGCCGGTACCCGGTTCACCTTTTAAAAGCAGCGGCATTTCGAGGGCCATGGAAACGTTGACGATGCTGGCCAGCTCATCATCGAGTATGTACCGAGAAGCTCCTGAAAATTTTTGATTTGGAGAGTTGTCAACCATTTAAGTACCTCATAAATTTTTTGGTAATGTCCTTTGCTAGTTGTCAGTTGTCCGTAGAAAAAAATGTAAGCGGTGGTTAATGCAATAAGATATGTAAGAATCCTTTTACAATTTTGTGAATGAGCTAACCGTTTGGAAATATAATTTCTACTGACCACTGACAACGGACTGAGGACACGACCTGTTTTCTTATCTTTGTGCCTTTGTGGCAAATGTTTTTTGGTTCCACCTGCTCAGGGTGAGAGTTTGCTTAGTTCTGATTTCTTATGGTTTCCGACACTTTCTTTGTCAACATAAGCACCTTTGTTGCCAGATCAAGACTCAGAGAACCCGCCCCGCAACTCGGAGTGATCAGAGACTGGGCCAGTATCTTGG
>JACNIG010000430.1 GCA_014383215.1 Candidatus Desulfatibia vada | reverse complement strand
TGTCGAAATGGCCTTGAATTAACCCCTAAATGAACCTACAACTGTCGAACAGAAGGTAAACACCGCGATCAGGGCCAGTGTTGTAGTCTTGACCCCGCCGCCACAGGACCCCGGTGAGGCCCCGAAAAACATGAGAAAGATCATCATGACGAGCGTGGCGTCCTTCAAGGAAGCGATATCCACCGTGTTGAACCCGGCGGTACGACACGTTATGGATTGAAACACCGGGGTCAAAATACGGTGCGGAAGTGATTGCGCTTCCACTAGGGCCTGTCGCTCTAAGAACGCAAACATTAAAGCCCCGGACACGATTAAGATAAAGGTCGTCCACAGCACCGTTTTGGTTTGTATCGATAGGCGTACCCGATTTTCCTTTCTTCGAGTAAGCCAGGATTGAATGTCGTAAAGCACCGGAAACCCGATGCCCCCGAAAATGATCAACGAACACATGACTGTGTTGAGAAGGAGATCATCTCTGTAACGCATCATGCTGTCGGAGAACAGGGCAAACCCGGCATTGCAGAAAGCCGAAACCGAGTGAAAGATCGCCGTATAGACGGCGTGCAAAAACGGGAGTTCCTGGCTCCAATGGATATACAGGAAGACGGCCCCTATAATTTCCGCGCCGAGCGTGAACAGGACAATGCTTTTGACGAGGCCGAAAATATCCTCTCGCGGCGTATGGGCGAAAATATCCTGCATGGCCATGCGCTGACGAAAAGAGATACTTCGGCCGATCCAGCGAAACAAGGCCACTGAAATGGTCATTACGCCAAGACCGCCGATCTGAATAAGCGCGAGGATCACGCACTGTCCGAACACGGTGAAATAGCTCCCCGTATCCACCACCACCAGACCGGTGACGCATACTGCAGACGTGGCTGTGAACAGCGCATCAATCAGTGGGATCGACCCGTTTTTCGTGGAAATCGGCAGCATCAGCAACACTGCACCAGCGGCGATGGCCAAGAGAAAACTTGCCAGCACCAGGCTTGTTGGATGTGCTTTGAGAATTCGGCTGCGAAGCATCATGATTTAAGCCTCGGATTCAAGAAGTATTCACAATGTAAATGGCTGTCGGCTTCACAAACTTCACGTAGCCGCCTTCCTCCCAGCACCATATGGTTTTGGTAAGCTCGGCAGGTGATTAACTCGCTTCGGATGTCGATGGGTGTATAATTGAGAAAAGGACATAATTGGGCTAAGATTCGATCGGTGCGGATCGAGACTCCACCATTCCGAACGAGATTGAAAATATATCCAGGATCAATATGCTCTTTTGGACGACGAATCTCCACAAAATCCAACCCGGCATTTTGCATCTGCAGCGTTATATCCCGGTGCAAGTGGTCCATCGAGGCAAAGAGCGGCGTTTTTTTTGTCAAAGGATGGTTTTTCAGACAGGTGCACAGCTCAATGATGCCGCTCCGGTCGGATATATTCCGTGTTGAAAAACAGATCATGATTAATTCGAAAAACCTTGCAGTCGCCTCACTCATGCAGGTCAATTGGCTGCGGGTAATAGTCACCTCTTCAGATTTCACAATCGCCAGTTCTTCAAGAAGCTGACAAACCAAAATCGCTGATTGTACTGATGAAACCATATAGCCTCCATTCTACGCCCTTAGTGCAATCAAGACGCATTTCGACAGGCGTTGTGCTATATAATAGCAAAATGGATGCCAAATGTTCTATCTGTCAGTATTTATTGATATTTAGTAGAATCGGACAGGGACGGGAAGGAGGGCTTCCTATTGTATCTTGAATTTTGCAAGAAAATGACCTTGCAACATGCAAGGATCAATCTATTTGGTATTTCTTGCGTTTGCGCCACAAGGTGGCCGAGTCAATTCCCAGTACCCTGGCAGCCTCTTCAAGAGAGGTGGTACGCAAAATCACGTTTTGGATATGTCGTTTTTCCATTTCCGCCAGACTTTCGAGCGGGGTGGCGGATGGATTGAAATTTGCAATGTTGGAGGATAAATCAACCATTTTGAGCTCAGTGTCATGCGCTAGGATCACCGAACGTTCAATGGTGTTGATCAGCTCCCGGATATTTCCGGGCCAGGGATAATCTTGTAGACGTTGCATGACATCAGGTGCGATGCTTTGAATTGCTTTGTCGTTCAACCGTGCTAAGCGTTTCAGATAATGTTCTGCCAGCAGTGGAATATCTTCCGGGCGCTCCCGTAGAGGGGGCAGGAACAGCTCCAACACATTGAGACGGAAATATAGGTCTTCTCGAAAGACTTTCTCACTAACCAACTCCTCCAAATCCTTGTTGGTAGCAGCGATGATACGCACATCAACCGTATGCGGTTTAGGATCTCCCAGACACTCATATTCGTGGTGCTGTATGAAGCGAAGAAGCTTTCCTTGAACGGCATGTGGAATCTCCGATACTTCATCCAGGAAGACAGTGCCGCCATCGGCCAATTTAAGCTTACCTTCCTTTTTGCGTAGAGCGCCTGTGAACGCCCCTTTAATATGACCAAACAGATCGCTTTCCAGAAGACTCTCTTGTATTGCTGCGCAATCCACTATAACGAAAGGGCGATCAGCTCTCGGACTCCAGTCGTGAATCAGACGCGCCAGCAGCCCCTTGCCGGTGCCGCTTTCACCGCTGATCAAGACAATCGCGTTGGAATCGGCTGCTTGCCGCGCCATTTTCAGTATTTTTTGCATCCTTTTGTTGCGTGTTAGAATATCACCCTCTGAAAAAATACCCTTTAGGGTGAAGATTTCCGTCTCCATTTGATGAAACCGTTTTAGCCTTTCCAAGACAAGATCGAGCTGACCTGGGACGAACGGCTTGGGGAGATAGTCGAACGCGCCCATCTTAACGGCGCTGACTGCAGTTTCGATAGTGGCATAGGCGGTAATAATCAGAACCTGGGTTTTGATGCCGCTTGTAACGATTTCTTTAAGCACATCCAGTCCGCCCTGGTCCGGCAGCTTCATGTCCAGCAGCACCAGATCAGGCGTTTTGTCCGTGAAACACTGAAGGCCTTCCTTACCTGAAGCCGCCGTGACCGTTTCGAACCCTTTATCTTCGAGATACATCTCCAACATGGTCAGAATGTTGCGGTCATCATCAATGATCAGTGCTTTTTTCACCTTTTTCCTCCTTTAGGGCCGGTATCCAGAAAGTGAAGGTGGTGCCTTCCCCCAGCCGGCTTTGAACCTGAATGTCACCGCCATGCTGTTCGATGATATCCTTAACGATCGCAAGTCCTAGACCGACAGTGCCACTTTTGCCGCGCTCTGAAAACTGTGTGAATCGGTCAAAAATCTGTGGAAGGTATTGAGGGTCGATACCGCTGCCGGTGTCGGTGCACTGGAAATAGAATAGCTGTCCCTGCTTGTAGATTTTCAGTTTAATGCGACCACCGCGATCGGTGTACCGCAGTGCATTACCTACAAGGTTCGTGATGACCCATGGAAAACGGAAAGAATCAATGGTCACCTGTGGTAGGTCTTCCGATATGTCGATGTCAACGGAAATGCCCTTATCGTCAGCCTGTTTTATCAGCGGCGCAATGCACTCCCGAATCACCACGGCGATATCGAGAGTCTCTTTGAGTCGCGGTCGAGACATCGCTTCAAGGCATGATATATCCACCAGTTCATTAATCAAGGCCGCCAGCCGGATGCAGTCTTCATTGGCAGTGGTAACCAATTTTCCCCGTTTTTCGGCGCTGAGTCCTTCCCCGCCGCCATGAAGCATTCCTACGCTCATGGCCAGCGATGTCATCGGCGTTTTCAGTTGGTGAGAAATCTCAGCAATGAACCGTCCTTTGGCTTCTTCACCACGACGGACTTTTTCCTTTTCGATAGATAGGATTTCATCCCGGTAAAGGTCATACTGCTCTAAACGGCTAAACAAACGGTTGAACGAATTTACTAAAAACCCGATCTCATCGTTCGACTGGATACGAACTGTTGGATAAACACCTCTGCCTTCCTGTGCGTTTGAAAGATGACTTGCAAGCGTCATGATCGGGCGAGCGATACGATAGGATAGAAAATAGCTCAATGCCAAAATAGCTATAATAATCACAATAAAAAGTATCGCCGCATTACGCTGGGCACGGCTGGCAAGAAGCCGTGTTCGTTGTTCTGCTCGTTCCATGGCTTCCTCGTTGATGGATACCAAGTTGTCAAGGAGTGCTACCATATCAGCTGTAAGCACCAGAAACGCGGCAAAACGCTTGTTCGACCAATGGCCTGTGTCTACCTCGGTCAGCGACTGGACAAGTCGTTCGTATCGATGGTAATTATCCAATAACTGATCGGTCAGTTCACGCTCGCCGGATTCAGTGATATTTTCTCGGCAAATGTCCAGATTGGATGACAGGCTGCTAAGTACTTCTGCGGGTATCACTTCAGCGCTCTGTGCAATAGCACTTAGATAAATCAGGCCACCCATGCAGAGCTAAACCAGGCCGTTGAT
>JACNIG010000434.1 GCA_014383215.1 Candidatus Desulfatibia vada | reverse complement strand
TTGGTGGTATGATTTGGCTTAGCATAAGTGGCCTGATTTTGCTCAGCGCTATAGTCGAAAGTGAATCCAGACTGGATAGTGGTATCAGTGGGAGTAAACAATCCCCACGGCCATCCTTCTGAAGAATTTATTGATGCTCAATCAAGACACCCGAATATACAGGTTCTTTACACAACCGAAGGTAATATCAATTTGCAAATAAAAAGCGCTGCTGGAAACATAAGAGTGAGGCAATAAATGGCAAAGAAAAAAACCAGCAAAAAGCCGATCGAGTAGTATTATCACAAGGGCAAACAGTCGGCCTGGAGACTCCAGATACCGAAAAAGAGATGTTTAGTGTTGTATCTTGAATAGTGAATAGCGTATCTGGATCAAATCGACGGAATAGGTGAGCCCTTCACGGTAGAGAATGAGAAGCCATCTTAGCATAAACTATCTTTTTAGTTGCATTTCCTGTGCATCCGGTTTTTGCAGAAGCTATAAAAAAGGAGGCTGTCACGGAAGTTACCCCACAAGTTACCCCACAAGTTACCCCGCAAGTTACCCCGCAAGTCACCCCGCAAGTCACCACGGAAGTCACCCCGGAAGTCACCCCGGAAGTCAAACGGTTTCAGCATATAGGGAAAAAAAGGAAATGCATAGATATACCAAAGCACCAAAAAAAGAAACTGCGTGAACTGGCTGGCATTGCCAACGAGCGTGAGTTGGATCAAGAGATGGAAAAGCTTTTTCTGCATTTTGAAAACTGGCGGAGCGGGAAGATAAGCTGCTTTGAGTTAAGCGATTTGATACATAAATTCCACCAAGGGGCATCCAGAGAGATCTGGACAACGTATGCCTATGGTGATTCGGATACGGCGGTTTCCAGAGCCCTTGTGTTCGGTTTTTTGAAGAAGGAAGAGATTTCAGAGGAGCTGCTGGAGATTTTGGAACCTAGAACTGATCTGTTTAGGTAATAATTAAGCATATTTATTGAAAGATAGAACATGGTCCGAAAACGCAAACAAACTGATCCTTTCGAGGACTTAACCTGGAACGACCTGACTGCCTGGGCCGGGAGCAAAATTGTATCCCGAGGAAAAAATTACCAGAGAAACGGCTATGTTGAAGATTTAGCCCGAACGCCGGACGGGAGTTTGATTGCCTGGGTAGAAGGGACAGAGAGATACGCTACAAAGGTGCTTTTCGAAGACGGCGAGTTGGAGTCTAATTGTACCTGTCCATACTGGGACACCTGCAAGCATGCCGTGGCCATGGTGGTCGAATACCTTGATTGTCTGAAACAGAATGTAAAGATTCCCAAGGTTACCCAAAAAGACAGACGCTTGAAACTGTTTGATGAGTTTGGGGAAGATGAAGACTGGTTGGACGAAGATGACGACATGAGTGGATTTGACGACTTTTATCCTCAACAAAGAAAAGTAGCCGATGTCAGTTTTCTGGAACCCTTTCTAAAAAAACATACTAAAGCGCAACTAATCGAACTTACCAAGAATCTGGCCGAACGCCATCCCAGTGTTTTAGAACATATGCTTGATCAGATCGATCTGTCCAAGGGGACCGTGAACAATATGGTGGATGCAGTACGAAACGAGATTATGGAACTCAGCTCGGAACCCGGATGGCAGAATTATTGGCGCGGCGAGGGATATACCCCGGATTATTCGCGGGTGAAACATCGCCTGGAGGCGCTTTTAGATCAGGGGCATGTCGACGAGGTGGTTGCCCTGGGTGAAGAGCTGCTGACGGCGGGAACATCCCAGGTTGAAATAAGCGATGACAACGGCGAAACCTATGAAGAAATTGCATCCTGCATGAATGTAGTTTTTCGGGCGCTGTCTCAATCTTCGTTTTCACCGGCCGAGCAAATGTTGTGGGCAGTGGATAGAGAGTTGGAAGATCAGTATTCGCTTTGTGAGGGTGTTAAAGTATTCTGGGAATTGAAACAAAAAAAGGCCGACTGGAAGAAATTGGCAGACGATCTGTTAAGGCGGTTGAAAAGCTTTCCAAAAATAAAGGATGATGGCCTTTCGTCCAATTACCGCCGGGATCGGTTGACCGACTGGATCATCACTGCGTTGGAAAATTCGGGGCGTGATGGTGAAATCATTCCGCTTTGTGAAAAAGAGGCGGTGAAGACCGGTAGTTATGTTCGACTGGTTAGTATTCTTATGGAAGCAAAGCAATGGAAAGAGGCTGAACAATGGATTCATAAAGGGATTATGGCTACCCAGGAAAAATGGCCGGGTATTTCCAGCCAATTGAAAACAGCTTTGCGGGAAATGAAGGAAAAACAAGGCGATTGGCTTCAGGTCGCTGCCTTGCGGGCGGATGATTTTTTTAGTGACCCGACACTTCAAACCTTTCAAGAGTTCCAAAAAACAGCGAGAAAGGCCAAAGTCTGGGCAAAGGTAAAGCCCGTTGTTCAACAATATCTGGAAACCGGCAAGTTGCCACAAAGCGGATCCTCATGGCCCTTGCCTGAAACGGGCATTCCAAAAGCCAAGGAACGTCGGTCAAAGCAATTTCCTTTAACCGAAACACTGATTGATATTGCTATATATGAAAAACGTCCTGATGATGTTATCCGCTGGTATGATCAACGTAAGTCTCAAAAAGCCGGTTGGTGGCTGAGTGAGTTGCAGGAAGACAAAATTGCCGGGGCGTTAGCCGATAAATATCCTGACAGGGCCATGGATATTTGGAAAAGACTGGCCGCCAACCTGATCGCCCAGGTAAAACCAAAAGCGTATGCAAAGGCCGCCGTATACCTTGGAAAAATCCAGCGCGTGCTGAAAAGTCAGTCCAAGGACAAGGAATGGCGGATTTATCTTGCCAAAATTCGAAAAGAGCATGCCAGGAAAAGAAAACTTCTTGAAATTTTGGCCGGTTTGAATGACAAACGAATCGTGGATCTTTTATAGTCTGCAAGTGAAAGTTGAAATTTTGTGTAAAATGCTATGTAAATAAAATCAGAAATTATAACCTAAATTTGTAATGCCAAACAAAAGACAACAATACGGTAAAGATAGTGAGTCCATCGCCGTCAGGTACCTTAAAAAAAACGGCTATAAGATTTTAGAGCAGAATTACCGTAATCAATTAGGTGAAATCGATATTATTGCCAAAGATAAAAAATCGCTTGTCTTTGTTGAAGTCAAAGCCCGGAGGTCCGGTGGTTACGGGAGCCCCAAGTGGGCCGTAACTCCCAAAAAACAAAGAAAAATTTCCATGGTGGCCCTTTACTACCTGAAAGCCACAAAGCAAAACAACGCCAAGGCAAGGTTTGACGTTGTGGCCATCAGTTCATCACAAGACAACCCGCGGATAGAACTTATCAAAAATGCCTTTGAACTTGCCTATGGATGATTCGAAAGACATTTTCAAAACAGGTGCTCTTTACGTTGTTGCCACTCCCATCGGGAATATGGAGGATATTACCCTAAGGGCTCTTAATGTGCTTGGCCGGGTCGATCTTATTGCAGCAGAAGATACCCGACATACCGGCAAATTACTGGCCCGTCACAAAATTAAAGGTCATCTTATCGCCTATCACGAGCATAATGAGACCGAACGCACCCCGGAGCTCCTTAATCGACTTAAAGCAGGATCTGCGGTGGCCCTGGTATCCAACGCCGGAACTCCGTCCGTATCCGATCCCGGTTACCGGCTGGTAAATGCCGCCATTGCAAACGGCATCAACGTAGTTCCCATACCGGGTGTTTCGGCTGCCGTCAGCGCTCTCAGCGCTGCCGGGCTGCCGACCGACGCCTTTGTCTTTATCGGGTTTGCGGCTAAGAAAAAGGCCAAACGTATTAAACAGTTAGCAGAACTTGCCCATGTGCCCCGCACCATCATCTTTTATGAATCTCCCCGTCGTATTACGACCTTTCTGCAGGAAATAATTTCGACTATGGGTGACCGTTATGGTGTTCTGTGCCGCGAGATGACCAAGTTGCACGAAGAATTTATCAGGGGAAACTTGTCTGAAATCCACAGTCGCCTGAAGGAGCGCGCAACTGTAAAAGGCGAATGTACCCTAATAGTCGAAGGGCGACAAGAAACCTCGGATGTTTCTTTCGAAACGATTCAAAACGAAATAATCAAAACGCTTGAAACCACGGAAAGCAGCCTGTCCGATTTGGCAAAAACAATCGCAGTAAAATACGGTGTGTCCAAAAACAAAATATACCAAGAGGCCTTGAAGATAAGGCAGGGGATGCAGAACGCAACACAAAACTCTAAGAAATCGAAACCTTAAAGAATATATTTATCACGCCTGTCCGCCGTACAAGACTTTGGCAGGCGGGAAAGCACGAAAGTACGAAAACACGAAATTTAGTTTATTATTTTTTGTAGTATTAGTAACTCAACAGTCTAAAGTTTTTTAGGTCATGCGGCCAATGGCATGTTGATATAGCTCCAATCTTTGCTCTTTGACATAATTATTCGAT
>JACNIG010000385.1 GCA_014383215.1 Candidatus Desulfatibia vada | reverse complement strand
GATACTTTACGCTGAAAATTTACCAGGCTTTCTCCAACTAACCTGGAGAAGAACCGTATTGCAAAACCTTTTTTACGGCTTGCCCGCAGGCCGGATGGTACCTTTAACTTCTCTGATCTGGCAGGCGTTAGGGCACCGGAAACCTCGCCTGACGCAGAACCGCAAGTACCATTGATTCCGAATTTCGTTATCGAAAATCTGCTGGTTGAATCCGGCCGGATGGCCTTAATTGACGGTTTGCCGGCTGTTCCTTTTGAGACTGCCCTTGAATCTTTGAACATCACCTTAAAGAATGTGAGCAATCAAGCCGGCAGCAAAGCCGTTTATAAAATTTCCGTAAAAACACCGGAAAAAGAGTTGATCGATTGTAAAGGCACCTTGTCACTGTTTCCTCTCCGTTCTGAAGGGACCCTGTCACTGCAAAACGTTTTGTTGAAAAAATACGCCCCTTACTATCGAGACCTGATCGATTTTGAAATCGCCGATGGAACAATCGGTATTCAAACCGGCTTCCATTATGCCTCGGACGATCCCTCCATAGGCATTGGGCTTTCCCGGGCATCTGTTTCTGTTGCTTCGCTTAAAGCGCACACCAAAGAAGACCGGGAAAAATTAATCGCCATTCACAGCCTTGCTATCACCGATACCGATGTCGATCTCTTGAAGCAAGAAATTACGATCGGCAGCCTGTCAAGCACAAAGGGCTACCTTTTATGCAAACGTTTTGCCGACGGATCACTGAGTTTAGACCGGCTCATAGCGGTCAAGGCGCTTAAAGCCCATTCAGCCCCCTCCCAGCAAAAAGCAGCACCGGCCCCGGCACCCTGGCATGTGACCCTTAAAAGCTTTGTGATAGAGGATCACACGATTCAGGGTCAAGATTCGATGTTCGCTGATCCTGTCAATATTCTTCTGGGCCACGTCAAGATCGAGGGTAAAGATCTTACGACCAAGCCCAACGGCAAAGGTCAGATTTCTATCTCCTTACGCTGGAATAAAAAGGGAAATGTATCCGTCAAGGGATCGGTGGCCGTTGATCCGGTTTCCGCCAACCTGGCCGTGAATGTCAGCGGGCTTGATATCAGGTCTTTGCAGCCGTATTTCACCGACAAGATTAAACTTGTCGTAACTGACGGATATTTTAATACAAACGGCCGGGTTCAGTTTTCTCAGAAAGCGGGGAGCGATCCGGCAGTTAGTTACCAGGGAGATGCTTCCATCACCGGTTTCGCATCCGGCGATCGCAAACAGGCTCTTGATTTTCTCAAATGGAAATCCTTGTATCTTGCCAACGTAAATGCCGGGTATAAACCTCTAAAAATATCAATCGATGAAGTATCGCTTACCGATTTTTATTCGCGGCTGATAATCCATTCTGACGGAACGATTAATATCAGAAACATTTTCTCACCGGAGGGTGAAGCCGCCCAAGAACCGCCCGGGGCAGCAGCCAAAGAGACTCCGGAAGCTACTGCAACGCTTCCCCCAGAGATAACCATAAAAAACGTTGTCTTGCAGGGCGGTACCGTCAGCTTCTCGGATCGTTTAACACAGCCGAACTTCGATACGGAGCTTACGGAACTGGGAGGGAAGCTGTCAGGTCTTTCTTCAAAAGAACAATCACGTGCCGATATTTTTTTAGCGGGAAAACACAGCGGTACCTCCCCGCTGGAAATCAAAGGTAAAGTTAATCCTCTGATTGCCAACCGTTATGCAGATCTGACAGTTGCCTTTAAAGATATTGAAATGAGTCCGTTTTCTCCCTACTCCGGGAAATATTTGGGATATATCCTCCAAAAAGGAAAATTGACCCTCGAACTGGCCTACAAACTGCTGGACAATAAGCTTCAGGGAAAAAACAGAATATATTTAGATCAGCTCACCCTGGGAGACAAGGTCGACAGTCCCGATGCGACGTCTTTGCCGGTCAAACTTGGCATTGCACTGCTCAAAGACAGCAACGGACGGATCGCATTGGATTTTCCCGTAAACGGCGATCTTAGGAATCCCGAATTCAGCCTTGGCAAGATTATCATAACAATGCTTGGGAACCTGTTTGCTAAAATTGTCAGCGCTCCATTTGCCGCCATTAGCTCCATCTTTGGCGGCGGTGCCGAACTGAGCTATATGGACTTTGACCATGGCAGTTCTCAAATCAACGCGTCCATGCACGAAAAGTTGAAAAAACTGATAACGGCTCTTGAGAACCGGCCGGCTCTCCAATTAGAGATTCAGGGAGCGGTTGATCCGGAAGATGATAGCACGGCGCTGCGGCGGATTCAGTTTGATAATCTTCTGAAAGCCCAGAAACTTAAAGAGATGGCCAAAAAGAACCTCGATGCCGTACCGCTTGCACAGATCAAAATTGAACCTGATGATTTTATAACATATCTGGAGAAGGCCTATGCAGCGTCGGATATTCCCAAACCGAGGGATGAAGCCGGAAAGATAAAAAAACTACCGGTCGCCGAGATGGAAAAACTCCTGTTTACCGGTATTGATATCTCAGATAAAGACCTGCGTCGTCTGGCCCACAAAAGGGCTGCTGGTGTCGAAAACTATATTATAAAAAGCGAAAAGATTGATCCGCATCGAATCTTTATTCTGAGGCCCAACAGCCTGGCAGATCGAGAAAATAAGGAAAAGCATCAAAGCCGGGTCAATTTCTTTCTGAAGTAGGTTAGTTGAAATGGTCGCGGTAGGAATGCCGGGCGACCGGCATTCCTACCGCGACCCTTCCCCGCTATTTGGGCAACAGACCATCAAGCTGCGACCATCTTTTACGTCACTGATCCATCTGCTCCAACTTTTTATCTAAGTCGCTTGAAGTCCGACTGAAAACAATCTTCACATTGTCTTCTTCAATTCCTTATGCAAGAGACATTTCCGGATTAGCCCGGATTTCTCACCGGTCTGACTATCGACCTCGACAGTTGCCGTAGCCTCCCTGACACGGTTCTTCCAGATCGTAGGCATAAAGCGTTCCATCATCAATCTGCTTGAAAATCGCAGGACCTTCTGAATGATACAGATACCCATAAAATTTGCCGTCCGGCCCCAGAATCTCTCTAAGCTCCGGCTCGTACTCATTGTTCACGTGAAGCCATTTGTTGATCGTTTTCAGAGTATTCTGATCCTCGACCTTTTTCCAGCGGTCGCCCTTTAGCGTGGTGTTGTTATTTTTCGGATCGAACATAATTCCCAGCGGCGACTTGACATGCAATCCCGCGTAATAAACATCGTAATCTTTCCAGGTGTCTATTAAATGCTGAATCGTCACCTGATCCTCAGTTTTCGGCAGATCTTTGATCCTGCCATAGTTACCAAATCCGGCAGAACAACCGAAAATAAGCGCAACCAAGATAATTGATAAAGCAAAAAAGCGTTTGTTTTCATTCATTTTAAGTTCCCTTTCTAAACTTATTTATTGCGATAAAGCAACGGCCTCGGCGAAAGCCTTTTACATATTTTGCCGTATGTTTTGATTAAATTGTCATATACCTCATGTGCCAGCGGTGGAGACTCCACCAGTTCTTCCTCTCCTTACATACCCCGCCGGCTTTCATCGGGGTGGTTGATTTTAAAAATATGAACAATAAACCTGAAGTCAATGGTGCTGGCCAATATGGTATCAAAAAAGAAAGGCAGAGCGGTTAACCCTGCCTTTTCTCGTCCGGTTGAGCCATTTTCATGGAGTCGCCCGAACTTTTTATGTATCTCGGGATGTATTAGCTACATTTGTAATACATTCCTAAAAGGGATGCTTACCTCTTATCCCATTTCATTCCCAGCTTATCTCTTGCATATCCAGTAAATCTGGCATTGCGGTAGTTAGATACAGGTAAACAACTACAGCAATATAAACAAGTGTAATACCTAAAATTAGAAGTATTAGCATGCCGTTTCTCCTTCCCTACTAAATATATCGGCAGTCTTATAACAATTCTTTATGCAAAAAATATGCCGAAAGTCTTATATAAAGTATAGGAGAAAACATGTCTTTATATATCAGTCAGATAGGGTATGGGGGGAGACTGAACGCTTGAAAAACTTAACAAATACACAAATATCATTGTGGTAAAATTGACAGGCCAGTGGATCAAATTATGATTTAGTTTCCCCAATCATATTGCAGGTGTCAAAAACCTCGCTTATCTATCCATTTCTTCGCACGAGGATTCCCAAGCCGTCACTCAAATTGAGTGTGGAGTCGTCCGAACCTATAATATATATCGGTATGTATCAGCTACAATAGTTTATGAATCAGGGAGACTTGCGCCTGTCTTTACTGTTCCTTCTATTTTTGCCACTTCGTTTATCCGGGGCTAACACTGTTGCGTTATGATGTCTTCGGTCCTTACTATTTCGTCTAATTATACGGCGTCGATTATTTTTCATTGCTTGCCTTCAGCATAAGGTCTCAATTTTATTTTCATTTACTATATGTTAATTATTACCCCTCTT
>JACNIG010000247.1 GCA_014383215.1 Candidatus Desulfatibia vada | reverse complement strand
AAATTTCTGACAGGCGGAAAATGGCTTGATTAAAAAATTAGGCGGTGGATTTTGGTATTACCATAGATATTGTTTTTTTAGAAGAAAAGGACTATATAAGTTACTGCAAAAGCAAAATTTTCAAAACCTTTTGAATCACGATAGGTGTTAGTTTATGGACTTAAAAGGGCTTAATGTTTTAATTGACGGCATAAATCTCGAGCTTTTACAAGGCACCGGCATTAAAACCTACGGCATAAGTTTAATCGAAGCGCTAAAAAATCTTGGCGCTAACCCGAATGTTTTAATCTCTAAATACTCTCTTAAACAAGATAAGGAAATCAACACTGACGCCCTCGCCCTTTTTCAAGATATGACCAGAGAACATTTGCTTAGATTCAATTTCATGTTAACGGCAAAAACCCTTTTGGGATTTTCTGAAAAGGCGAAATCGATTCCTATCCCCAAGGATCTGATCTTAACACAGGGAGCCGGCGGCTTTACATATATTAATGATGTTAGAATTTATGCGAGCCGAGGGTGTTATCAAATTGCCGATATAATGCGATACTTTGGCTTCAAAGTAAAAATGAAAACCAAGCCGAAAATGGATATTTGGCATGCAACCTATTTCACCCCCATAACGGTTCCAGGCACAGCCAAGATTTCAACGGTTCATGATCTTGTTCCGCTAAGACTACCCTATACAACAGTTGATGATAAAGGTATGTTTGTACAACGAGTTCGAGATGCAATTAAAAGTTCTCAATTAATCATTTGCGTTTCTGAAAACACAAAGAATGATATCCTTCAATATTTTGATGTAAATCCGGACAAGCTATTTGTAACATACCAGCCTAGCATTTTAAATACAAAGCTTCTGGAAAAAGAGACGATCTTCCGGAAGCTAACCTATTATAATCTTGAATATCAAAACTATATCCTTTTTGTAGGTGCGATTGAACCGAAAAAAAATTTAAGACGCTTAATGGAAGCCTGTTTGTCCATGGACATGGATATGCCCTTGATTATTGTCGGGAAAAAGGCCTGGCTTTGGGAAAATGAACTAAAAATCTTATATGACGATTGGGATAAAGGGCGCACTCGAAGAAAAATCCGCCTGCTTGAATATGTGCCGGTCTCTGATCTGCCCGCATTATACAAAGGGGCTAAATGCTTAGCATTTCCTTCCCTATATGAAGGCTTCGGTCTTCCCCCGTTAGAGGCTATGAGCTTAGGCTGCCCGGTGGTCACCTCGTCGGTTTCATCTTTGCCTGAAATCTGCGGGGATGCCGCCCTGTATGTTAATCCATATGATACAAGGGATATTGCTGATAAATTAGGCCGGATATTAAATGATGACGCACTTAAAGCTAATCTTGTAAAAGCCGGCTATGAACGTGCAAAACATTTTAGTATGGAAAATTACATGAAGCGTTTAGCGACAGCATATGGTAAAGTTTGTTAAGCAAAAAGCAGCTAACCCGGATTTCTCACGGGCTAAAACGATGTAACATATGTCTCAAAACCGCTCATTAGAACAAGGTCTTGAATATTTCGAGAAAAAGGAATACGAGATCGCGGAAGCCAAGTTTCGCATGGCTCTTGATACGCAAGCAACAGGTCGTATCGAGATCAAATTCCGTTTAGCATTTTGCCTTGAAATGCAGGAAAAGTTCGAAGAAGCTGAATCATTTTATTATCAGGTTGGAACATCTGACGGCCCACCGGCAATTGTGGGAGACGCCTTATACAGGATCGCATGGATGGCCATGACCCTTAAGGATCATGCGAAAGCCATTACATATTATAAAAAGGCGATTGCATTCCTTAAAGAGAGTCCAAGTTCTCGTCATATTTATAAAGATTGTATCTACTGGATGGCGCTCAGCTATGAGGTGATGGGTCGGGTTATCAAAGCTTTAAATATTTACGAACAAATCGCAATCGATGATTTTTGGTTTTGGGATGTTTGCTATCGTAAAATAAAATGTTTTGACAAAATTGGCTGTTATAAGGATGCTCTGGTCTGCTGCCGGGAGTTTGAAGCCCGCTATAGGACGGCAAGTGATGTCAAAAGAGCAAAGGAACTATACCCTGGTATAAAGGGGATTAAGGAACACCTGGAAGAACTTTTACGATACAACGAGTGATGCATGTATTCATCTCGTGCCGACAAATACTTCATCTGGCTGTATATCAGAAATCTTGTTGTGATACGCTATCGCGGTGCCTATTTGGGACTGATATGGAATATTCTGCAGCCCTTGTTATATTTGTTGATTCTGGGGTATGTATTCGCAACGTTTAACAATGCTCCCCTCAAAGAGTATGTGTTATATCTTTTTGCCGGATTGGTTCCCTGGCGATTTTTTGAACAATCGTCCATGTCAATGGTAGACTCAATTATACTCAACTCCGTGGTTTCGAAAAAGATTCGAATGCCGTATATCTATTTCCCGCTTACCCAGCTTGGTATTGCCTTTGTGGACTTTTTAAGCGCATTTGGAGTACTTCTCGTACTTTTTATAACGTTCCAGGGCACATGGCACATCCAAATGCTAATTTTGCCGCTTTCCATTGCCGTCTGGATGCTCATCGCGGCAGGATCCGGGATTATCCTTGCCGTGGTTTTCGTATTTTTTCAAGACATAAAACCCATTGTGCAAATGGTCCTGATGCTTCTTTTGTTTACTTCAACAATATTTTTCAAGATAGACCTGTTTTATGATAATCCGGTCAAATTTAAGATACTGCAACTCGATCCTGTCTGTTATTGGGTCAGCCTTTTTCAAAAGCCGATCTATTATGGACAATGGCCGAATTTTTTGGATTGGATGGTCTGTCTGACAAGCGGTACCGTATTACTTCTTGTGGGCTTAGTTTTATATAATAGACTAAAAAATAAATTTTATTATTCCATGTAGGCATTTTATATGAGCGATGCCATTGTTTTAAAAGATATTGTTGTCAAGTTCAATAAGTATTCAGTAGGCAGCATCACCTTGAAAAATAAAATTTACCG
Source organism: Candidatus Desulfatibia vada (assembly GCA_014383215.1). GTDB lineage: Bacteria > Desulfobacterota > Desulfobacteria > Desulfobacterales > UBA11574 > Desulfatibia_A > Desulfatibia_A vada. Next base: position 74,676 of record JACNIG010000247.1, on the reverse strand, counting down.
GATGATTACACGTAAAAAAATACCGACTTTTAAAGCCCTTGATCATGTTTCACTGAGCGTGGAAGCCAATGAATCAATAGGAATAATCGGCCGTAATGGTGCCGGGAAAACGACACTTCTACGCGTCATCGCCCAGATCATTATCCCCACCAACGGTTCTGTAGCGATATACAAACGGGTAATTCCTTTGCTTGAACTGGGCCTTGGATTCCATCCGGAGCTTTCAGGACTTGAAAACTGCTATCTTGCCGGGGCCCTGCTTGGTTTTACACCAAAACAAATCAAAGCCAGGATTGGCAAAATCATCGATTTTTCGGGTATCGGCGCTTTTATTGACAGTCCTGTTAAAACCTATTCTTCAGGTATGTTTGCACGGCTTGCGTTTGCGCTGGCAACCGAGGTAGAGCCGGAAATTTTGCTGCTGGATGAAATTATAGGAGTGGGAGACGAATTCTTTCAACGTAAGTGCGTGGTTCGCATACAGAATATGATGAAAAAAGGAGTGACAACAATTATAGTCTCTCATAATCTGGATTTTCTCATTACCCAGTGCAATCGCCTGATTTGGCTTGATCAGGGCAAGATCATGATGGATGACATCCCGGAGAAAGTCGCCGACAGATATCTGTATGAACAATTCATAATATAGAAATTATACGTTTTCCTTAGTCTTTTCCCATAACCGTCTTAGTTGGTATATGCATGTTATTCCTATTGGCTATAAAATATTTTAATACCTTTGTTAAGATTTTTAATAATTATTGCAATGAAAGTTGTTTTATATTGTACTGCAAGGTGGAAATTTATCCTTTATCATACTGTTAATGGACAGCTGGCCTTCTAAATTGCCAGTAATACCATATTGATATGCATGGCTCCTGGGCTTTGGAGTTCTCGACAAGGATAGTTGGAATTCAACATAAGCGTTGTGGCACGAAATTTGTATTAAATTCAGGCAGGGAGAGTATACCATGCGCAAAGATGCGGGGTTTACATTATTGGAACTGATTACGGTAATCGCTATTGCCGGCGTGCTGACCGCCATTGCCGTGCCCAATTTTCTGACCTACCAGTCTAGTTCTCGTTTAAAGGGAGCGTTGTCCACCTTGCGAGGCGATTTGGTCGGTGCCAGGATGCTGGCCATCAAGCGCGGTGTTGAGTACCAGGTTGCTTTTAGTTCCGGCGGGTACCAAATTATAAGGGGGGATCTCAGTTCAGGTTCAACCTTTGACCCCATTAACAACACCGAGGTAGCCAGAGACTTCGCTGATGAATACCCGGGCGTTACCGTTTCAGGCTCCTCTAATCCGGTTTTTAGCCCTAAGGGCACGGTTGCTGCTGCCCCGGTTACAATCACTTTACAAAACAGTCAGGGGTCTCAGACAATCACAATTTATATTGCTGGAAAGGTAAAGGTGAATTGATGATAAGACTTGTGACAGCGGGCGGCCGCGGCGGGTTTACTCTGGTTGAACTGATGGTTGCCATAGCCATTGGCGGCGTGCTGCTCACTGCCACATACGAGCTTCTCAACACCAATTCAAAGTTATATTATTCCAAAGAGAATACCATGGTCATGACCCAGGACCTGCGCGCCGCCACGGACATTCTGGTCCGGGAGCTCCGCATGGCCGGCTGCAATCCCACCGGCGCCGGCGGAATAGGATTTCAAAATGATACCAGCGCCACTTTGATTCATTTTACCATGGATTTTGACGGTGACGGGGCGACCACCGGCACCAACGAAGAAATCGAATACTATATTTATTCCCAAAACCAGATTCAGTCCCTCGGGAGAAGAACAGGCGGTGCGGTAGGTCTTGTTGCCGAATACATCACGGCTCTTGCGTTTGTCTATTATGACTCAACAGGGGCGGCATTCACGCCGGCAAGCGCTACAGACTTTAACAACATCTTTGCCGTGGATATTTCCATAACAGCCGAGACTCCGAAGGCGGATGCCATTACGCTCGCAAAAAAGACAGACAGCATGACAACCCGGGTAAGGATCCGCAACGCAGGACTGCAATGATAGTCACCGGGATGGCGCAAAAAGGTATTTTAGCCCATGAATGACATTAAAATATTAAAAAATTGGTCGAATAATGAGAAAGGGGTAACCATTATCGAGATTCTGATGGCCATGTGCGTCCTGGCCGTCGGCATCCTGGCCGTTATAACTATGCAAACCGCCGCGGCCAAAGGCAACTCAACCTCTTCAATGAGCACGGATGGGCTCATTTTGGCTGCAAATCAGCTTGAAACCCTCATGGACCGGGCTTGGGGCCACGCGGATCTGGATTCCGGCAACAACCCCCACTCGGTTTCTCAGGGCCAATACACCATCACCTGGAATGTAACCGACAATAGTGTAATCAGCAATACAAAGGCCATCAATATGACGGTGACCTGGTCGAGCTGGGGCCTCCAAAAGCGGATTTCAGTGCAGTACGTCATACCGAGAATAACTTGATAAACGAGGAAAGCGATGAATTCTTTTTTGAGGCATATCCAAAACGAAGACGGTTTCGTACTTGTCGTGGCGCTGTTTGTTCTGATTCTGCTTACCATAATGGGCATTTCAGCAACCAATACCTCGGTGATCGACATCCAGATCTCTCAAAACGATAAAGCGTACAAGATCGCATTCTATAATGCTGACAGCGGCATTTACGCGACCCCGAAACTCATCTCCAGAACTATTGATGAAGGCGAGGAGCTCACCGCTGGTAGTGACCTGGGCAGTTTCACCTACTCGACTCGCAGTGACAGCTCCAGTTTTTTCAGACAGGTCATGGGCTTTGATGCTTGGGACAGCGGCATGATGGACGTCGGATTCACACTTGGCGGCAATAATGTTACTGTGGACGTCAACCGCACCGGGCAGCAAATCATGGTCGGCGGTGGTGCGGAATTTGCCGGCGGTGCCGAAGGCATCGGCGTCGGCTCCAGCGGAGGCGTGATGCTACTTTACGATATGGATTCCTTCGGGTCCGGACCTTACAATGCCAGATCGAACCTCGGTGCAATTTACCGTAAGGTGACCGGCATGCAAGGAGGATTATAATCATGAAAAAAACGACTATTGTTAACATTCTAATGCTGGTTGGGGTGCTCTTTTACCCGGCGGCGGCATTCGGTTTTTCGGAGCCGAACAACGCCCAATACTCCTGCCAGCCCATATTTCAGGTCAATACCACGCCGCCCAACATCCTGATTATAATCGACAATTCAGGAAGCATGAACGAAAAGGCCTACCAGGGAAGCCTTAAAAAATATGACCATAACACCGAGTATTACGGCTATTTTGAGACGTATAAGAAATACACATACACAAGCAACCAGTTTGAACGCGATACCGCCGGAGACTGGGACGGTAATTTTCTAAACTGGGCGGTGATGCGCCGGATCGATGTTGCCCGCAAGGTGATGATAGGCGGGCTGGCCACCGGCAGGACCGGGGGCGGGGCCCAGGTCAATCATGGGGAAAATCCGTCTGGGCGGGAATTTATAGTTTATACCGAACAAACTGATATCTGGGGGGTCACCCCCTATCCGAATAAAGAGTTCTATTTTTATGTTTATGATGGAAAATTTGACTTCAAATATTATGACGGCGGCTGGCATACTTCAACCTATAATGTCGCAGTAAAAAAAGAGTCCGATTTTTCCGACGAGGCCCACAATTTCCATGACGGCAAGCTCGCCGGCGTGTTCCAGAAAGTGGGAGACAGGGCCAGGTGGGGAAACGAGTGGTTTAACTTTGGAACCGGCAGCAACGAAAGCGGCGGGCGGGTTGTCAGCCCCGTCGATATGGGCAGCCTTGTAAACATAATCACCGATATTTCAAACACCCCTGCGACTACATGGACGCCGCTGGGCGAGGCCTATTACACGGCCGTGCAATATTTCAAGCAGGAGGATCCCGATACCACACTGGATTATAAGGCCTCGCATGTTCCCAACGCCAATGTCGGCCAGGACCCGTACCATAACGGCACCGAGTTTGTAAGCTGTGCCAAGAGCTTTGTGATTCTGCTCACAGACGGGGCCTCCACCAAGGACGGCAAGATGCCGTCCGGACTAAGGCATTTTGCCGACAGTTTTGACACCTTTGTTACCTCCAACAGCTCAGACTGCGACGAGAGCAGCTGGCTTGGGTCTGGATGTGAATATGGCAGTCAAGGCAGCGATTATCTCAAGGATGTCGCCCTTTACGCCCGCACCACTGACCTAAGGAGTTCCACGGTGGGAAAGACCGAAATTTCCGGGGATCAGAATATGGTCCTGTATGACATTTTTGTTGCCTTCGGCGTCACCGATCCTGATGCCGAGAATTTGTTAAAAGAGGCTGCCAAGAACGGGGGGTTTGTTGAAAAGGACGGCACATTCGGGCCCAGCAGTAGATCTGAGTGGGCCAAAGACTGCGTAGCAGTCAATGACGAAGACTGTGATCCGGATACCTATTACAAGGCTGATAGCGGACATGAACTGGAGTCGCAACTGCTGCAAGCCATTAATGACATTCTAGAACGGTCGGCCTCCGGTACAGCGGTGTCGGTGCTGGCCACCACAGGGGAAGGGGAGGGCAACCTGGTTCAGGCATTTTTCAGGCCCCAGATTACAAGCGGACTTGATGAAATAAAATGGATCGGATACTTGCAGTCCGTGTGGGTCGATATATATGGCAACCTGCGGGAGGATACGAACCATAATCGAGTCCTCGACGTCGACACGGACAAGATTGTCACCCATTTTGTAGATTCTGCTTCCGGAGACACCAAAGTTAAAAGATATGACGTCAGTTCCAGCGTTCCATACCCTGATCTGGCTACCGCCGCTTATGCGACAGTGGAACTTGATGAAATCGAGGCTGTCTGGCAGGCCGGTAAGGTGCTTGCCGAGCGCGACGCATCAACCCGCAAGATATTTACCTATATTGATTTCAATGACGATGATGTGGTCGATGAAGCCGGCGATCATTTTGACCAACTTGGAGAAGTGGTCGGATTCCACACCGATTCTGCCGGCGTAATCAAGCCTTATCTGGGGGTGCGGGATGACGCCACATGGGCATATCTGGCAGGAACCGGTACTAACACCCATAACAACCGGGTTACCAACCTGATTGAGTATATACGGGGAAACGACATTGCAGGGCTGAGGACAAGGACCTTTGATTACGATGACGACGCTACTGACGAAACCTGGAAGCTGGGTGATATTATCAACTCCACTCCGGTTTCCATCGCCGCACCTCCGGACAATTTCCATACCATATACAAGGACGAGTCCTACCAGGACTTTTATGCTATATTCAAAGATCGGGAAACGATGGTTTATCTTGGATCCAACGACGGGATGCTCCACGCCTTTACCTCTTGGGACTACTATCCTTCGAGCGGAGAATTCACGGACCCGTACCCAGCGGATAGCAGCGGGGAAGCAACATATAACGCCGGCGAAGTAATCGGGTACGAGTTATGGGCCTATATTCCCCAGAGTCTCCTGCCCCACTTGAAATGGCTTCCATCTGAGGATTACTCCCATACCTACTATATGGACATGAAACCCAAGATTTTCGATGCCCAAATAAATCCGGATGAATATCGCTATACAGACATCGACTCAGAAAAAAACTGGGGCACCTTCCTCCTTGTGGGCTTTAACTTGGGCGGCGAGCATATCCAGGCCAAGGAGGATTTTAATTATGACGGCGATAATACGGATACCGGCGATCTCCGGGATTTTTACCCCACCTATGTACTTATGGACGTGACAGAACCAAGACACCCCGAGCTGAAGTGGGAAAGAAGTTACGCTAACCTGCAGGCAACTGCAGCCACTCCCGCCATCGTCAGGGTAGGTGACAAGTGGTTTGCCGTATTCGGTTCCGGGCCCAGTGGCTGCACAGGTGAAAGCGGCCAGACCGGTCACGTCTATGTGGTTGATTTAGAGACAGGCGATCCATACCAGGACACAGGGGGCAATGACTGGCTCTTTACAACCGGCGATAGCAATGCCTTTATGAACTCGCCGGTTTCCCTGGACAAGAATCTGAATTTCAATGTTGACTCCATTTATTTCGGCGAGACTTATAAATCCGGCAGCAACTGGCTAGGCAAGGTATTCAAGATAAATGTTCCCTGGGCTGACAGCCTTAACGTTTATGATGGAACCGATGTTGCCAAATATTCGGATAATCCCAAAGATGCGGTTAATCCGTGGCAGTTTTCCGAGCTTTTTGATGTCACCCGACCGGTAACCGGATCCCTTGCATTAAGTGTGGATGAACTGGAAAACGCATGGATATACGGCGGGACCGGCCGTTATTTTAATGAAGACGATAAGAACAGCACGGACACCGAGTATTTTTTTGGCATAAAAGATCCGTTTTTCAACAAGGGTCTGTACGAGTCATCTAGCCCTGTTTATTATCACAGCTACAGCAACACAAAAACATTGGCTCATTCCGACCTTCTGGACGCCACCGACATTGAAGTTACCGATACGGGTCTCGTCTTTGAGAATGGAAGTACTTACACAGGCGGAGGCGGGGGCGGATCATGGGACAACCTGATAACCGCGTCCAGAGGCACAGACGGCTGGATAAAAGAAATGACAGGCGGGGAGCGCATCATAGTCAAACCGACGATACTGGGTGGGATTGTTTTTGTACCATCGTTTGTGCCCAATAGCGATACCTGCGCATACGGTGGAGACAGTTATCTCTATGGCGTCTATTATGAAACCGGTACAGCCTATTCTACGGCGGTATTCAGTGATAACGGGACCGAAACCAAGTCGCTTGGCGGGGAGAGCCGTACAAAGGTTGTTGACAAAATTAGTATAGGTGAAGGTAAAGCATCAAGCCTGGGGGTGCATGCCGGGGCGGAAGAAGGAGCCAGAGGATTCATCCAGCAGAGCACCGGCAGCATTGTTTCCGAAAGTCTCTCGCCGGCATTTAATATCAAAAGTGGCCTGAGATCCTGGCAGGAAAAATAGGGAGGGTATAAATGCATAAAAGTCTAAGACGATACGGTTTCAGACTGATTGCCCTGGGGGCGTCTATTATATTATTTTTGTTGATTTCGGTGCCTGATACGGTCTGTGCCGAAAACGTGCCCGCGCCTCCTGATATGATAATATCCAGCACAGTTAAAATCCTGGAAAAAGGCGATGATGCTATTTTTGTCGTCGAGCGCCGTTTTGTTGTTACCGACCAGACCGTGATTTGGGATTTGGACGGGAAAGCGATAGATCTGTTCGAGCTTTTCATACCCTGTGAAGCCGAAATTAAGTTCAAGTTGAGGTCGTATCAGGATCCCCTTTGCTTGGAAATAAAGGTCAAAAGTTTGTATTGATCTGATTATAATGCCGGATGATCTGAACAAGCCGATCTCTGGTAAAGACGTTCGCCAGGCCCGTGTAAAACACGGTAAACGGGCAAACCGGACAACCGTTTCAGTGTGCCGGAAGGACCTTTTGAATAACCCAGTACTGAGTCGGAAAGGAATCCTGAAAACCAATATAAATTTGAATTCCCCGCTGCTTGTTGCAGCGAGGCGAAAATTCCGCTTTCGTGCTTTCGTGATAAGGGGTCTTTTTCTTTTCCGGTATGTCCGGGTTGAGGGTTATAGCTTGATTTTGGTAAAGAAGGTTACAGCATGAAACGAATAATAGCCGTATGCCTGCTGTCAATATTGATCGTTTCGATTTTTGTTGCCGGCAGCTTTGCTGTTGTTGAATGGGATATCCAAAAAACGATAAAAATGAATAAGCCGCCGGTTGATGTTGCTGTTTCTGCGGATGGAAAGCAAATTTTTGTACTTACCGAGACCGGCGAGATATTGATCTATGCGGCGGACGGTAAGCTGCAAGACAAAATCGTAGTCGGCAAGCATATCGATCAAATAAAAGTCGGTCCACAAGAGGACATGCTGCTGCTCAAGAGCCGGAACAACCAGACCATTGACATCCTGGTGATCGATTTTATCCAAAAGATCGACACCTCCAACTCTCCGTTTAAAGGACCGGCGGATGCACCCGTGGTGATCGCTGTTTTCAGCGATTTTCAGTGAAAGTACTGCGCGCTGCTTGTGCCGCTGTTTGAGCAGGTGCTCAAGAACAATCCTGAAAAAGTGAAGCTTGTTTTTAAAAACTTTCCACTGCGCAACCACCAATATGCCGCCAAGGCCGCCATGGGTGCCCTGGCGGCCGATGTCCAGGGAAAATTCTGGGAATTTCACGACCGGCTTTTTGCCGATTTCAATCATATCAATGATCAAAAAATCAAAGATATCGCCCGGGAGCTGGGCTATAAAACCGCTGAATTCGAAAAGCAGATGGCCGATCCCGGGATATTGTCAAGGATCAGGCAGGACGTGCAGGACGGTACCGCGGCAGGAGTTCGAGGCACCCCTACTGTCTTTATCAACGGCAAACAATTGAGGAGCCGGACCCTTAAAGGATTTCAGGATCTTATCGATAAAGAATTGGAAAAAATCGAGAAAACACCTAATTGATGAATCCGTAAAAAATAGGATTCATCACAATTGACACCACCCCCTCATTTCTATATAATCAAATATCCGAATTCGGACAAACTGTAATCCAGTATCCTGAAACCAGCATCAAGTATCTTTTCCATAAAGGCATCACATGGTGTTATAAAATTTTTTGCCACAAAATGCACAAAGTGTACTTTATACTTAATATATGAAACCTGCAAAGAAAAAAAATGATTCAGGCAATCCCTTTTCCGTGGAAAATGTATGCCAAACCCTTCTGGAAAGCGGTCTGGTGACAGATGCCGAGGTAAAGAAGATTTACAGGAGAAAGGATGCCGTCCGTGAGAAGCTGGAGCGACAGCGGGCCCAGCGCCTGGCTTCCTCGCGTACCGAGTTTAAGATAATCAACCCCATCACCATTGTGGATGTTATTGTTTCCCTTGAGTTGAGCAGGGCCGATAACCGTGCCTGGCCGCTGGATGAAGAAATCATTTTCCAGACCCTTGCCAAAAAATGGAAGATTGCGTACAAAAAGATCGATCCACTCAAACTGGACCTCAACGTCGTGACTACCACCATTCCGCGTACCTTTGCCATGCGACACCTGGTTCTGCCTATCGATATCAGCGATGGATGCCTGACCGTGGCTACCTCCAACCCCTTTAATGTTGAGGTCGTTGAAGACATTACGCGTGTTACCCAGTTGAAGGTCAAGACGGTTGTCAGTTCCAAAACCGATATTATCAAGTCCATCGATGAGTTTTTCGGCTTCAAGCGCTCCATTTCCATGGCAGAGGACATGTTCGCCACCAGGGGAGTCGATCTCGGTAACCTGGAACAGTATGTTAAATTAAAATCGGCCGATGAGCTCCCGCCCAATGACCAGCATATTGTGAATGCCGTCAACCACCTGCTTGTCTACGCCTTTGACCAGAAGGCCAGTGATATCCATATCGAGCCCAAGCGGGATGAAGTTCAGGTGAGGATGCGGATTGACGGCGTTCTGCACCTGGTTTATAAGCTTCCCAAAAAAGTTCACAACGCCATCATCAGCCGGATAAAGGCCCTGTCCAGGCTGGACATGGCGGAAAAACGCAGGCCTCAGGACGGAAGGATCAAGACCGATAAAGGCGGTGTGGAAGCCGAGATTCGGGTTTCCACGGTTCCGGTGGCGTTTGGGGAGAAGATGGTGATGAGGCTCATGGACCCGGATATCCTTTTCCAGGACTTGCGCGGGCTGGGCTTCACCCCCGCGGATTTGGAGCGTTACAATCAATTTATTAGAATGCCCCATGGAATGGCGCTGGTCTGCGGCCCTACCGGCAGCGGCAAATCGACAACTCTATACTCGACGCTCAAAACTCTTTCAACCCCTGAAATCAACATTACGACCATAGAAGACCCCATTGAAATGGTTAACGAAGAGTTTAACCAGATCGCGGTACAGCCGGCGGTAGGTATTACTTTCGCAACGATCACCAGGACGATTTTGCGTCAGGATCCGGATATTATCATGATCGGGGAAATGCGTGATCTGGAAACGGCGGCAAGCGCCATCCAGGCGGCATTGACGGGGCACTTGGTGTTATCTACGCTGCATACCAACGATGCGCCCTCCGTGGTCACCCGGCTTTTGGATCTGGGGACTCCTGCATTTATGATTCAAGCCACATTGGTGGGTATTATGGCCCAGCGACTGGTTCGAGTGATTTGCAAGTTTTGCAAAGAATCCTTTGAAATCGATGCGGAAGAGTTGGTCAACATGGGGCTGAATGTGGGCAAAAAAGGTCGATTAACTCTTTATCAAGGAGAGGGGTGCATACGCTGTCGCAATACCGGTTATCGGGGCAGGTCCGGCATCTATGAGGTTCTCCCGTACACAGACTCCTTAAAGGAACTAACGGCCGCTGATGTCGATATCGCCAAGATTACCCGCAAGGCCATCGCAGAGGGTATGGTCACCCTCAGGAAAAATGCAATCGAGAAGCTGTTGAAGGGAATTACTACTTACCAGGAGGTGCTCAGAGTAACCTGGGAACAAGCCTGATTCACATTTCCCATAAGCAGAGCGGTCCAGGAACTGTGTTATTCAGCCCTCGAAGTAAAAATACTACGTCTTCGGCCTGAAATGCCTTGTTCCTGAACCGCTCTGCTCATGGGAAATACAGGTTATCCACTTCCCTACCTAAACGAAACCATCCGACGGCTTACTAAAAATACGAACGAATCAGTCAAATGAAAAAAGGAGAATCGGGTTAAGCCGATTCTCCTTTTTTTTCGAGTTCGCCGAAGGCGAACGTTTCATAAAATCGCGAAGCGATTTTATATTTTATTCGGTTGGACTGCCAAAGATTGCGCCGGGGTACACCGTCTGTTCCGAGTTGGTTATAATCACCGTTGAAGTTGTCGGTTCGGTGTGAAGAATCAGCAGCGTACCGTAAGTCACCGGTGTCAGGAGAATATCTTGTTTTTTCTTTTGACCGATTTTCTCCTTTTCCTGGTAATATATATTATAAGACTGTCCTTTTTCTACCCCGTCTTCCTGCCCCCTGTTGATGAATGCTACCGTATTGGTGGCCATAATGCTATCGTGTTCTTCAGTTAAAAGGATTCTTCCGTTGAGCCCCGGCTGGCTTGCAGTCAGGATTATTTTTGGATCCCTTTTTTTATATGGCATCAAAAGATCATTGATTTTAATGTCGCGAAAGGATCGTATTACTTTGGCTATGGCAAAACGGGGTTCTTTTTTGATGATTTCGACGACACCTGTCAGATAATGCTGGTCTCCTATGCGCGCCTTTGTCTTTTTGTCGGTCAGGGGGTCAAATGTTCGATATACGGTGTATTTGCCTCCCAATGCATACGGCGTGTCGTTCTGTTGCATGATGTAAACCAGATCCCCGGTACCGACCATGGTTTTACCATCTTTTACTTTAAAGATGTAACCGTGGGGAGTGACAGGTGTTTTGCTGACAAATCCAATTCTGTCGATGGGTGAATAGTAGTAATAGGGCAGTTCTTTGGGCGGCTCCGGCTCTTCTTGAGGGAGCGGCTTCTTTTCATCAGTTTTGGCAACATAGCTTTCGACTCCCGTTTGATGAAAGAGGCGAATGCGCATGCCTGGATATATTCGGTGGGGATTCAGTATCTGGTCGTTTTCCTTCCATAAATCAGGCCATAGCCATGGAGAATCGGAAAAACGCTGTGAAAGGTCCCAGAGTGTGTCGTTTTTTTGAACGGTATAGTAAAAACCGGCCTCATGCTCCACTGTCGTGGTGGTTTGCTGTGCCGCAAGATGAAACGGGAAAAAGATCATAACGCAAAAAATAATCAAACACGTAAACACCCGGAAAATATGATTGCAAAACATCTGAACCCCCAATTTTTTAATCATTGTTAGAAACGCAGCTATTTATAAATAATTATCCTGTTTAGCAATTTTTGTCAAGCTTTCCAATAATTAAGCTATCTGGATATTAGTACGAAAAATTCGGGCAAAAAAAAAGCCTCCATGCTGAAAAGCATGAAGGCTTTTGATAAACAATATCAAATGGGCATGGTTACATCATTCCACCCATTCCGCCCATTCCGCCCATTCCGCCGCCCATTCCGCCGCCGGGGGGCATGCCGCCCATCTCCTGTTTTGCTTCGGGCTTTTCCGCGACCATAGCTTCCGTCATCAGCATCAGCGAGGCCACGCTGCCGGCGTTTTGCAGTGCATAACGGACCACCTTGGTCGGGTCCATCACACCGGCTGCCATCAGGTCTTCATACTTTCCGGTTTCGGCATTAAACCCAAAAGCACCTTCTCCCCGTTTTACCTTATCAATGACAACGGAGCCTTCAAAGCCGGCGTTGTTGGCAATCTGGCGCAAGGGTTCTTCGATGGCGCGCATGACAACTTTGACACCCAGCTTTTGATCCGCCTTGATTTTGATTTTATCGAGGGCATCCAGACAGCGGACCAGGGCAACACCGCCCCCGGGTACAATACCCTCTTCAACCGCAGCCCGGGTAGCATTCAATGCATCTTCAACCCGCGCTTTTTTTTCTTTCATTTCGGTCTCGGTGGCTGCGCCGACATTGATGACGGCAACACCGCCGATCAGCTTGGCGAGGCGCTCTTGCAATTTTTCACGATCATAATCAGAAGTGGTCTCGTCGATCTGAGCCCGGATCTGTTTTACACGGCCTTCCAAAGCCTTGCGCGAACCGGCGCCGTCAACGATAGTTGTGTTGTCCTTGTCAATGGAGATGCGCTTGGCATTACCGAGATCCGCCAGGGTAAGATTTTCGAGTTTGATGCCCAGGTCTTCGGAGACTACCTGGCCGCCGGTCAGAATAGCGATGTCTTCGAGCATGGATTTTCTGCGGTCGCCAAAACCGGGAGCCTTGACGGCCGCCACATGCAGGGTGCCTCTCAGCTTGTTTACGACCAGGGTGGCCAGTGCTTCGCCTTCGACATCCTCGGCAAGAATCAACAACGGCCTGCCCATTTTGGCGATCTGCTCAAGGATGGGCAAAAGATCTTTCATGTTGCTGATCTTTTTTTCGTTAATGAGAATATACGGTTCTTCTAATGTGACCACCATCTTCTCCGGATCGGTTACAAAATACGGCGAAAGGTAGCCGCGATCGAACTGCATACCTTCAACGACCTCGAGGGTGGTCTCCATGGCCTTGGCCTCTTCAACGGTAATGACACCCTCTTTACCGACCTTGTTCATGGCTTCGGCAATGATGTTGCCGATGGTTTCGTCATTGTTGGCCGATATGGTTCCGACCTGTGCGATTTCGCGCTGATCTTTGGTAGGCTTGCTCATAGCGTGCAGCTCTTTAACCGCAACCTCAATGGCCTTGTCAACACCGCGCTTGATGGCCATGGGGTTGTTGCCGGCGGCAACCAGTTTTTGTCCTTCTTCATAAATTGACCTGGCCAGGATGGTGGCCGTGGTGGTGCCGTCACCGGCCATGTCGCTGGTCTTGCTGGCCACTTCTTTCACCATTTGGGCGCCCATATTTTCAAATTTGTCTTCAAATTCGATTTCCTTGGCCACTGTTACGCCGTCTTTGGTAACCGTGGGAGATCCCCAGGATTTATCAAGTACAACGTTCCTCCCTTTGGGGCCGAGAGTTATGACAACCGCATCAGCCAGTTTTTTTACACCGTTCAGCATGGCTTCACGGGCTTTCATACTATACTTTATTTCTTTAGCCATCTTGGTCTATCCTCCGTTTATTTTTTTTATTTTTCGATAACGCCAAGAACTTCGCCTTCATTCATGATCAGATATTCTTCGCCATCAAGATTTATCTCCGCTCCACCATATTTTCCGAATAGAATCCGATCACCAACTTTGAGTGTAAGCGGGATTCGCTTGCCGTCTTTGCCCAATTTGCCGTTTCCAATCGCAACGACTTTACCTTCGGCCGGCTTTTCCTTAGCAGTGTCCGGGATAATGATTCCTCCCTTGGTTACTTCTTTCTCCTCAACGCGTTTTACCAAAATTCGGTCATTCAAAGGTCTAAGTTTCATTTTTCAAATTCTCCTTTTACATTAGATCATTAGAAACGTTGTTATAGAACTTCAATTTGTTTTCTTTGATATTGCCGGAAACGGATGGGGAAGGCCTTAATTTTCCAGCACACTGAAGTTGTAACTTAGCAAAAATAATCACACATTTTTGTTTGTAAAGGGGTTTGGGGAAATTTTTTGATTTTTCCAATAAAACCATGTGTATCTGTCGTTATCAGCCTGGATGGGCACTATTTAGAGCCGCTTCTTATTGTCTAATACGCCCGGAAGGTATGCAGAGCGTTAAAGTCGGCAAGGGGTGCCGGCATATTATGAAGTTTTATCGGCAGATTTCTCCGTTTTAGTTTCACTGCTGTTTGATTTGCTTGTATCTGTCGATGATGTACTGCTTTCTGATTTGCTTGTATCTGTCGATGATGCTTTAGCCGACGTCTCTTGAGTAGTGGGAGGGCTTCCTGATTTGCCGGCATAGTCGGTTACATACCATCCTGTCCCTTTGAGATGAAAACTGCTATGGGAAATAAGTTTTTGCAGCTTCCCGGAACAATGGTTGCATTTTTTTAGTGGTTTTTCGTGAAATTTCTGAATAACTTCATCGATTTTTCCGCATTGCATGCATTCGTATTCGTAAATGGGCATCTGTTAAGGGTCTCCTGTTTCCAAAAAATTGATACTAATAAACTTTGCCAGGCAGCTTTTTAGAATCTTATCTAATATATTCAATGTTTAAGTATTGTCAATGCCCAGGCGGACATTTCATAAAAATAAAATCGTAACGCGATTTTATTTTTATGAAATGTTCAAGTCGTCAATCGGCTGACGCCATTTGCTATAAAATATCAATACGTTGTCCAATCCGGGAATGCCAACCGGGCCGAGAATTTCACGCGTTATTTCATGAACACGCGTCTCTTCCGCCGCTATTTCATTTTGAGAAGCATCAAAGCCTTGAAGGAATTTGCTGAATCTGACTATATGAATTAATTCATGGGTTACGATGTAGAGAATAAACGGTAAAAGTTTAATGCCCGGTGATTGGGCGATTGCTGCCAGGATAGCATGGTCCTGGAGACAAATTTTGTAAAAATCGTATGCTGCGGAACTTAAAGATGCATCTTTGCGCTGCCCTTGATAACGGATAACCTGAGCAAAGGGTCCGCAAACGGTCTCTGCGGGGTTGAGGTCTGCCAAGGTTTTAATATCGTATCTGCGGCTAAGCCACTGACTGGCGGACATTTTGTAGAAATTGCTCACAAGTTCTTCAGACATGGCAACGCCGTTGTTAACGATGGCAATCTGATCTGCGTTGAAAGTTTCAAGGTTTTCCATGGCCATTTTTAAAAAAAACTGTAGACAAACAAATTTGAATCATGTAGAAAATTACTCTTATTGTTTAAATTGGTTAAAAATAAAACAAAAGTGGGGGTGATCTGTTGGGTAGTGTGGTTAAAAAACGAAGAAAAAAAATGAGAAAACATAAACACAGAAAACTTTTAGCTCGTACACGCCATCAAAGAAGAAAGGGCAAATAATACCTAAAGCTCCCCGCAATCCCGCCATGGCGGTCAGGGGAGTACGCTCGCTATTGCCGTTTGGTTCGCTTTTCTTAAATATAAAGAAGCACCAATTCCGCTTTAAGCGGTCTTGGTGCTTTTCTATCCTATGGGGCATACCCTTTAAGATATTTAAAGAACTCCGAGTCCGTTGAAATCACTAACGAACTGTCCTTGTCAAGGGTTTCACTGTATATTTCAAGCGTTTTGATAAACGAGTAAAAATCAGGATCGACGCCATAGGAATCCGCGTATAATTTGGTCGCCTCGGCATCGGCTGTACCTTTTAACGTTTGGGCTTTGCGGTAGGCTTCGGAGGTGATTTGTTTCAATTCTTTTTCTTTATCACCTAATATCTTGCGGGCCTCACCTTTACCTTCGGATCGAAATTTTTCTGCAATCTGTTTGCGTTCGGCGATCATGCGTCCGTAAACCGAATCTCTGACCTGCTCGACATAATTAATGCGTTTGATCTTCACGTCGACCACTTCAATGCCGAATTTTGACAGTTTGGGCTGGGCCTGTTCCAGGATCTGCTTGGTAATTTTTTCTCTGCCGATGGTAATATGAAACGATTTTACATCTTTAGCTTCTTCAATACCGTGCTCAAAAGTATCCATGCCCCGGTTGGTCTGGCGCACCGCTTCAATCAGCCGGTTTTCGGTGATCAAGTTTCTAACCGCAGGATCGATAATATCATCAAGCCGTCCCTGGGCACTGACGGTATTATTGACAGTCTGAAAAAATTTAACAGGATCGACAATTTTCCAGCGGGCAAAGGTGTCGACCCAGAGATAGGTTTTATCCAGGGTGGGGATCTGTCCGGGGTCACCGTCCCATAGCTGAAGATTTTTAGGGAAATAGGTCGCATCCTGAATAAAGGGAAGTTTAAAATACAGGCCGGAGGCATACTTGGGCGTGCCCACTACTTTCCCGAATTGGGTCACAACCACCTGTTCGGTTTCATCCACCACATAGGCGGAGAAATAGACGAGGGCAATGACAGCTGCTGCAACAATTAATAAAACACCTTTAAATTTCATTATTTTATACCGTTTTGTCTTCCGAGGTTAAGCAGTGGTAAAAGGTTCTTCTGATCATGATCTACGATATATTTATCCCCAAGCTTGGGGAAAAGTTCTTTCAGCATTTCAAGATACAGGCGCCGTCTGGTAACGTCCTTGGCCTTTGCGTATTCTTTAAAGATAGCATCAAATCTGGAAGCATCACCCTTCGCCCGGTTGATGCGGTCAAGGGCATAGCCTTCCGCGGCTTTGACGGTCCTGTCGGCCTCTCCCCGGGCGGCCGGGATCGCTTTATTGTAGTCCTCCTGGGCCTGATAGATCATTTTTTCCTTCTCCTGGATGGCCTGGTTGACTTCATTAAATGACGGCTGCACCGGTTCGGGAACATTGGTCTTTTTCATCTCAATGGTGACGATATGGATGCCGGATTCGGCATTGTCCAGTTCTGCTTGCAAAACATTTCTGGCTTCAACGGCGATTTCTTCCCGCTTGCTGATAACCTCATTGATGCTGCGGTCGCCCACAACCAGGCGCATGGCCGCTTCCGACATATCAACCAGCAGTCGCCGAACGTCCGCAACTTTAAACATAAAGTTGTAAGGATCATTAATCCGGTACTGGACGATCCAGGGCACCAGGGCCACATTCAAGTCACCGGTCAGCATCAGAGATACGCTGGAAGTTTCACTGCCGGATAAAGACTGTGTACGCCCTTCTTGGCGGTCGGAGCGGAAACCGAATTCTTCCTTGTAAACACGGCGAACCTTAACCTTGGTAACTTTTTCAATTCCAGCAGGCAACTTGAAATTTAGACCGGGCTGAGTGGTACGGACAAATTTGCCAAAACGCTGAACAACACCAACGGCGTCAACGTCGACCGTATAAAATGTTGAACTACCGAAAAAAAGAATAATAAGAAGTAGAATCAACAGCGGACCGCCCGGCAATTTGAGCTGCTTGAATTTTTCAAAAAAATCATGAAATTGAGGAGGAATGCCGCCTCCGTCCTTGCGTTGTTGCTGCTCTTTAAGTTTTTCCCAATCCCAGCTCATGTTTTAATCCTGTAAATTTTAAGTTTAAGTCTCGTTAAACGGAATGTTATATAGAATCGTGAAGCGATTTTACAATTAGTTGTACGAATCATTAGCTTAAATAAATTATGTCACCAAACCATGCAAGTCAAGCAAAAAGCAAAAGTTTGAAATATAGGCTGCCTGGTTTTTCTTGACAATAGGCCCGTTGCTTTATAGTCCATGAAGAAAAATGCTTGATGTCCGTTGTCTGTTGTCCGTAGCTAATTTAGAGGAATTAAAGACTTGATTTATAAATCTTCAGCCAAAGCGTTATCATAACGCCGGATAAACCGAGTTAGATTTACAACTGACAACGGACAACGAACAACTGACACATTGAGTTTTAACTCAATTAGGGTAATAATATCCTTTGTGGCAAATATCGTTCGGTTTCGACGCGCTTGGGTAAGGTTATGAAAAGAAGAAAAAACGTTAAAGAATTTACACAGATCGGAAATGTTATCGGCAATGTCCTGCGGTCCTACCGCCATGAGGCCGATGAAGGCCTGGCTCAGATCTGGAATCTTTGGGATCGTGCCGTCGGAGAGAATATCGCTAAAAATGCCCGGCCGGAGGCTTTTAAGGGGAAGTTGCTTTTAGTGAATGTAACCAGTTCAGCCTGGGCCCATGAACTGCAATTTTTAAAAAGCGATATCATAGCAAAAGTCAACGAGGTGTTGGGCAAAGTTCTGGTCGAAGAAATAAAATTCAAGGTTGGACCGGTGTAGTATGGATTCTTTGACTAAAGATGCTTTTTTTAACGGCCGTATTCAAGTCAAGCAGCATCGCAGCGGCTATCGCTTTTCCATTGATGCTGTTTTAATTGCCGGCCATGCCAAGTTGCGTCCCGAAGATAAGGTTCTGGATCTGGGTACAGGGTGCGGTATAATTCCCATGATACTGGCATATCGTCATCCGGCAATAAAAGTATATGGAATTGAGGTGCAGCCGCAACTGGCAGAGCTTGCAGCCCTTAATGTTGAAGAAAATAATATGGGGGATCAGATTTCAATTCTTTGTATGGATATGAAAACGTTGCAATCTGATACGATTTCCGGGCCGGTGGATCTGGTAATAAGTAATCCCCCTTTCAGGAAGGCAGAATCAGGAAGAATAAATCCTAACCGGCAGCGGGCAATTGCCCGGCATGAAATTAAGGCCACCCTTTTTGATGTCGTTGAAACCGCCAGTCGCATGCTGCCTCCTGCGGGACGCTTTATTACAGTTTATCCGGCTGAGCGCATAACGGATATTCTTTCGCAAATGCGCAATGCCGCTATTGAGCCCAAATTTATGCGAACGATCCATTCAAACACAAATACTGAAGCGAAACTGATTTTAGTGGCAGGGAGCAAAGGAGGGCGCCCGGGGGTAAAAATCGGTCCTCCTTTAATCATTTATAAAGAAGACGGATCATATACCGAGGAAGTGCAAAAGATGTTCATGCCCTAAAGTTCTTAATAGTTATCAATTAACAATTAATTGTTAACTATTAATTGTTCGTCAATCGGTTCAGGACCTGGCCGGTGATTACTTTTGGATAAAAATAGGTGGCTTTGCGCGGCATAATCAGGCCTTCGGCGGCAATATGCCGGACTTGCTCAATTTTTGTAGGGTTCAGAATAAAGGTTATATCGTGTTTGCCCTCCTCAACCAAATCAATGGCTTCTTCTGCCAGCCTGGTGTAGGCAATCAGTTTTTCATTATCGAGTCTGGCCTGATCAAAACCTAAGATCTCCATAAAAAGAAGGCGCGTTAACACCGTCACATCGATATTTCTGAGTGAATCTGCAAGCTCATCGCCGAACATCTGTTCCATAACGTTTGGTTTTAGTGTCAACAGGTAAAGCTCCGGGCAGTCTTTCATAAAAATCCCCAGGCAGTTTTTTAAGGTATTTGATTCAAGTAACGCTAAAAGTTCAGTCCGGTTTTTTTTACGCTGCTCCCCTTTATAGGGTATTGTGGTGATATCAAAAAAATCAGAGGCTTTTGAAATCAGAGACGCTCTGGTCGCAGCCGGAACCTCATTCAGCATACGGTGGGCCGGCAGGACGACGACTCCGGGGTCCTCCATGCCGCAAAGATACATCATGACGTAGTTGGCCGGATGAGTACCGTTGAAATCGGGAGTGTTCTCTGCCAGCCATTTTTTGTATTGCAGGGCTGTTTCGTAGCGATGGTGCCCGTCAGCGATAAAAAGACGTTTATTCTGCATGGCATCGGAAACATGGCGGTGGATTGTCTGATCGGTTATGCGCCAGAGGCTGTGCTGCTGACCATTGTGGTCAATAAAATCTGCATCCGGAAGTTTGTTGGCAACAGAGGTCAGCAATGCTTTCATGATCCGGTTTTCTTTATCGGAATACAAAGAAAATATCGGGCTGAGATTGGCCTGGCATGCTTTTATGAGTTCAAGTCTTTCAGCTTTAATCTTGGAGAATGTTTTTTCATGGGGCAGGACTACGCCTTCTTCGAAAGGTACCAGACCTACCAGTGCGATCAGGCCGTAGCGGGTGACGGTTTTGTTTGCATGCGGAAATTGGTGCGCGGTTAAATAAAATGCCGGTATTTCGTCCTGTAGCAGGATATTCTCTGAGAGCCACGTTTTTAAATAGTCAGCCGCTCTTGTGTAACGATTGTTGTCGCTTGTGTCGTTCTCAGTTGTGCGGCCAAGGGTCAGCCAAATCATATTTTGTTGATGGATACGGTGATAATTTTCCTGCTCTTCTTCTGAGATTACATCAAAGGGAGGGGCTATGATATCTGCAAGATTTTTGATTTTATCCGTATTATAGAGAAGTCCTCTGAAAGGGATAATTTCTGCCATGGTTGATTCCTTCTAACTCTTAGAAATGTAGTCAACAAGTTCTGTTGCGCTAACCCGGCAGCAGATAATAAAATTTAAAAACGGCTGAAACTCACGCAAAAGTGAGTCTAAAGAAAAAACAGGGTTGGTTAATCAATATGGCAATAATTTTAAATCGTTATGCCTATAATAAAATGAAGAAGTTAGCGAACCGCTGTTTTTTCTAAAGACTCACTAATGTGTTCAAACAGTCACCCGTTTCCAATTTTCATCACCTGCTGCCTCCATTAATCTATTAAAAAGTTGCAAATTCAACAATTTATTTTTGCGTCCGCCTAGGCGGGCGTTATATAAAATCATGAAGCGATTTTATTACTATAAAGCATGATGTTGTTCAAGGGAAATCCTGAAATCTGTTTAAAAAGTTTGCCGACAAGATCGTTGACAGAAAATATTAAAGCGGTATATTGGATTTAACACTATTGACAACTTACATGGTTTGGGAGAGGTGGCCGAGTGGTCTAAGGCGGCAGTCTCGAAAACTGTTGAGGTTAATTGCCTCCGCGAGTTCGAATCTCGCCCTCTCCGCCAATAAAATCGTTTAGCGATTTTATTGGCAATTACAAAATCGCTTTGCGATTTTATAAGCGGAGAGATGTCCGAGCTGGCCGAAGGAGCACGACTGGAAATCGTGTGTGCTGTAAAGGTACCGAGGGTTCGAATCCCTCTCTCTCCGCCATAAAATCGTTTAGCGATTTTGTATAACGCGGCTGCGCCGCTCTTAAAACGTAATTAATTGAGCATTCGGGGAGTTTTTTCTCAAATCTGATCTATTAAGCGAGAAGTGTCTATATGTCCTATCTTGTCCTGGCACGCAAATACCGTCCCCAGACTTTTGATCAAGTTGTCAAACAAGATCATGTTTCCCGAACGTTGACCAATGCCATATCAACAGATCGAGTTGCCCATGCCATCCTTTTTTCAGGGCCCAGAGGTACCGGCAAGACAACGGTTGCCCGTATAATGGCAAAGGCCATGAATTGTGAAGTCGGCCCTGCTTCAGTGCCATGCAATGAATGTAGATCCTGCCGGGAGATAACCGCAGGACGCAGTATGGATGTATTTGAAATTGACGGCGCCTCAAACAACAGCGTTGATCAGATCAGGGAACTGCGTGAAAATGTAAAATATTCCCCGGCCTACAGCCTTTACAAGATATATATCATTGATGAAGTCCACATGCTCAGCATGGCCGCATTTAACGCGCTGCTAAAAACTCTGGAAGAGCCTCCGTCACATGTGATGTTTATTTTTGCTACTACCGAACCTCACAAAATTCCGATAACAATTCTTTCCCGTTGCCAGCGGCACGATTTCAAGCTTATCGACGTTGAATCTATTATCAGGCACTTAGAGGCGATCTGCATAAAGGAAGGTGTTGATATCGACGCGGAGAGCTTGGGATTGTTGGCACGCCAGGGCGCCGGAAGCATGAGAGATGCCTTGAGCCTCCTTGACCTGGTGATGTCCACTACGGCAGGGACAATAACTAATCAGCAGATACTGGACATACTGGGCGTGGTAGACCGGAAGACTATATTTGATCTTGCGGCGGCCCTATTAGGCGGGGATATCGCTCAGGTTCTTGAGATAGTGGATGAGCTATACAGCAGCGGCTATGACATGAAAAAACTGTATGCCGATCTGGTTGAGCATTTCAGAAACCTGGTTGTCGTTAAATTGGGGGAAAAGGCCAGCAAACTTGTGGATATCCCTGCTCACGAGATTAATCTGATGATTGAACAGGTCAAAGATGTTCCCGGGGCATTTTTGAACCAGGTTTTTGACCTGCTCTTTACGGAAGAGACGACTTTGGGATATTTATCTCAGCCGAAACTGGCGATGGAGATGATATTTATGAGGCTGCATCAAATCAAACCGGCCCTGCCGATCGATGAACTTATAGCAAAGCTTGATAATCTGCGCAAAGATATTTATGAAACCCGGCCTGTGGATAGCGATATCGAACCAGAGCCCGTAAATCGTGGCGCCTCAACGGGTTCAAAGGGGACGTTGAGCGAGGCCGAGGCTACAGCCGAACACACAGCACCTTATGCGGCGGCTACTTTTGATGTTAACCAAAAGATTGATGAAATCTGGCAGAAAATTTTCTCAATATTATCAGAAAAACATCCTTCCCTGGCGGCAAATCTGAAAAATGCTGTTTTAAAGAACCTCACGGACCAAAGCCTGGAAATCGAAGTCAGCGGCAATGGTTTTAACATCAGTATGATCCGGCGGCAAAAAAACGTGGCCATAATAAAAAAAGTATGCAACGACTTTTTCGGAAAAGAGATGGATGTGCGGATAACAGCCAAACAAAACTCGAGCGCTGAAAATCAGCGCGAAAAAAGTCTGGCGGAGAGTATGGAAAAAGAGGCTTTGGGACATCATCTGGTTGCTGATGCAGTCGAGATTTTCAACGGCAAGGTTGTAGACGTAAAAATTTTATAGGGGGCTTTAAATGAAAGGTATGGGAAATGTAATGAAGCAGGCCCAGAAGCTGCAAGCCAAGATGCAGCGACTGCAGGAAGAAATGGCTGCAAAGACGATTGAAACAACTTCCGGCGGTGGTATGGTTAAAGTTGTGGCCAGCGGAAAACAACAAATAATATCCATTCAGATTGAAAAGGAAGTTGTTGATCCTGATGATGTGGAGATGCTTCAGGACCTTATTCTTGCGGCCGTAAATGACGCCTTACTGAAATCTCAGGAAATGGTCACACAAGAGATGAGCAAACTGACCGGCGGTCTGAATATTCCGGGACTGATGTAAAGATATGAGCCACTATCCTTTACCGGTTTTGCAATTAATACAAAATTTTTCAAAGCTTCCGGGAGTCGGACAAAAGACGGCCGAACGTCTTGCAATGCATGTAATGCGTGCAACGCAAAAAGAAGCCGAACAATTTGCACGCAGCATCTTGGAGGTCAAAGATAAAGTCAGAATATGCTTAAAGTGCTTTGCACTGAGTGCAGCCGATGTCTGTGGTATTTGCAGTGACCCGACCCGAACTTCAAGCGTTTTATGTGTTGTGGAACAGATTGCCGATATGGTTGCAGTTGAAAAAGCAGGTTCTTTCAAAGGACGGTATCATGTCCTTCAGGGCGTACTTTCTCCAATGAACGGTGTTGGACCGGAGCATATCAGAATCAAAGAGCTTATATCAAGAGTAGAGGCCGGCAAGGTCCAAGAGGTTATACTTGCCACCAGCACAAATGTTGAAGGGGAGGCGACGGCATCTTATCTTGCCGAATGTCTTGAAAGTTGCAACGTCAAAGTGACGCGCATAGCATCAGGCGTACCCATGGGAGGGGACCTGAAATATGTGGATGCGGTTACTTTGAAAAGAGCTCTGGAGACCAGACACAACATTTGATGAATTCGTAAAAAGTCGAATTCATAAGGTGTTTGGTATTTAGTATTTAGTGTTTTGTTTCAAATATATGCGATATACCAACTTGTTAAATAACCAAACACTAAACACCAAATACAAAATACTCTCGTAAAAAATCAAACATTTTACTTTTTACGAGACCATCGCGTTTAACCTATGTAAAGTTGAATGCGTGACTTTTTACGAGATTATGAAACCTGAAGATATTTTTAAATGCGTACAATGCGGTGATTGCTGTAAAGGATATGGGGGGACTTTTGTAACCGAGGAGGAAATTATAATCATAGCCGATTATTTAGGTGCGGATCCCGTTTGTTTTGTTAAGGATTACTGTAGGATGTCCGGTGGTAAGCCGGTTCTGGCCCAGGGCAATGATGTTTATTGTATTTTCTGGGACGGGCTTTGCACGATTCATCCGGTTAAGCCCCGCATGTGCAAGGCATGGCCTTTTATCGATAGCGTTTTGGTTGACATCGGCAACTGGCAGATCATGGCTGCATCATGCCCGGGCATTCATACGGATGTGCCTGACAGTGTAATCAAAGAATGCGTGGGTCAAGCAGTTGCAAATCTTAAGCAATAAAATTTGGATCATCTCCAAAAGAGTCGGAGTGATCCAAAGGATTCAAGGGTCCAAGGATTCAAGGGTTCGAGTGAAATACTTTAAAATATCCATGCCTTAATAGCAGAAGTTGAAAAAATACTAAAACGATGATAAAATCGTTTGAAAGCAAACACTTGACCCCTCGGCCCCTTGAACCCTTGGACCCTCTTCTCCAACTAAATTGGAAAAGAACCTAAAATTATTATATGATTGGGATATTTGACTCAGGAATCGGCGGACTTACAGTCGTAAGATCAATAATGGAGCAGCTTTCCGGCTACGACATTCTCTATTTTGGAGATACTGCCCGGACACCCTATGGCAGCAAGAGCCCCGAGACCGTCATTAGATATGCATTAGAAAACACTGATTTTTTAATGAATCAGGGCGCCAAAATAATAGTGATGGCATGCAACACCGCTTCAAGCGTGGCTGCAGAAAGGGTGTCGGCAGAATTTGATGTTCCTATATTTGAAGTTATTACACCTGCGGTGGACATGTCGCTGCAAACTTCACGAAAGTTTAATATTGGTGTTATCGGAACGCGTGCCACGATAAAAAGCGGGATTTATGAGAAAAAGATCAAGGCAATCAACCCGGATGCCAAGGTCTATTCGGCTGCCTGTCCTCTGCTTGTACCACTGGTGGAAGAAGGGTGGATGCAGAAGCCCGAAACCGTGATGATCATCAAAAAATATCTGCATCCTCTAAAAGTCCGGCAGATAGATACGCTTATTTTGGGTTGCACTCACTATCCCCTCCTAAAAAAAACAATCCAAAGAAAAATCGGTAAAAGGGTATCCGTAATAGACTCTTCCATTGCCGTTGCCGCCAAAATTAAAGATTTTTTGGCAGGGCATATTGAAGTCGATAACCTGTTAAGCAGAAACGGCAAGTTCAGGCTTTTTGTTTCAGATATAACCGATCAGTTTGAAAAGACAGCCAAGACCACACTCAAAAGAAACGTTCACCTTGAACAGATAATGTTGTAATCCCCAACCCGGACAGGCTCCGAAAGCAGGACAGGCCGAAGCCAAAATATGGTTATACATCATTTAAAATGCGCAAGGCGTAACGCGCAACACGCAACCACCCCATTGAACTTGGCTAAATGGGGTTTTTTTATTCTTTTTTTGACAGCAATCGTTTTTCGATGTGAACTCGAAACAACCGAGCAAGCGCAGTGAAAAAGTAACGGGCAGATTTTTTGGAAATATCCGCGACAGATATTCTGGCAAAAGCAACGTCGTGATACTGAATTGGAGAAGTATAAAACCTTTTGAAATAGAGGCGTCTTCCAATGCAGATGAAATTTTTTACAGACAAGGCCTATGGGAGCAAAAGCTTGTGGAGAATTTCGGCAAGGGTTTTCTTGTTACCGGAACTACTGTTACAGCTGATGAACTTGTCGAGATACACGCCAAATTGATTGATATGACAAACGGCAAAATGCTGGCGAGTTCAAAAGCAACCCTGCCGCGAGGCCCTGATGATGATGTTGCTGCCCAGGAGGCGCCGCAGATTATACCGTCAGGTACTGGTGAAGTTACGAAGGCCCGGAAAGTGTCGCCGGCTGTACCGCTGGCTGCTGTTGCTGCCGCTCCCCCCAACCAAGAAATACCATCCGGTAAAATTGCAGTGTCTGATGTGCTGAAAACTGAAATGCCTTTAAAAGAGAAGCTTAAAGATCTGCAATACAAAGTCATAGAAGGTATAAATTCCAGGTACGAAGGGTATGTGAAAAACGGTAAAAAGCACGGGCAGGGCACGCTATCCTTCAAAAATGGTGATAACTATGTCGGCCAGTGGCACGAAGATAAAAAACACGGTCAAGGTACCTATATATATGCAGATGGTGAAAAATATGTAGGGCAATGGGAAAATGGCAATATGCACGGGGAGGGCACTTCTTTTTTTACAAGCGGCAACAAATTCACAGGGCAGTGGCAAAACGATAAAAAGCAAGGTCGGGGCACCTATTTTTTTAAAAATGGCGACAAATGGGAAGGGTCCTATGTGAATAATAAGAAACACGGCCGTGGAGTGTATACCTGGGCGAGCGGCGAATCCCAGGAAGAAGTCTGGAAAAACGGCAAATTGGCCAAGTAGTGCTTCCATTTATGGATGGACACTACTTAGCTGCCGTGTAGTTAGGTCCTACAATCAAAAAGTTGTTGGTAATGGTGGACTGAATCTGTTCCATTTTGCTGCCAAAAAAGATACTTTTGATCAGACCGTGACCATAAGCGCCCAGGGTCACAAGAGAATCATGGGGAACTTGATAGAGGTTTTCTTCAAACACACCGCTTTCAAAAAAATGCCATTTGTTGACATAGCGGTCCACTTCTTCTTTAAGGTTTTCTGTTTCTATCACCTTTTCGTATGCTTCACGTGATCTTCTCTCTATATGGGTGAAAACATCCAGCGGCAGGCCGGAAATTCGACTGAGCCGTAAGCCCAGCTTGAGGGCGTTGACGGCATTGGCCGATCCACCGAAGAAGGATGCTATGCTTTTCCATTCCTTATAGACCGGGCTGGTAATCAGAACGGGAAAGCGGGCGGACTTCACAATACGTCTTACCCTGGGACCGATGTAGCCCAGCCCGATTTTTGAAGACAGATCGCTGATGCTGCGGGGACAGCACATGAAATCAAAATTCGTCTGAATATCCGGCAGGGTAGAGGCCGTGAAATGCTTTGGGTCCAAAAATCTCGGTTCGATGCCGGCCTGCTCTGCCAGTTCGGCTGCGTGCCTCTTGGCCGTTGCCGGTGATGTGAGATAGGAGCCGTCCAGATCGATCTGAACCACATCGTTTTCAAAATACATTAAAAATTTGGTATGGCTGGGGATATAAATCACCGGAGAAGCACCTGCGGTTTTGCAAAAATAAAGCGATTGCAGCAAGGTTTCTCTTCCCAGAGGATTATTTCTAAAAATATGAAATAGTTGTTTGTCCATTAGCGTCTCCTCTCTACTATTAGGCGCGTGACAACGTGACAATTTACAATATCATAATACCATAAAATGTGGTTTTTTGCAGCATGCTTTGTTCTTTGGTTGTATAAAGTCGGGCAGCGATTTTATAGGCCTGTCTGAACCATTAGTTCTTTGCGATATTTATCCAGTAGGGTCGCCTTGGAAATCAGCCCAATAAAGCGATTGTTGGCAACCACCGGCATGGAAAACAGGTGCTGTTCATCCATACGACTTAGAATTTCGGACAGATCGTCGTCCGGATGCACGACTTCAACATTAGTATCCATAATTTGCCCTATTAATACGGTATCATACATGACCGGATTGAAAAGGTACGGTCGAATATCGTCCAAATGGATAATGCCCAAGAAATGACCGTTCGCTTCGTTTTCAACCGGAAAGTAATTTCGGCGCGATTGCTGTACAATATTGACAAATTCCCGCAGCAGCATGTTTTGTTTAACGGTGATGCAGTCCTTTTCAAGAAGCTCACGCACGGTCATATCAGACAACACCCGGGCATCGGTCCCCGGCCTGAGAAGATGCCCGAGATCAACAAGATCCTTGAGGTAAAAGGATGCCGGTTCAATCCAGTGACAGAGGGTCGTTGATATTGCCGAGACGATAATTAGCGGCAGAATAACTTCGTAGCCGCCGGTAATTTCGACAATCAGGAAAATTCCGGTAAGCGGGGCCTGGAGGATACCGCTGATGAGGCCTGCCATTCCCAGCAAGGCAAAGCAGCCTTCATTGACCCATGATACCGACGGCCACAGCAAAGCAAGACCATGGTGATAGGTGACTCCTACCAGGCTGCCGATAACCAGGCAGGGGGCAAATATCCCGCCGGAGCCTCCCCAACCAAGCGTCAAGGAGGTGGCGACGATCTTGGCAAGGGCGGCAAGGGCCACAAATGCGAGTCCCTTTGCAAGGGCACCTTCGCTCATGATTCGGATCCAATGGTAGCCTTCACCCATTACGACCGGTAAAAAGATTCCGACAATGCCGACCGCGCAACCGCCGATAGCGGCCCGTACCCATACCGGTGCCGGAACCCTGCCTGAGATTGAATGCATGGACCTTAGCAGTCGAGTCAGCAAAATAGATGCGGCGGCTGCCAGAACGGCCAGTCCGATACAGGCCAAAATATCTGTAAAGTCTATGCTGAATTTCCGATGGCTGAAGGCGATTTGGTTGCCCTGCAGGGTTCGGCTGATTTCAGTTCCGGTCACGGATGCTATGGCAATCGGGATGATATGCAGAGCTTTCCACTCACCCAGGATCACTTCAATCGCAAATACCATTCCGGCAATGGGGGCGTTGAAGATGGCGGATATAGCACCGGCAGCGCCGCAACCGACAAGGGTTACCCGCTGGCGGTCGTTCAAAGAGAAAAACTTTGCTATATTGGAGCCGATGGAAGCCCCGCTCATAACCACCGGAGCCTCAGGGCCGGCTGATCCTCCACTGCCGATGGTAAGACAGCTTGATATCAGCCTTGAAATACTTGAGCGCAATCGTAAAAGTCCGCCATAGCGGGATACACTGTAGATAACTTCCGGAACACCGTGTCCCGCTCCTTCTTTGACGATCTTATCCAAAAACAGCGCAGAGAGAGCGGCGCCGACAGCCGGGAGCGTGAATGCCCACCAGTGATCGCGAAAATGATGCAGCCATTCGAACATGGCAACCAGTGCCCGGTTCAGCGCCACTGCTGCCACCCCGCTGCAGCTGCCGACAATAACGGCCATTATTACAAGCAGGAGACGATCGTCCATGCGAAAGATAGACCAGCTTGCAGGATAGCGCCACGATTGAAAAATGCGCATATTGCCAAGACCTAACCCGGATCAACCCGCCGGAGGCGGACAAACCGGACCCAAAAAATATGCCACCAAGGCACGAAGACACAAAGACATAAAAAGTATATTTAATATTCTTTCTTCGTGCCTTGGTGTCTTAGTGGCAATTAAAAAAAGTCCAAAATTTACAATAAAAACTAATAATGATCGGCTTTATCGAGTTGTTTTTCAAAATCAGCTATTTTTGAAAAAAAAGCATCTGAGTCAGAAGATGTTTTCAAAAATTCCACAAAGGCGTTGTCGCGAACACAATAAGAAAGCCTTGAAAGCAGATGCAGATGAAGCTTTATTGTCGGGCTTATCAGGATGAACATGACAAACACCGGCTTGTCGTCGATTGCGGCGAAGTCTATCGGTTTTTCAAGAAAACAAGTGGCGATTAAAGGCTTGTCGATGATATCCGCAAGTGGGTCGTGGGGATGGGGAATGGCCACCCCTTTGCCGATACCGGTGGAAGTAAGGTGTTCTCTTTCAAGCAGCCGTTCATACAACCGGATTTTGACCGATGCAGACAAGGCCGTCATCTTGTTAACAGCGCACTGCAGGACTACCGGCACATCGTCTCCCTGAACATTGCGGAACACACCGCCACGTTTCATCACCGGAAGGAGGTTTTCCAGCCCGGAACCCTCCTGCGGGGCTCGATCTTTTTGGGGCTTGGTAAAAGGCAGGTTATGGGATGCCGCCCATTTTTCTATGGCCGAATCGGTGAATGTCAGGTTGTTGCCGCTTTTTTGGATAGGTATTCTACCCTGGCGGATCCAGCGTTCTACAGTACTTAACGGAAGTTTAAGACACTTTGCGACTTCTTTGATAGTCAGTTTCATAATACTAAAAAAAATTGCAATAGTTCAGCCACCAAGCCACCAAGGCTCTAAGATTATAATATCAATTTAAATTGTCCGATTGGTTTTATTGGTTTTATTTGTTAACCAACCAAACCAATTTAACCAATAAAACTGAACTGCAATCATTAAGGTTTATAATTCACACCCCTTCTTTGTGTCTTTGTGCCTTAGTGGCTGAGCTGTTACAAAAAATTAAGGAGTGTTCCCGAGTTTTAAAAAGAAATCGGCTATAATTACCTCCAAACATCTATTAAATCAAGTGGTTTCTTTGTTAGTAATGGTTATGTCTCTTTTAGGATAGGGAATTTCAATTTTATTTTGATCGAAGGTTGTCTTTACCTTGTCTGTTATGTAGGAAATCGTGTCCATGCGTTTGCGGGCATCATTAATCCATACTCTCAATTGAAGATCTACCGATGAATCCCCGAAATTTCTGACCATCACTCTGGGCGCCGGGTCCTTTGAAATCCAGTCGGCCGAATCAGCCACGGATATTATTAAACGCTTGGCTTTTTCAATATCCGCGTCATATGCAATGCCGATATTTATCCGCACTCTGATTTTTGATGAAATAATAGTATAATTGACGATGTCCCGCTTCATGATCTCATTGTTGGGGATGATGATGACAATGTTGTCCGTAGTTTTGATCTTTGTTGCCCGCAAGCCGATATCTAAAACATCTCCCCAGGTGGCGCTGCCGGCAGGCGCACTCCAGACTTCGATGCGGTCTCCGATTTCAAAAGGTCGGTCGATAATCAGCAATATTCCGGCGATAATGTTTGACAGGGTATCTTTGGCGGCAAAACCGACGGCAATGCCGGCAACTCCGGCCCCGGCAATAAAGGGCATAACATTAACCCCCAGTATGTCCAGAGCCAGGACAATGGCGGTGGCATAAATGATGGCGCCCAAAAATTTTTGCAGCAGGTCGAAAATTATATTATCAATCTTGGTTGTGGTCTGGTCTGCTACCTTCTTCTCCAGATACGCCAGCACGATTAACATAAAATCATTTAAGGGTGCTGCCAGGAGGATAATCAGAAAGGCATGAAAGATTTTTCCCAAAATTAAAACATCGAAAAGTCTGATCAGATACGTACCGGCTACAATGATGAGCCCGTAGAAAATCGCCTTTTCAATCAGATTATAAATTTGGGTGTTTATTTGGATAAATGCTTGATTTTTGGTTTTTTCTCTAAAAGAGGCAAGGATCCGTTTTAGAATGAACCACGCAATAAACGAGCCGGCGACGGCAAACAAGGCCTTTAGGAGAACCTGAAGATAGGGTGGCACTGCACCGAAAGTTGTATGGAATCTATCAAAAAAAGTAATAAAGCTGTTCATAAGTATCTATCGATATAAGACACTTTTGGTACTTCAGTCAAGTTGTCCTTTTTAATCTCGCTGATAATAGGTTTGCCTGAGATGAAGGGGTCCGGGCCAACAAGCCAATAATATGTTGAAATTAAATACAATCAATGAAGTCTTTTTACTCTTCTTCACCCCTTCAACTGGTAAAATATGGATCTTATGGATCTTTTGGGCTCAAAGCGGGGGCAAATGTCGGTCAAGGATTCGGTTGAGCCTATAATCAGATATCCGTTAGGTTCCAATATGTCGGCGATTTTATTGAAGAGTTTTTTTCTATCCTCTGCGGTGAAGTAAATGGCTACATTTCTGCAAAATACAATGTCAAACTTGCCCAGACCGTTTAAGGGCATCAGAAGGTTCAGTTTGCTAAATTTCACCATGGCTCTGATATCATCTTTAATCTTCCAGTTATCGCCATTACGAGAAAAATATCTGACTAATTTTTCCGGTGGAAGGCCGCGTTCAATTTCAAACTTGTTGTATGAGCCGTAGCTGGATTGGGAAATTGCGGCATCAGATATGTCTGTGCCCAATAATGTAATGTTGTATTTATTGAGATCTGGCAGGAGTTCTTTCAATACCATGGCAATGCTGTATACTTCTTGGCCGGTGGAGCAGGCCGCACTCCAGATACGGATTTGGGGCGGCAAAAAACTGGAAGAGTTGGCAGAACGTATGTCAATAAGATCAGGCAGAATTTTGTGCTGCAGCACATCAAAGGGACTGGTATCACGAAAAAACATGGTTTCATTAGTGGAAATGGCGTCGATAATTTTTCTTTCTATTGATTTGGTGCCGTCTGCTTTGGCCTGATGATAAAGCTCGGAGAATGATGAACAGCCGTTTTCTTTAACGAGGCTATCCAGCCTGGTTTCCAAAAGATAAGCTTTGCTCTGATCCAAAAAAATACCGGATATATCGTGTATATATTTAGCGATGATTTTAACTTCATCGGGGGTGATCTTTTTCATTTGTCACTTGTCATTCGTCATTTGTCACTTGTCATTCGTCGTTCGTCATTTGCCATTCGTCATTTCCCCTGTACATCTCTTATTTTCATGTTTTCAGCTTTTATCTTTACCAATGACCCGGAAACAGTGAAAAGTAAAAAGTGATCAGTTATCAGTTATCCAATGACCAATGACCCCAGTTGAATAGTCCAGCTGGCGCTGGAATTCAACGGGGCAAGCAAGTGGCTAATGACAAGCGACCAGTGACTAACGACCTACAGTTCTCACGATTTCTTCTGCAATCTTATCCAGTGGTGCAATAACATCAACGATACCGGCTTCAATTGGTTCTTTGGGCATACCGTAAACCACGCAGGTTGATTCGTCCTGTGCCAGAATAGTCGCACCGTTGCGTTTCATCAATTTCAACCCAAGCAGACCGTCCGAGCCCATGCCGGTCATAATAACCCCTGTTGCCCGGTCCATATAGTGATGAGCTATGGATCGCATTAGATAGTCGACTGAAGGCTTGCAGCTGTTTTCCGGGGGGTCGTCTGTTATTCTGATGATCCTGGATTTGCCGTCAGCCGCAGCCACAACCTTCATCTGTTTTCCGCCGGGCGCTATAAGGGCGGTATCGGGCCTAAGGGGCTCACCGTCAACCGCTTCTCGGACTTCAAGGGAACATTTGGCGTTCAGGCTTACGGCGAGAGACCGTGTGAAAACAGGGGGCATATGCTGGACAATTAATATGGGCGCTCCCAGTTTTGCTGGAAGTTTGGGCATCATCTGTGCCAGAGCATTAGGCCCTCCCGTAGAAATGCCGATGGCCACGACCTCTGAGTTTCCTCTTTTACGGCCTGTGATCGTACTCATACGCTGGACAATTTTTGCGGAGTCCTGTGGTCTTTTTGCGTCCGATTCGGCGGCAGAGGCAAGGATTTTGCCTTGGCAAAGAATACTCTTTATCTCTTTGTGGCGTGCAAAGGCCTTGATCATAGGAGCAATGGTGCTTTTTATGGCTGCGGTATTTTCAGAGATGCTGCCTTCTTGCGGTTTGGGGATAAAATCAAAAGCTCCCAGTTCCAGCGCTTTCATGGTCAGCTCACCACTTTTATGGGTGAGCGTACTGAGCACTATTGCCCCCACATGCGGTGCTGCTGTTTTTATATGAGCCAGGACTTCAAGCCCATTCATTTCCGGCATTTCGATATCGAGGGTCAAAAGGTCCGGTTTCAGAGAGGCAATCTTGATTATGGCGGTCTTTCCATTATGAGCAGTGCCCACTGCCTCCACATGGGGTAATTCCGCCAGGACGTCACTTACGATTTTGCGGTAGATCACGGTGTCGTCTACTATCAATACTCTTAGGGGTTTGTCATGTTGCATGTGTCATTCGCTAGTTGTCATGTGTCATTCGTCAGTTGTAAAAAAGAGCGCTCCAATACCCAATGACCAGTGACAAAAGACTAAACTAATGTTCTTCTTCGAGAATCTCTTCAACATCCAGAATTCCAATCAAATGGTTTTGAGTTTTGAATACGCCTTTAAAAAATTTACCCTGAACACTACCGATATTGGCCGGCGGCGGTTCCAATTGTGCACTGTTAACTCTGACCACATCACCGATGCGCTCCACCAGTAAGCCGATGGATTCTCCTTTTGAATTAACAATAATATTACGCGTTTTATCGCTCAACTTGGTTCCAGAGAGATCAAGCTTGGTGCCAAGGTCGATAATGGTCACTATTTGTCCTCGCAGATTCAGAATGCCCAAGACATACTCAGGCGCCTGGGGCACTTTGGTCATTTCTATGAGCTTATTAATTTCCTGAATATTTAGTATGTCAATCCCGCAGAGAGCATTACCCACATAGAAAGTGGCAATATCTATGTTCTGGTTGTCGGTTTGAGTTGCTGATATCTCTACCATGGTTGTTGCCTCAATTTCCTTTGTTAAACGGCGAAGCCGCGCCCTATAAAATCGTGCAACGATTTATACTTTAAACTTATGAGCCATTTTATTGAGCTGTTCTGCAAGTTTAGATAAATCTTCCGAACTCATATTTACCTGAGAACTGCTGTTGGACATTTCAGCGGCTGATTGATTGACTTCGGCAATATCTTTTGCAACCTCAGTGGCAACGGTGGAACTTTGGGCAACGTTCTCGTTGACTTCCTGAATTCCCATGGATGCCTGGGACACGTTGCCGGCAATCTCCTTTGTAGTTACTGACTGTTCTTCCACTGCCGTTGCAATGGTGCTTACAATTTCGTTGACTTCATCAATTACCTTGGTGATAGCCTTCACATTCTCGGCCGAATCAGCGGACCTGGATTGTATCCATTTAAGCTTCTCATCTGCTTTATTAGTCGCATCAGCTGTTTGTCTGGCAAGATCCTTTATCTCCTGAGCTACAACCGCAAAACCTTTACCGGCCTCTCCGGCCCGTGCCGCTTCGATAGTAGCATTGAGAGCCAGCAGATTAACCTGTTCTGAAATATCACGAATTCCTTCGGTGACCTCATCTATTTCAAGGGCAGCCTTGCCAAATTGTTCTATTTGGTCAGATGCAGCCTTAGACTGTGTGACCGCTTCACCGGTTATGGCGCGGGCCTTCTCGGAATTTTGAGCAATTTCATTTATGGTGGCGGTCATCTCTTCAGAGGCTGTAGCCATCATGTTAATATTAGTGGCGGCTTGTTCCATGGCGACAGCTACAGAGTTCATGTTGGAACTCATCTCTTCGGCTGCCGCGGCTACAGTTTTCGATTTGTGGGACATATTTTCGGTCCCTTGCGACATCTGTCCGGAAAGGCTGGATAAATCGATGGAGGAAGTATCCAAGGTTTCGGCGTGATCGGCGATATTTTTTATAATTCTGGCAACCTGGGTTATGAATGTGTTGACCCAGGCGGCCAATTTGTCAAGTTCATCGCGCAGCACACTCTGGGCGACGGAGCAATTGATGCAGGATTTAAACTCGCCCGCAGTGATGCACCTGCACTGGATCTCACCGGGTGTATTGGAGCCGACCTCCTGCCAGCAGCTGCCTGTTTTACCGTGGCTGGGACAATCGGTATGTTTACAGTTTCGCATTTGTGAACAATTGACTTTCTGCATGGGAATGCGTTTGGTCAGGTCACCTTCCATTACCATTAATCTGATGGTATCATAGGTACTTTTAATCGGTTTATTGACCAGCCGGTCTACTAAAAAGTACAGTATGCCGCAATAAATAAAGATAATACACAGGCCGGCGGCAATAGACACAAATAGCGACTTGCGGAATTGAGCCATGTCCGTGCTGATATCAAGGAGTGCGGCGGCAATCCCATGCTTGCCGGCAGAATCTTGCACAGGCCCGAAAAATGTCAAAATGTCTTTGCCGTTTTGGTGCAGGCGCTGTGTTGTGGCTTGACCGGTCTGTAGCACCCGCTTGAGAAGAGTGTCATTGCCGGACAGGATGTCCACAGTATTAGTTTTTGCCGCGATTTTAAAGCCGGCACCGTCGGGTACGATTAAGGCGCTGTCATAGCCGTCCTTTCTCTTTGAGAGCAGAACTTCTTCCATCCAGTCTCCGATTTCCGCCCCTTTGATAAGACTTTGTATATTCTGGAAGTGTAATTCAAGGGCCGAATATTTGTATTTCATGATGCCTGAGGTTTTCTCTTGATAGCTTTTCACCAGAAAAGCCGTTACCAATACAACTACCATGGCGGCCACTGAGGCCAGCAGTTTTGCCTTGATGCTCCGGATTTTAAACATATCAAATCCTCCTTCTTGCCTTTTGTATTAATCAATTTTTATATTTTAAAATTTCCTGCGATTTCCTTCTGGGACAGCATTCTCTGCCGAATATGCGCGTCGATGTTTCCTAACCAGCAGCTATTTGCTTTGCAGATAATGATGGAGGCTGCCGATTAGTTTCTCCTTGTCCAGCTTGATCTGATATTCATTAACTCCGACTGCTTTTCCTTTAGCAATTTCTTCATCTCCCGCCATAGAGGTTACGGCTATAATCGGCAGTCCGGAAAAGCGATTGTCATGTCTGATTTTGGCGGTAAGGTCGTAGCCGTTAAGATTGGGCATCTCGATGTCCGTGATTACCAAGGCTACTTTCTCCCCATGCTCCTGGAGTAGATTCCAGGCGATCATTCCGTCTTCGGCCGCGATAACGTTGTAGCCTACATCTTCAATGAAATCCTTAATCTGGTTGCGGAAAAAATTGGAGTCCTCTGCATATAAAACGGTGGGTGCCTCGCCGTCGAGTGTCGTAACCATCTTGTGTCCGGAAAACCATTCCGGATTCAGAGCCTGAACAAAGCCGAAGATGTCTACCAATAAGGTGGTGTGGTTGCCGATAATGACAGAACCTAAAATACCCGGCTGTTTGAGGGTGCTGCCGTCAACTTCAGCGGATATTTCTGTAGCGTCCACAGGGCCCATGGCCAAAAGACCGATTTCTTTATCGACAAGAGTAAAAACAATGACCAAAAGGTCTTCTTTATTCGCAAGTGGTTTGACCTGAGCGACTTCATCAATGGCAAACAAAGGAAGACTTCTGCCGC
The DNA here is from genome assembly GCA_014383215.1 of Candidatus Desulfatibia vada. Taxonomy (GTDB): domain Bacteria; phylum Desulfobacterota; class Desulfobacteria; order Desulfobacterales; family UBA11574; genus Desulfatibia_A; species Desulfatibia_A vada. Next base: position 37,528 of record JACNIG010000247.1, on the reverse strand, counting down.
GATATTGCATTACCCGTTTGCCGCCCACTTCTTCGATGGCTGTTTTTTTGATCTTCTCTATACGCTCTACCAGGTTTAAAGCAACGGCAAATTGTTCGTTTTCAGCGCTTCTAAATACCAGCAGGGACTGCTTGTCTTTGTTTGCCTTGATGGCGGCATCATCGGTTTCCTTGGAAACTTTCACGGCCCTGTCAGTACCTTCCAGGGAAATCAGTCCTGCCATCCTCGCTATATTGCCCACATCCAGTATAATTGCCACACGGCCGTCACCCATAATGGTGGCTCCGGCGTATCCCTTACAGTGCTTGAGATGACGTCCCAGCGGTTTGACGACGATTTCTTCGGAATCATTCAGCCTGTCGACGACCAATCCGTATTTCATGGCACCTGTAGTAACGACTACGATGTGGAGTGCACTGGCAGCATGATAGCGCCGGTCTTGCGGGCTGCGAGCCTGGTGTTGCGGGTTTTGGATTTCGAGTTTCGAGTCTTTAGTTTTGGGTTGATCTTCGTCAAATAGGGGGCTCTTATGAGATCTTCGGTCGGCGATACTATCCCGCCGGTCGCTTTTCAACTCTTGCTTATCAGAGTCGAAATAAGTGCGTTCAACATTGATAGTATCAGCAAGGTGTATCAGGGGAAGAAGATCCCCGCGCAACCTGACGACTTCAGCATCTCCGACCATCTCTATTTTATCTTTGACCTGGCCGGCAGGAATTCTGATCAGTTCTTCCAGATTGACCTGGGGGATGGCATAACGCTCTCCTCCGGTAACAATGATTTGACAGGGGATAATGGCCAATGTCAGAGGAAGCTTTATCCGAATCGTTGTTCCCTTCCCGAGTTCAGAGTCAATGTCCACAACCCCGCCCAGTTTGTCCAGATTGGTCTTGACAACATCCATGCCAACTCCACGGCCAGAGACATCGGTCACTTTTTCCGCGGTGGAAAAGCCGGGCATAAAAATCAGATTTATCTTTTCTTTTTCCGACATCATTTTGGCCTGATCGTCAGTTATCAGGCCCTTGGCCACGGCCGCTATCGCCAATTTGTTGCCATCAAGCCCCTTGCCGTCGTCGGAGATGGCGACATTGACCTGTCCTGCTTCGTGGTATGCTTTTAAAAAAATTCTGCCGCTGGTATCTTTTCCCGCCTTCCGACGGTCATCAGGCATTTCGATACCGTGATCCACGGCATTTCGAACCAGGTGGGTCAGTGGGTCACCGATGGCTTCTATAATAGTTTTATCCAGCTCAACCTCTTTGCCTTCCAGGGATAACTCTACCTGCTTGTCCAGGTTCCTGGCCAAATTGCGTACCACACGAGGGAATTTATTGAAAACATTTCCGATAGACTGCATCCGGGTCAGCATGATGGCCTCTTGCAGTTCAGAGGTGATCAGATCTATCCTCTGAATTGCAATTTCCGGGGTATGGTGTTCGTTTGAGCTTATTGACTGGATTAGTTGGTTGCGACACAATACCAGTTCGCCTGCCAGCGTCATGAGCGAATCGAGCAGGCTTATGTTGACTCTGAGACTCGACTCGACGGCTACTGATTTCTTTTGCTGCTGAGTTTCCACACCGGCTTTTTGGAATGAGGATTCTGTCAGAACAGATGATTGTTCTTGAGTTTCTTCAATGAAATCATCTTTTGCAGTTGTCATGGCCTCTTCTGTTGCAGATTCAAGAGATTCTTCTAAAACTTTTTGTTCTACAGATTTTACGCTCATGTCGTCAGCAAGTTCGTAAATGGATTGTTCATTGATCTCAAGCAGTGCATTTATATCATTTGGTTGCAGGACCGTGGCGAAAAGAGCTATCAAGGGCAACTGATCGGGCAGGCCTTCCTGGTCCAGGGCCCCAACGGCGTCTACATCTAGCCGGCGGCCCAGAATCTCACCGCATTCTTGAATTTCATCCAAAAAACCCTGAGGCGTTTTGCCTTTCAGATGAACGTCTTGAATTAAGTCTATTTCGAGCAGGCAAATATATTTTCCTTCTTTCCAGGAACTTGAAATTTCGTCTGCGGCCACGGTAAGGCCGTGTTTCCCATCAGGAAACGTAATGTCAATCATTTCAAAGGCAGGCGTTTTTTCTTCTTCAAGCAGCGAAGCTTTGTTGATGGCACTCAAGGCTTCAATGTGTTCAGATATGTCGACTTCATTACTGGTATTGATATTGTTGATCAGATCCCTGAGGGTATCGGAGGCCAGTAGCAGAATGTTGATGCTTCCCGGATCGGGGGTTAGTTCGCTACTTCTAAACTTGCCCAGAATATTTTCCATTTCATGGGTCAGGTTTTTTATATTGGTAAGCCCCATAAAACCAGCCCCCCCTTTAATGGAATGAGCGGTGCGATATACTTTGTTGATCAGTTCTTTGTCTAAATTCACTCCGGCTCCTTCAATGGCTAAAAAGTCATTTTCAATATTGGCCAGGTGTTCTAAAGACTCTTGGATAAAAATCTGTATGGTGTCGTCGTCATTTTCTATACTCATGTTGACTCCTATTTGAATCGACTTGAAAATTCCTGCAATTTCGCTGTGGCGTAACGGTCCCGCTTTGGCAGGGTTCGACTGTAAGGGATTTTGCGTGTTGCATTTGCCTGCTATTGAAGTTCAAAATGTTGATCCAGCTGTATGGTTCCAAACAAGTTTAAAAACTCATCTGAAACGTTTTTCAGTGTCAATTTCCCACCAGCGTTCTTTAGCGTGTTGTGAGCGGCAATGATGACGCTCAAACCCACAGGGTCGATTTTCTTTACCCCTGCAAAGTCTAAAGTGAGGTTCACAGTACCCTGTGCCGTTGTTTTATGCAGTTTTTTCTTTAAGCTATCTGCTTTGGGGGCGGTGATATCTTTGCCGGGTTTGATAATTTTTTTCGCCGGTTTTTCCCTTGTTTTTGTCATTGGAGCCTCTTGTTTCCTAATGGTTTAACGTCTTGAACAATTTGCCATGTTGAGGTTACGTTCAAGCGCGCGCGAGCGGTTAGCTTGCGTTTTGCTCAAGCCATTTATCAACATCTTTCTTTTTAAACTTCCAGAGACGTCCAAGGCGGTAGGCTGGCAGCCCCTTGGTCTCGATCCACTTGTAGACCGTGTCTCGGCTGAGGCCAAGGTATTGACATATTTCTTCGACAGACAATAGACGCTCTTTGATCATATTCAACTCCTTTAATTGTGATGAATTCGCAAAAAATAAAATTTTGTAACCGTTCACGGGTTCAAAGGTTCAGGGTTCAGAGGTTCAACGAATAAAGACAACCCTGAGCCTCGCCTGCCGCCGGTCGGGCAGTGGTAAACTCTTATTTTGTGAACCCAACGGAAAGGTAACCCTGAACGTTGAACACTGAACCTGTGAACGCATACTGCAAAACAACAATGTCGTAAATCGCCTGAAATGATTTACTTTCAAAAAACGTGCCACATTGTTTGCCCCTGTTGCCACCTTGTCCCCCGATTGAATCCGGAAAGGCAAGAAAGCGTTTTAACTTCCTGCTTTTATGGAGATAGGGGGTGGTGAGCGTAATACAAATTGGGCGATCTTTGACATGGTGATCCTGCTCGGCGGGACTGCCTGCTGTTGCAGACTTTAGAGAGTCTTTCATCATCGGCAGTAAATTGACGCCGTATGACTATTTTTTTGACGATTTAGGCCGACATGTAACTTTTTCTAATGACAAGACTCTTCGAATAGAATTGGCTCAAATTGTTTTCTATCAGACTTGCCATTGCTGTATCCAAAGTATATATGTCAAGATTGATGAATTCGTAAAAAATCGAATTCATCACGTTTTGGGTTTTAAGATTTAGGTTTTAGGTTTCAATGAACTGTTAGTAGGAAAGAGATGCGTAATATGAAGAAACAGGCAAGCTCGCGAACTTGTTTTGTGTGTGGACGTGAAAATGATATTTCGCTAAAGATGAGCTGGTACGAAGATCACGAGGCTCAGCAAGTTCGGGCTACGGTAACGGTTCCCGAGCATTTTAACGGCTATCCCGGGGTTGTTCATGGCGGTATTGTTGCAGCCATTCTGGATGAGACCTCCGGGCGGGCGGTCATGCTCAAGTCCGGCCAAGATGCACTGATGGTTGCGTTGAAACTGGAGGTCTTGTTTCGCCGCCCGACCCCAACCGACACACCGCTGACGGCGACCGGCCGGGTGATCAAGCAGAGTGCAAACCGGGCCAAGGTTGCCGGTGAGATCCGCCTTCCTGACGGGACGCTCACCGCCGAATGCAAGGCGGTGGTGGTTCGCCCTCCGGCGGAAATTATGGATAGCTGGGAAGCCGAGAAGCCCTATTGGAAGGTATGTGACGACTAAGTCACAGATATAGGAGAATCTGTTTAAACTTAATAACTCAAGTTTCGCACCCCTAAAAAGTCGCGAAACTATGATGGCAGCGATACTATTTACAGTTTAAAGAGTGCAGCATTGTCGCCGATTGACTCCGGTCCTGTCATTTTCGTAAAGGGCGATATGAATATCACTATGGCGATGTGGCCTGATATTTGGGATGGTGTAATGCTTTGATATATCATGAGAAGTCGCGGAAGCCATCCCAAATATCGGGCCACGGGCAGCATTTTCGTATCCGACCGGCATATCGCCCTTTACGAAAACAACAGGACCTCCGTAATACAGTCATCATTTGCCTGCAGATACCAATCAGACCTCTTATTTATTTATGATAGAGGTTGCGAAACTTGAGTTAATAAATTCAGGGGTCGAGCATTTTCGCCGTAAGACCGCGCAATGGATAATCAGATTTTAAACCGTGTGAACTCGTATATAAAGGCTCGTAAAAAAGAACAGAATTTATTGTTATAATATTAAGTGGTTGGATAAACGGCGGGTGATCTCTTGCGATGATAGATTTTGGCAATACGTCTGTTCTTTCTAACGATCCTTAATACACTCAAACAGCACACGCTTTAAAATCTGATCATCCATTGCGCTGCTTCACAAATCATTATGTAAAATACTTACTTACTGCTGAAGTATAGCGGTTGTCATAAATATGTTCCGATTGAGTTACTTGGGTTCATGTTTTTAGCAAGCCGCCGGATGATTTCGTTTAGGTCGGGAAGCTGTCTGAGCAACTTAGAGCGCGTTAAAGCGAACATCAGCGAAGTGCCTCCATTGGGAACAAAATCATATTACGGCACTATATTCTTAAAACCATAGCCATGTTCGCTTTTACGCGCTTTTATTTGCGAGTTCTTGCCGATCTAAACGAAATTATCCGGCGGCGGCAACGGAATGCTATTTTGACAACTCCTATTTAATGGCTGAGATAAACCCCGCCTTGATAAATTCGCGGTTCATGCGGGCGATATTGGTAATTGATATCTCCTTGGGACATTCTGCTTCGCATTCTCTTTCGTTGGTGCAGTTTCCAAAATTGAGTGCATCCATGGCCCTGACCATGGACAATGCACGTTGGGCTGCTTCCGGTTTTCCCTGGGGGAGCAGAGCAAGTTGAGATATCTTGGCGCCGACGAAAAGCATGGCCGCAGCGTTAGGGCAGGAGGCAACACATGCTCCGCAACCGATACAGGCCGCGGCATCCATTGCTTTTTCGGCTATTTCCTGGGGCACGGGGATGGTGTTGGCTTCCGGTGCCGCACCGGTATTGACGGAAACATATCCGCCGGCCTGAATAATTTTATCAAAGGCACTGCGATCAACCACCAGATCTTTAATGAGCTTGAACGCTCTTGACCGCCAGGGTTCGACGACAATGGTGTCCCGGTCCGAAAAATGCCGCATATGAAGCTGGCACAGGGTTGTTCCCTTTTCAGAACCGTGGGCGCGACCGTTGGCAACGGCTCCGCACATCCCGCAGATGCCTTCCCGGCAGTCATGATCAAAAGCAATCGGATCTTTGCCGTTAAGGGTCAACTGTTCGTTGACGACATCGAGCATCTCTAAAAAGGACATGTCGGTGGAAATATTTGTGGCATGATAGGATTCAAAACCGCCCTTTACGTCGGAACTCTTTTGGCGCCAGACTTTTAGTGTAATATTGATGGTTTTTATCACTTGTAACTCCTTTGGGTTAATTCGACGTTTTCAAAGTTAAGCGGTTCCTTGTTAAGATGCGGTGCTTTGTCATCTCCTGCAAACTCCCAGGCAGCAACGTAACTGTAATTTTCATCGTCACGCAAGGCTTCGTTGTCCTCGGTTTGATAGGCTTCGTTTAAGTGACAGCCGCAGGATTCCTTGCGGCTGTATGCGTCGATGACCATCAACTCGGCAAACTCAAGAAAATCGGCGGCTCGTCCGGCCCGCTCAAGACTCTGATTAAAATCTTTGTCAGAGCCCGGAACAATTACGTTTTGCCAGAATTCTGCGCGCAGTTCTTGGATAAGTTTTTGCGCTTTTAACAGTCCTTCTTCGTTTCTTGACATTCCGCAGTACTCCCAGAGAATGTTGCCAAGCTGTCTTTGAAAATCATCAACGGTTCGACTGCCGTTTATGGCCAGCAGCTTGTTGACGAGGTTTGTAACTTCCTCGGATACAGATTCGAAGGCCGCATGATCGGTTGTAACTTCCGGCAGGGCCGTGCCGGCAAGGTAACCGCCGATGGTATATGGGATGATGAAATAGCCGTCTGCCAATCCCTGCATCAGAGCGCTGGCACCTAGACGGTTGGCGCCGTGGTCTGAGAAATTGGCTTCACCAAGGACAAAGAGTCCCGGAATGGTGCTCATAAGATTATAGTCGACCCACAGTCCCCCCATGGCGTAATGAATCGCCGGGTAGATCATCATGGGCTCTTTATAAGGGTTGGAGCCGGTGATCTTTGCATACATCTGAAAAAGGTTGCCGTATTTTTGGGCAATGACGGCTTCTCCATCCTTTTTGATGGCATCTTCAAAGTCTAAATAAACCGCCAGGCCGGTTTCACCCACCCCTTTTCCCATGTCGCACTGGACCTTGGCATTGCGCGAAGCCACATCCCGCGGGACCAGGTTGCCGAAACTCGGGTATCTATTTTCCAGGTAATAATCTCTTTCAGACTTGGGAATCTGACCGGGCGGGCGTTTGTCCCCGGGAGTTTTCGGTACCCAGACCCGGCCGTCGTTTCTTAAGCTTTCACTCATCAATGTCAGTTTGGATTGATAGGTCCCGTGCACGGGAATACAGGTTGGATGAATTTGGGTGAAACAGGGATTGGCGAAAAAAGCGCCGCGTTTGTAAGCCCGATAGGTAGCGCTGACATTGGATGCCATGGCATTGGTGGACAGATAGAACACATTGCCATAGCCCCCGGTGGCCAGCACCACGGCATCGGCGGCAAAACGTTCGATTTGGCCGGTAATCAGATTGCGGACGACAATGCCCCTGGCCTGACCATTTACAACAACAAGATCCAGCATTTCACGGCGGGCAAACATTTCTATATTTCCGGCGGCAATCTGTCTTGATAAAGCGCTGTAAACACCCAGCAGGAGTTGTTGGCCGGTCTGTCCCCGGGCGTAAAACGTCCGGGATACCTGGGATCCGCCAAAACTGCGGTTGGCAAGCAGTCCTCCGTAATCACGGGCAAAGGGGACCCCCTGGGCAACGCATTGATCGATAATATTGTTGCTTATCTGGGCCAGGCGATAGACATTGGCCTCCCTGGCCCTGAAATCACCGCCTTTAATGGTGTCGTAAAAAAGGCGCTGGATGCTGTCGCCTTCATTAGTGTAATTTTTAGCGGCGTTAATTCCTCCCTGGGCGGCAATGCTGTGAGCGCGCCGTGGGCTGTCCTGAATGCAAAAAGTTTTGACCCGGTAGCCCAGTTCGGCAAGGGATGCAGAGGCGCTGCCGCCCGCAAGCCCTGTACCGACGACGATGATGTTAAACTTTTTTTTGTTGGCCGGATTAACAAGTTTAAGTTCGAAACGGTGTCGATCCCACTTTTCAGCAAGCGGTCCCCCGGGAATGTTGGCATTAAGCTTCATATTTTTTCCTTTCGCAACAGAGCTGAAACTGCAAACTATTGTTTAATTAATACGTTATTTCTCAATAAGTTGTTGGGCGAGTCGATGTTAAGCCGCTCAATGGATAATCATATTTTAAACCGTGTGAACTCGTATATAAAGGCTTGTAAAGAAAGAACAGAGGCCTTCACAATAAAATCTATTGGTTTGTTTACCCACCGGTGATCTCTTGCGATGATAGATTTCCACAATACGTCTGTTCTCTCTAACGATCCTTAATACACTCAAACAGCACACGCTTTAAAATCTGATCATCCATTGCGCTAATTCATACACATTTATGATAAAAACTCCCCGATTGCTGAATTTGCTGAGAAGTTCATTTTTACAAGATAAGCGTAAAGTAAATGGGAATAAACCCAAAGCCGATTCCGACAATCAAGGCAAAGACGATACTAACTGCTGCGATAATGGGCATGTATTTGGGATGATTGGCCCCGATGGTCTGAAAAGCACTCCAGAATCCATGGCTGACATGAATTGCCGCAACGATCATGGCGGCAATATATATGAAAACATAGACCGGGTCTGCAAATGCACCGGCGACAATTTGATAGATGGTCGTGTTGGTTTTATCCGTAAAATGAAAATTGACCAGGTGAAAAATGATAAATGCAAACAGAACAAAACCGGTGTACGGCATGGTTGCCGACCCCAGGCTGCGGCCACCGGCTCTTTTTTTGACAGCATATCCGACCGGCCTTGATCTATAATTTTGATAAAAGAGTATTGCACCTGTCAATACATGGATGATCGCCAGGGTCAAAAGGATCCATGAAGATATAGTAAGAAGCGGTCCCAATGAATGCAGGTGCTCGGCGTAAGCGTTAAAAAGATCTTTGCCGCCGTATAGAGTTAGATTGCCGGCAAGGTGAATAATCAAAAAGCAGCAGAAACAGAGGCCGGTTATGGCCATCATCAGCTTTTTTCCGATGGAAGTTCCCAGGGTGTTTATCAGCCAATTCATCATTTCCTCCGATATTTTGGATTTACTTTTGATAAATTTGTAAAAAGTGAAACGTGAAATGTAAAACGATGACATTTAGTACATAAAAATGCAATATTACACAACAGATAGATTCTTCACTTTTTATGAAAATATCACTTTTAACTATCTACGTAATTTTCGAGCCACCAGGCATCCCAGCTTGTTTCCATGATATTTTGCGCCAGAGCTTTACCGGTTTTTGTTTGCAGACGCTTCAACGCAAAAGGGAGCCACTTGTTTGGCGGATTGTAGCCGATGTCCGCCAAAGTTTTTAGTTCTAAAATAAAAGCGAGATGATCCGCATCCCGCGCAAGCTTGGCTTCCAGGGAGAGGCCTTCATTAAATTCTGTGATAAGATCGGCAAGATCAGACCCAAACGGGAGATTAGCGGTTATATCTGCCAAGGCTTTGTTTTCGTCGGCGGTTACGTATTTTTTTTGGACATAGTTCAGGTCACCGATTTTGGCCTCGGTAAGATCATGCACCAGGCACATACTTATCAGTCTCAAGGCATTGACATCAGGCTCTATTTGAGAAATGACATAAGCAATAAAGGCAGTGCCAAATGAATGTTCAGCAACTGATTCCTTTCCCACGCCCAGAAAATGATAGCCCGACCTGGGGATATTTTTTAAAATTTTGGCTTTAAACAGAAGGTTGGCGATGTTTTTCATACATTATCCCTTTCCGCCTGCCATCTGGACCCGATATTCCGAGAGCTGTTTTTATTATGTTCTGAAAAAACTAGTCCTATGGGACGGGTCAGAGATACCTGGCTCTTCCGAAAACCTTAAAAGTGCCTAAAGTTTGAAGTGAACTAAAGTGAGCTAAAGTTAAGGAATTCTGTCAATTATATAAAACCAGCGGAGCGGAGCGACACCATAACTTTAGGCACTTTAGCGCACTTTAGTCACTTCGCACTTGTTCAATTTGCAGGAAACAGCCCCTTTCAGGGGCAAACCAAGGCCTGGTCCTCTTGGCCAGGGTTCTTTACGTTTCTCGACAGGCTGAGTATAAAACAAAACAATAATTACAAGCAATGTCAAGAGCAACCAAATTCCTTGACACTCTATCCGGGTTCATATACGCTTTTATATTTAAAACTACCTGTTATTGAAGTATGTTTTAGACTCGCAGGTGTTTAAAAAAAATAATTAATACATTGCACTTAAACCGGAGTTATTATGATTCCTGTGGACATGGATTTAATCAACATTGTTATGAACGCCGGGTTGATGGTTCAGTTTGTACTGATACTGCTGCTCTTTTTTTCCATCACGTCATGGGCGATTATGATCATGAAATATCAGTATATAAAACGGGCATATACAGAATCAGCAATTTTTACGGATTTTTTCTGGAAAAGCAGGGATCTCTCCGATGCTTTTGCGAAAGCCAAGCAGCTTCGAGGGAGTCCCATTGCCAGGGTTTTTCGCGTTGGATATGCAGAACTTAAAAAATTAAGTTCATCCAGCGCGTTGGCCACATCGCAACCGCCGCAATCATCGGTCCCGGAAAATCCCTCTTTAAGTTCAAGATTTGCCGGGACCGATAATATAAAACGAGCCTTGCGCCGGGCAACAAATGAGGAAACAACTAAGATGACCCAGATGGTTCCTTTCCTGGCAACAACCGGCAATACAACACCTTTTATCGGTTTATTCGGGACCGTATGGGGTATTATGAATTCTTTTCATGGTATCGGGCTTAAAGGTTCCGCCAGCCTTGCCGTGGTGGCTCCCGGCATTTCCGAAGCGCTTATTGCAACTGCCGCCGGGTTGGCAGCCGCAATACCGGCGGTGATCGCCTTTAATCATTTTATGCATAAAATAAGGACGTTCGAGGCTGAATTGCAAAATTTTTCAGCCGATTTTTTAAATATTATTGAACGGGACATCTTAAATGGAAAGGGTGGTGATTAATGGCGTTTGAGAGCAGCAGTGACCGCCTGATGTCCGATATCAACGTAACACCGTTTGTAGATGTCATGCTGGTACTGTTGATTATTTTTATGGTTACGGCGCCAATGATGATGCAGGGGGTAGACGTTGCTTTGCCGGAAACGAAATCTGAGCAGCTTATTCCCCAGAAAGAGCATCTGATCATCACAATCAATAAGCAGAACCAGGTATATATCAACGACTATCAGGTTGAGTTTGATTTTCTTAAGGAGAAATTGAGGAAAATTTTTGAAAGCCGTGAGGATCGGGAAGTTTTTCTGCGGGCGGATAAAGATATTGCATATGGTGTCGTGGTCCGTGTTATGTCCGAGATAAAAGGGGCTGGAGTCGAAAAACTGGGCATGATAACCGAGCCGCTCGGCCACGAGGATAAGGGCGAGAAGTAAAAATGCACTCTCAAGTATATTGGCATCAAGGAATAGGGAATAATTCCCGTACATTCTTGATATTTTTTTCACTTTCAAGCATATGCCATGTCGTTTTTTTCGGGATTTTGATCTTTGCCCCCGACTTTAAAATGGAGAGAATGCCTACGCTTTCGGTGATAAATGTCAGCATGGTTACATTGCCCGCCCAGGAAAAGATACCGGCGCCGCTTAGGCAGTTGCCGCTTCAAACCCAAAAAACGTTACAGGCTTCCAAAATTTTGCCTAAAAATGATTCAGAAGCTTATCAGGAGCCGTCAAAAGCTGTTTCTGTGGAGCCAAAGAATAAAACCAAAAAGTCGCTCAAAAAAGAGACCTTCAAGTCTTCGCAGATGGTTAAGCGTGCCATAACAAGACTTGAAAAGAAAGTTGAACAAGCCCGGCCCGATCAGATTACCCAAGCGCTTGATCGTTTGAAAGATAAAGTCCAAAAGACCGTGGAGCTGGATAAACAAAAGCATCAAGCCTTACAAGGAAAGGGGCCGGCAATGCCGGGTGCTTCCGAATACGGCAGTAAAAAGATGTTGGAGTTGATTGATATTTACCGGATTGAAGTTGCCTATCAGGTTAATAAAAACTGGGCATTTTCGGAGTCGCTGGCCGGTGGACGAACTGATCTTGAAGTTAAACTGGCGTTTAAAATAATGCCCAACGGTGAGATCAAAGATATCTGGTTTGATAAAAGGTCAGGGAACAACTATTTGGACGATTCTGCCAAAAAGGCTGTCCTCAAATCGAATCCGGTACGCCCACATCCGCCGGGGATTACAAAGCCGTCTGTGATAGTCGGCTTGAGATTTACGCCCAAGGGAGTAAAGTAAGTAGTACGGATGGAGTGCTGCGCTTGAGGAGCACATTGTTTGAAGAGCGGCCTGACGGCCTTGAGGGGTATTGGCAAAAAAACTTTTTCCCGTTTCAAAGATCTCTTTCCAAATAGGGTGACTGATGACAGTATTACGCCTTAAAACAGTTTTTTTAATCACAATCGTGTCCATTATTATTGCCCCGGCAGTATGCCGAGCAGAGTATGATTATATTGATATTACCAATCCTTTTTTAAGAAAAATTCCAATTGCTGTGCCTGTATTCAAGAACACGTCACCTGACAAAACTGCAGCACATGTAGCACGACAGGCATCTGATTTACTCTCCGAGACTTTGGAATTTACCGGTTATTTTAAGATGCTTGACCGTGAAGCCTTTCTTGTTGACCCGCAATCCGACACTATCTATTCAGTGGTTAACTTCCATAACTGGACCGGTATCGGTGCAGAGCTTTTAGTCACCGGCCAAATTCTGGTTATTGATAATCTGGTTGAAATGGAGCTTAGACTGTACGACACTTTTGAAGAAAAACTGTTGGTGGGCAAAAGATACAAGGGATGGCTTAAAGATCAGCGTAAAATGGTACGCCGTTTTTGCAGTGAAGTGATATTTTTTTTAACCGGTGACAGAGGGTTTTTTGACAGCGAAATCGCTTTTGTTTCCACTGGTTCGGGGAACAAGGAAGTTTACATTTGCGATTTTGACGGTTATAATTCCAGACAAGTAACAGATACAAAAAGCATAACTATTACACCGGCTTGGTCGTCGGACAGAGAATGGATCGCTTACACCTCATATATCAACGGCAACCCGGATCTTTATATAAAAAACTTGAAAGAAAAGCGAGGCGCTGTTATTGCTAAAAAGGGCATTAATACAACCCCTAGCTGGGTTCCGGGCAAATTTGAATTAGCTGCTACCCTTTCATTTTCGGGCGACCAGGAAATTTATCTGTTGACCGGAACCGGAAAAATTATTAAAAGATTAACATATACTTGGGGAATTGATGTTTCACCGACCTGGTCCCCGGATGGCAAAAAAATGGCCTTTGTTTCCAATAGGTCGGGTACCCCTCAGATTTATATCCAAAATATAGAATCCGGCCAGGCTGAAAGATTAACGTTTATAGGGCATTACAATACACAGCCAAGCTGGTCTCCCAAAGGGGACAAGATAGCGTATTCGGGTATGGACAACGGTCGGAGTAATATCTGGGTAATAGGTGTTGACGGCGATGATCCGGTTCAATTGACACACAATGAAGGGGGCAACGAATCGCCGACGTGGTCTCCGGACGGAAGCCTGATTGCCTTTGGTTCAACTCGGGAAGGACCCTCAAGAATCTATGTTATGACTGCTTATGGAACTGACCAACGGCGGTTATTTACATTGCCGGGTAAGCAGACAGAACCAAAATGGTCACCAAGAATTATAAATAAATAAGGTACTATATCTTTAAAAGGAGGTAAAAATGCGAAAAAAATTGTGGATAATTTTGGCCCTGTTATTTGTAATCCCTGGATTGCTGTTTACGGTTTCGTGTGCAAAAAAGACTGTCAAGGATGAAACTGCCTTACAACAACAGGCAGAGGAAGAGGCGCGCATCAAGGCCCGCGAGGCTGAACAGACGGAAAGGCAGCGGAGAATGGAAGAAGAACGTTTGCAGGAAGAAGCAAGACGTAAGATGATGGCTGCCCAAAACAGGTTTTTGAATGAAGACATCCACTTTGAATTTGACAGATCAAATCTACTGCCGGAGGCACAGGAAATTTTGAGGTGGAAAGCGGCATGGCTGCAGAAAAATCAAAATGCTCAAGTGACTATTGAGGGACACTGTGATGAGCGCGGTACCAACGAATACAACCTTGCTCTGGGTGATCGGCGAGCCAACAGTGCCAAATCCTATTTGATGGATCTTGGTATTTACGGGTCAAGGCTTAACACTATCAGTTACGGCGAAGAACGCCCGGCAGATTATGGTTCCAATGAAGAATCCTGGGCAAAAAACAGACGGGCGCATTTCACGCTTGAATAGGACCTTTTTACTGGATTTCCTTAATGGCTTATAAAAGGTCTTGAAAATCGGCAAGCGGCTGACAGGCTGCCGCTTGTCTGCAGTTAGCCAACAGCCCGCCTTTTACGGCGGGCTGTTTTTTGGTAAAACACCGACGGTGTAAATACAATGAATCAACGTGCATTTCAAATCATTGTTTTTGCTTTATTAGGGATGATAATACTGCCGGGGTGTGCAGGTCAGCAGGATATTCTAACCCTTGACAATCGCCTGTCTGTGGTCGAGGAGCGTAGCGCCGCGACAGAACAACGGAGTCTGCAGTTTGATTCGCGTATTGATGAATACATTAAAAACGGGGAGGATCTAAGAGAACGATCTGCCGGCCAAAATGTATTGATTGATCAGCTCAGAGGAGAGATCCGCGTATTATGGGGGAAGCTGGAAGAAACGGAATATCTGCTCAAACAGAAAATTAAGGCTTTTGAAGATTCAAAAGGCAAACAAAAAAAACAACTGGATCGAATTGAGCAGATGATAAGCGCAAATATGGATCGGATTGTACATATAGAACTGTACCTTAATCTTGAAACAACAAAATCTGAATTAAAACTTGAAAAAGAGCCCCAGACAACATCAGACATTCCTTCTAAAGAAGAACTTTCAGCAGGCAAAATTTACAAGTCGGCCAAGCAGGCTTTTGCTCAAAGTGATTTTGAAACAGCCCGGGAAGAGTTTCAACAGTTGCTGCAATTATATCCGCAATCACCCCAGGCTGATAATGCTCAATTTTGGCTTGGGGAAACCTATTATCGTGAAAAGTGGTATGAAAAAGCCATATTAGAATACCAGAAGGTCATAGAAAAATATCCAAAAGGAAATAAAGTTCCGGCCTCTCTCCTCAAGCAGGGTTTTGCCTTTTCCAGCCTTGGCGACCAAGCTAACACCCGTCTGATTCTAACGGAACTGGTAAAAAAATATCCAGAATCGAATGAAGCCAAGATCGCAAAACAAAAATTAAAAAGGTTAAAGCCTTAAAATGTAAAGTTATTTGAGTAGTCGGGGAGTTTTTGCTGCAAGACCGCTCAATGGATAATCATATTTTAAACCGTATGAACTCGTATATAAAGGTTCGTAAAGAAAGAACAGAAGCTTTTGCAATAATATTAATTATTTTGTAAAACGACTGGTGATCGCTTGCCATGGCAGCTTTTGGCAATACGTCTGTTCTTTCTAACGATCCTTAATATACTCAAACAGCACACGCTTTAAAATCTGATCATCCATTTCGCTAATTTTCCAAGCATTATGGAAAAAAACTTCCCGACTACTGAGTTATTTAGTATCCGGTATCGAGTATCGAGTATCCAGTATCGAGTATCGAGTATCCAGTATGCAGTATCCAGTATCCGGAAATAAGAGTTTAGGATGGTAACGATTGTCGGAATAGATCCAGGGTTGGCTGCTACTGGTTTTGGAATCGTCAGGGGAGGCGGGCTTAAGATAGATGGCTTTTCCTACGGCAGTATTAATACTTCGAGCAATATATCTTTGCCACATCGCCTTGAACAGATTTATTCAAGACTAATACGGGTTTTGGAGGATACAAAGCCGGATCTCATGGTAGTTGAAGACGTTTTTTCCGTTGAAAAATTTCCAAAGGCAGGCATTACCTTAGGGAAGGTTAGCGGTGTTGTTCTGCTTGCCGGGTGTAAGACTAACGTACCGGTTGCCGAAGTACCCGTACGCGAGGCCAAGCAGATATTGACGGGAAACGGCAATGCCAGCAAAAAGCAGCTTGAAAAGGCTGTGCGGCATTTATTAAAACTGCAAACACCTATTCGGCCTTACCATGCTTCCGATGCTATGGGTTTAGCGCTTTTGGGCCTGTTTCGTTTTAAAAAAAGATAATGATCGGTTACCTTGAAGGCACATTGTTGAAAAAGGAGGGAGACAGGATACTCCTGTTGGCCAACCAGGTTGGATATGAGGTTTTACTGCCCGTCTTTGTGATGGAGACCTTGCGAACAAAATCTATTGGCGAAAAGATATCTCTTTATATTTTTCACCAGCAGACCGAGCGCCAACCCAAGCCGGTACTGATCGGTTTTAATCTTGAAGTCGAGAAAGAATTCTTTCAACATTTTATTTCGGTAGAAGCCATTGGCGCCATGAAGGCGGTTAAGGCCCTGGATATTTCTGTGCGCGAGATTGCCAGGGCCATAGAGGCCAAAGATGTACAAAAGCTAAAGCAATTAAAAGGAATCGGTGAACGGACTGCTCGCAAAATAATAGCCACCCTTGAAGGTAAGATGGACAAGTTTGCATTAATCCGCAAAGCGGAGAAAGCAAAGATGCCGGTAGAGGAGGATGCTGCCAAACAGGTCATGGATGTACTTGTCGGTCAGTTGGGCTATAGAGTCAGCGATGCAAAGCGGATGATTGCCGCAGCCATGCAACGTAATAGTGCGATTACTACTTCTGAAGAACTTTTTGAAGAAGTATATCGGAGCGAGAAATAAAGACATATTATGACAGACGATATCCTATTAGATTCTTTTAATAAGCAGGGTGTACTGACCGGGGCATGCCTGCCGGACGACCGGAAACCGGCAATTCTGTCCCTGCGACCAGAAAAATTCGCAGACTATGTCGGCCAGTCTGAGGTTGTGGAAACCCTTCAAATTGCTATTGAGGCGGCCAAGCAGCGCCAAGAACCGATAGACCATATTCTTTTACACGGCCCGCCAGGTCTGGGGAAAACAACCCTGGCGCATATAATCGCCAATGAAATGGGAGGAAATCTTACCTCAACTTCCGGACCTGCCCTTGAAAAGGGCGGAGATCTGATCGGCATCCTTACACATCTTGAAGATGGAGATATTCTTTTTATCGACGAGGTCCACCGCATACCAAAGACGGTGGAAGAGTTTCTTTATCCTGCCATGGAGGATTTTGCCGTTGATTTTGTCTTCGATAAGGGGATGTATGCCCGCAGTCACAAATACCGCCTGAATCGATTTACGCTTGCCGGGGCTACTACCCGGGTAGGGCTCTTGTCGGCGCCCCTGCGGGATCGATTTGGCATTTTCAGGAACCTTGATTTTTACAGTGAAGAAGAGCTGGTAAAAATCATCAGGCGTTCGGCGATGTTGCTTAACGTTGAGATAGATGATGAAAGCGCCGCCGAGCTTTCAAAGCGATCCCGAGGAACACCCAGGATAGTCAACAGGCTTCTCAAACGGGTGCGGGATTATGCCCAGGTGCGGGCAGACGGAGTCATTATCAAAAGAACAGTTACGGAAGCATTGTCCCTGGAAGGGGTTGATGAAAAAGGGCTCACGAATTTTGACCGTCGCTATCTGCAAACAATTATCGAGTTTTATAAAGGCGGTCCGGTTGGCATCGAAGCTATTGCCGCCACTCTTCAGGAAGAGTCTGATACGCTGGTAGATGTGGTTGAACCCTATCTTTTGAAAATCGGAATGGTCATAAGAACATCTTCAGGTAGAAAGGCATCGGATGCAGCGTATCGTCACTTGGGGCACAGTATTCAGCAAAAAATATTTCACTGAACCATGTCGACTATTACACTCTTAACAGATTTTGGCCTTAAAGACACATATGTGGGTCTCATGAAGGGCGTTATCCTGTCAGTAAACCCGGATGCCGTGATTATCGATATCACTCACCACGTTGATCCCCATGACCTGTGCCAGGCGGCCTTTATCATTTATTGATTCAGATTGTCTTGCGGCTTTTATAAAT
This sequence comes from Candidatus Desulfatibia vada, assembly GCA_014383215.1. Taxonomy (GTDB): domain Bacteria; phylum Desulfobacterota; class Desulfobacteria; order Desulfobacterales; family UBA11574; genus Desulfatibia_A; species Desulfatibia_A vada. The sequence continues at coordinate 19,554 of JACNIG010000247.1, read as the reverse complement.
GCCGGCAAAAGCAAAAAGCTTCAAGTCGCGATCGGACAGAGTAAAATTAACGGATTGTCTTTAAATTATGAAAGTGCAAGCCTCCAGAGCCCTATGGCCATAATCGGCAGCTCCGGATATCTGGAGATCGCCGTGAATTGCGGTAGTGCCCGACGCTATTTGGGAGCTGTAAAAGGAGATGCTGTTCACTTGATATTGTCCAATTAGTTCAAGCATATCTTAGATTTAGAATTTCTAAATATATTCTGGGTTTATGATTGTTGAACTTAACACATTGATATGTTAAACAAACATATAAGAGAATACAGCCTATGAAACATCTTTCGGGAAACCGGGTAAAAGAGTTAAACGGGATCGCCGTACCGAAACCAAAAAAGAGGGCCGGCCGCTGGACCCTTTTGTTCGTAGGAGATCGTGGAAAAGTAATTCCGGTCAAGCGCTTTAAAGGACTTGCGATTACACTCACTTTTGCGGTTTTCATTGTGGTTGCTTTAGCGGTGGGTCTTTATTTTCTGTACAGCAGCGAAGCTGAAGAAAATAGGAGCCTGATAAACGCTTTGGGAGTTTCACGACAGAAGGTAAAGTCTCTGCAGGATGAAAAGGAACTCCTTATGGTTCGTATGGTCTTGGCTGAAGCGAAGATTAAAGCCGACCGGATCGAGACAGAAGAAAAAACAACTGAAAAAAAGACGGACCTGTCTAAAGATAAATACGTTTCTGCAGCTATTAAACCCCCAGCGCCGGATATTAAAAAAGTTGTTGAAACCGTAAAAGAAGTTCCGCCTGAAAAAGAGGCTGCAATTGCAGCGGTTGTAGGGGATGAACAGGATATTTCCGAACCAAGCATGCCGGATGCAGAACCGCAAATGATCAGTATTGAAGATTTGATGGTTTTGAATACATTAGAAGCCAATAACTTGAAGGTAACGTTTAAACTCAGAAAATCCGATCAGAACACAGAAACGATTTCAGGGCATGCCTTTGTGGTATTAAAAATTGATAGGGATGACCGGAAACAATGGTTTGCAATTCCGTCTGTCTCTTTTGTATCAGGGAAGCCTTCCCGGATCCGCAGGGGGCAATATTTTTCAATTGCCCGTTTTAAAACCGTGAAATTTCAGCACAAATACTCGGGTGACCCGAAACGTTTTCAATATGTAACGATATTTATTTATAACGCAGATGGAAAGCTGTTGTTGGAGAGTGAAATTCCCATAACAGTTCAAGTAACGCCTCCTGAACCGACGGAAGGATAAGGATAAAATAGTGTTTCCAACTGTCAACAGAGCCGGATTTGCCGTGCACGTCAAAGCCGGAGCAATTATTTTTGTGATTGCACTTGTTTTTATTCTGCCGGGTTCTGTCCGTGCCCAGAAAAGGATACACACCGCTTTTTTTGAAGGTACGGATTATGAACTTAACGTATATAGAATCTACGGTAAAGAACCCGGGAAAACGCTGCTGCTTATCGGCGGGATCCAGGGAGATGAGCCGGGGGGATACCTTTCCGTTGATCATTATGCCGATACCAGTCTGGCGAAAGGGAATCTTATTGTCGTACCCAGAGCCAACTTTCGATCCATAGTGGCCAAGCGTCGCAAGATAAATGAAGATATGAATCGGAAATTCGGCGAAGATCCCAAAAGCAACTATGAAACCGAAATTGTTGCAATTCTAAAAAAGCTGATCAGTGAGAGTGATTGCCTGCTTAATTTGCATGAAGGTTCCGGTTTTTATTCCGCAAAATGGGAAGGACCCCATAGAAACCCGAAAAGGTATGGCCAGTCGATTATTGCAGACGTCGATACTTATGTGGATCCTAAAACCGGGAAAACGATCCATCTGGGCGAAATGGCAAGGTTTGTCAGTCAGGAGATCAATAAAAAAATAAAAAATCCCCGCAACCATTTTCATTTCAACAACCACAGAACACAGGAAGTCAGTTCCCTGCATAAAGAACAACGAAAATCCGCCACATATTATGCTTTATATACATATGGAATTCCGGCTTTTGGAATTGAAAGCAGCAAATCTCTTTCCATGGAGCAAAAGATTCGCCATCATAATCTTACCATCAATGCCTTTATGGATAGATTGGGGATTGTACCCGAAACACCGGGAATTAAGCTTGAGCGTCCGGTACTCAACTATCTGGTCATTTCGATCAACGATTCTCTGCCCGTGGTAGTCAAGGACGGGCAGCCACTGTCGATCGAGGCCGGTGATACGATTATGATATCTCATATTGAGTCCAACTATAAGCGCGGACTGACTGCCGATATTGCCGGTTACGGAACCGTAAGCGATATACGTAAGAAAATCTCTATCACAAAACCCACAAAAATTATTGTGCGCAAAGATTACTATGCATGCGGCAGCATCAATATAAAAATAATAGGCGGCGGGAAGAAATTAGTCGCTGAAGCCGCCGTATCAGATCAAAAAAAAACAGGCTCGGGCATACTTTTATATAAGATCAAAATTAACGGCGATGAACGTATCTTTGAAAATGAAGAGCACGTCAAGCTCGTAAAAGGTGACAAAGTTGAAATTGTTGACGTAATTTCAGATATTGGCAATCCTTCCGAAATGATAGTTAATCTTAAGGGGTATGTGGGAGCTCCTGACAATAACACCGGTGAGGATCGTGGATATGTCATCAATACAGGCCGAGATTTGTGGAAAAGCTATTCTTTGGGGAAAAGAGGGAAGTATTATCAAATGATCGTTGAAAATAATGGTGATATCATCGGAAAACTATTCTTTGATCTTGAAGACCCGGTTCTGAAATACGTCGTTATAGGGACGGAAAACGGCGAGCTGCGCGGTTTGACTCCCGGTGACACGGCTTTGGTGGATGTGGATACGCCTTTGAAGCTGTTTGATATAAGTACTAATGTTGTTCGGAATGCGGGCGTAAAGGCCTTTATCGCCGGTTCCGATGCTGTTAGGCGGCCTGTAGATATTGGCAAGCCTATGGCGATAAACAACATAGCAAACAGCGATGCAGACAAAGCATCATGTAGTTATCGCCTGGAAATTGAGCGTGATAAAATATTCCTCGGTTCAGTTACTTTAAATTGTTCGCGGGAGACGCATAATGAAAAATAAATCCAAAGACTTTTCCATCATTGACAAAGAGTTGACGGTTGACGGTACTATTTCCAGCAAAGGTAAGCTGGTGATAAAAGGGGTTGTCAAGGGGACGCTTATCGGGGAAACCGTAATTATTGCCGAGGAAGGGAAGGTTTTTGCAGATACAAAAGCTTCCAGTATGACCATTGGCGGAACGTTTGAAGGAGAGATCAGAGCTTCAAAGGAATTGATTATCCTTTCTACCGGAAACTGTTCGGGTAAAGTAGTCTGTAAAGATTTTGTCGTGGAAGCCGGGGGGGTTTTAAACGCTCAGGTAAATTGCATTACATCTCAGGATTCTCAATCTCAGCAGGAGTTATTGGCGGTAAAAAAGTAAATGCCCGAATCTTACACAGACAATCTCGCAATATTCAGGGAATTAGTCTCCTGGTTGTAAAATGTTTACTTTTTTGCAGCAAATTTTTTTTCATTGCCGTTAAGACACCAAGACAATCACGAGTGAACAGTCATCAGTGAGAAGTTATCAGTAAGGGAAAACTGACTACCGATAACCGACAACTGATCACTGATATTTGTGTCTTTGTGCCTTGGTGGTTTTTTTTTGGTTGCCCGTTTTCGGGGCTTGTAAGGGCATGATACGGGAGTGTATCTAATATGAAAAAGTCGATTACGGCCTTCTTTGGGTTTGCTTTGATTTTGCTGGCAGCGTTATTTGGTAGTTACGCTCAGGTCGAAGCTAAAAAAGAAGGTGCACAGCCTGAGTCCCGCCCCGTACTGCAAGAATTCGATATTGCCCTGGTTATAGATAATTCCGGCAGCATGCAAAAAAATGACCCGCAATTCCTAACCCGGGAGGTCGTTACGAAATAAAGATCGGCCGGGACTCAAGCAATGATGTTGCCATCCCCGAAGAGACCGTTTCGAGTCTGCATGCTACCATTGAATATCAGGATGGTTTTTTTTACCTGGCAGATCAGAGGAGCAAAAATAAAACCTACCTCAACGGCAAAAAAATCGTACCGTATTCACCTATTAAACTCAAAAGCGGTGATGAAATCATGATCCATATTCATAAATTCACATTCCTTCTAGAACAACAAACGCCTTCCGGTGATACGGACGAAAACTGGTAAAGCACTCTAATTGTGCCAAAAAATCCAGCATAATTGTCAAATATTCATCATCATAATCACATCTAGACGATTTGTATATTTCATCTATCTATTTGAAATATATTGACATCCTCTTTTTTCACATCCGCTTGGCCAAATTTGCATGGTTTTTGCATTTATTTCGACAGGATTAACAAAATCTTCAGGATTTACTTATAATTTTGGAAAAGCCGTTAGAGGTGAACTTATGGATAAAGATCAATCCGCCGAGATAGAGCGATTAAAGCAAGATTTTTATAAATTAGAGCAGGAAAGCAATCAGGAAAAAGAGTGCCTTTTAAAAATTATTAATTCGTTTGGTATGGTGATGGCAACCCATGAGGAATTTGCAGAAGAGTTTCAAGCCATCAAAAAAAGTGTGAACACCGACAAAGCTTTACCAGTGGATCTGATTGAGAAGGAAATTGGCAAGCTTAGAAGCAAGGTTTTTACAATGGAGACCTCCAGAGGATTTGATGAAGAAGGCATAGTGCAGCTGGATGGATTAAAGGAGAGCCTGCTGGGGGTATGCAGAATTGTAAAAAGAATTACAGTTGCTCTTCTTGATGATTTTTATCCGCTGAGCAGTGAGTTGAAAGCAACTGCCGACTCGATTCAAATAGACTGCCATGCCGATATAACCCAGGCTGAACTGGAGGATGCCACGGTTGACTTTTTGAGTTTTATTAAAAATCTGAAGGTCAAGATCGCGGAAGACTTCAGGTATATAAACAATACGTTACTTGCACTTTTAGATCATGTCAAAAAACTGGAAAAGGATTTGACGAGCGAATTTGATGAAGATGTCAGGCAAAAAGAGATTGAGCAGTTTGAGATAACGATCCACGATAAAGTAGGATCAATAGTCGACTCTTTTAATATACATGCAACCATTGAGGAGATAAAGAGCGCTGTTGTTGAAAAACTGGCGAAAATAAAAAATCTTATTTCGCTAAGAAAAAAGAAAGAAATGCAAAGGATTCGAAAATCCAAGAAAAATATTAACAGACTTAGAAAAAGGATCGTTGTGGCGGAACGGGAAGCCGGCGCAATGACCCAAAAGGCCAAATATTTTCAAACGGCGGCTACAATAGACGGCCTCACCGGTCTTTCCAACCGTAATACTTTTGATTTGAGGGTAAAGAGTGCTCTAAAAACTTTCGATGAAGGCGGCAAACTATTTTCAATAGTGCTTTTTGATGTAGATGATTTTAAAAATATCAATGACACCTTTGGGCATCTGTCAGGAGATAAAGTTTTGCAAAAAATAGCTCAGTGTCTGCAAACAACCTTTCGCAAAAATGATTGCATCGCAAGATTTGGAGGCGATGAGTTCGCTGTTGTCGTTGAAGGACTGGGTGAAGAAATGGCCCGGGAAAGAATCATGAAATTTGAAGAAAATTTCAGAAAAAAACGTTTTTATTCCCGTAGTAGCGGAGATATCAAAGTGGCTGTAAGCGCCGGCTTTGCACAGGCCGTAGCCGGCGAAGGTCCTGAGGACATTCTGCGCCGAGCCGATATGGATATGTATGCTTTGAAGAAAAAGAAACACTAAGCTCTCCGCCGATTCAGCCCATCCAAAACATCTAGACGGAATTTGCCAAAAAGAATTTAAAATAGTTTGGCAAGAAATTGCGGTTAAGTTTTTTCCATAATTACCGATATAATATCAAGCGTCTCAACAGCGAGAAGCGGGACTGCGGGTGTTGCGACGTATTACACGGAAGGAGAAGACAACAAATGGAAATACCTCTTGACTTTGTGAGGCTTCAGGGCCTGGTTCAATTTGTTTTTATATCCGGAATACTGATTTTGAAGCTGATGATACCTAACCCTATTAAGGTAAAATCAGAACATCGTGACTGGTGATAGGGTAGGTGCTTCATAATCGGATTGCGTTTTTAATTTTCACCGCAAAGACGCAATAAAATAGATAAACTCTGCGTTCTCTGCGGCTCTAATGAGCAAAGCGAATGGGCGGTGAGTTATCGTATTCAGAAAATGCCAAAAAAGATAGACTGCCATAAATGCCGGCATTACTATGTCACCTGGGACAAAAACTTTCCTCATGGCTGCAGGGCCATGGGTTTTAAATCCAAACAGCTGCCTTCCATCGATGTCCGAGTCAGTTCTTATCGTGATTGCCTGTTAACTAAACCTAAGAGAAAAAAAATAAGGAAAAATAAGACAACTTTATTGCTATCGAAATTTCTTTTAAAGAACAGTTTATGCAGGTTTTAGGTATCAGTTAAACGGTAGCCCCGCAACAGCCGTCAGGAGCACCAAGGTGTGTATAATGATAAGGATGACAAGCGGGCACAAAATCCAGAGGCGGGCCGTCATTGCTTGATCGTAAGGGTTTGAATCCTCATCGTTGCCGGGATTGATCGGTTTATAAAGACGCTTTTGAAAAAAAATAGCGACTGAGCCTGTGATTAGGAACAGGCCGTTCCAGCCCAGCAGCCAGAAGGGATAAACGTTCCGAAAGGCCAGGGCCTTAACATCGAACAGATACACACACGTCAAAACGGCCCCCGCAGCTCCGAAGACCATAATTCCCAGTGCCGGCTTGAATTCTTTTAGACCGCCGGTCCAGGCCCAGTCACCCGTCGGTGCCTTTCTCAGGCCGGCAAGGGTAAAGATCCCCATAAGGGCGGCGGCAGAGTTCATGATCATATCCTGCCAGCCGTAATGCCGGTTCGGGATAATCCCTTGCATCATTTCATCAACAATACCCAGCAAAGCAGCGCAAATAAAAACAAGGAAAAATATGCCTTTATCCTTGTAATCAAGCGCAAGGACTTCAAATAGAAGCCACGTCATAATTATATATTCGGGGATGTGGATATATTTGTTCGGGTTGGATTCTATGGAAATAAAAACCCAAACGATGATGGCACAGGGAACTAATAGTGCCAGGGCTTTTATACCCTTTTTCAAGACCAGAACCGCGAGAAAATAAGCGATTCCCAGCAGAACAATTAATGCGATGGAAACTTTTCCGGCATTTTCGGACGAAAAGTGCTTTGCAATGGCAGTATAGATCAAAATTACATGGGGAAGCACCAGGGTATAAACTGCCACTAAAGCCCACAACAAGCTCCTTAGAAAAAAACTGTTTTTTTTGTGCTCCACTTGAGCGGTCATGAAAACACCTGATTTCACAAGGTATTATCTAAACGATAATTATATTTAAACTACTGCTAAATGCCGAGCATTGCTTTTTCCAGAATATAGCATACATTATTGATTGTTTTGTAAAAAATAAAAATTTCTTTTTTGTTTAATGCCCTTTATGATAAATGCGGGCTGGTTGCTTATCAGTGAAGCCTTATTATATTGTAAGAAAAAGAGCATACAATGGTATACAGGTGTTGATATGAAACCCAAATGGTCAAAAATTATTCTTTTATTGGCGATTGTCCTGCTGGCATACCTTTTCTATGCATTCGACCTGCAGCAATACCTTACCTTAACGCATTTGAAGTCCCAACAGCAAGTGTTTGAAAATTACTATGCTAATAATCAGGCGCTGACGGTGGGTGGCTATATGGCCATGTATATTGCGGTCACGGCCTTGTCCCTGCCGGGTGCCACCGTAATGTCATTGGCAGGAGGAGCCCTTTTTGGCATCTGGACAGGGCTGCTTATGGTTTCTTTTGCAAGTTCCATCGGCGCAACCTTAGCCTTTTTGGTATCCCGATTCCTGCTGAGAGATTATGTCCAAAATAAATTCGGTGATAAGCTCAAAGCGGTTAACGAGAGGTTTACAAAGGACGGGCCGTTTTATCTTTTTACATTGCGGTTGGTGCCTATTTTTCCGTTTTTTGTCATTAATCTTGTAATGGGACTGACCCCCATCCGTACGGTTATGTTTTACATTGTAAGTCAGGTAGGTATGCTCCCCGGCACTTTCGTATATGTCAATGCCGGCACTCAGTTAGTAAAGATCGAGTCGCTCAAGGGGATTCTTTCTTTCGAAATTTTGTTATCTTTTGTGCTGCTTGGCATTTTTCCCCTGGTAGCCAAAAAGCTTGTAGCCTTTATAAAAGCACGCCAGGTATTGGCCAACTATACCCGCCCGCAAAAATTCGACTACAATCTTGTAGTCATCGGCGCGGGATCGGCGGGACTGGTGACGGCATACATTGCAGCGGCAGTAAAGGCCAAAGTGGCTTTGATCGAAAAGCACAAAATGGGGGGTGACTGCCTGAATACCGGCTGCGTACCGAGCAAAGCACTGCTTAGATCCGCAAAAATGTTATCGTATGCCAGGCGGTCGGCCGAATTTGGTTTTAAACGCGGTGAAATTGAATTTGACTTTGCCGATGTCATGGAGAGGGTTCAGAGGATCATTAAAAAAATTGAACCTCACGATTCTGTGGAGCGTTATACCGAACTTGGTGTGGATTGCATCCAGGGTGAAGCCATGGTCACTTCACCCTATACCGTCGAAGTGAACGGCAAGGTTATTACTACCCGCAATATCGTTGTTGCTACCGGCGCGCGCCCCTTTGTTCCCCCCATTGCGGGGCTGGATAAAATCGAATACCTGACTTCCGACAATGTCTGGCAGCTTCGCAAACTCCCCGGACGGCTCGTTGTTTTAGGCGGCGGGCCCATTGGTTGCGAGCTTTCCCAGGCTTTTGCCCGCTTAGGTGCACAGGTTTCCCAGGTCGAGATGGCACCCCGCATCCTGTTGCGCGAAGATGAAGAAATCTCCGAACTTGTGAAAAATAAATTTGAGCAGGAAGGCGTGCGTGTGCTTACCAATCATCGCGCCAAGGAGGTGCGGGTTGACGGCGATCAAAAAACCCTGATCTGCGATTATAACGGAGAGGATGTTTCTGTTGAATTTGACGAAATTCTGGTTGCCGTTGGTCGTGTAGCCAATACCAAAGGCTTTGGTCTGGAAGAGCTGGGGGTTGCGATAGAGCGCAACGGTACCATAGAGACCGATGAATTTCTTAGAACGAATTATCCCAACATTTTTTGCGCCGGCGATGTTGCCGGACCCTATCAGTTTACACACACCGCCGCCCACCAGGCATGGTATGCTTCGGTAAACGCCTTGTTTGGAAGATTCAAATCGTTCAGGGCCGATTACCGCGTCATTCCCTGGGCCACATACACGGATCCCGAGGTTGCCCGTGTCGGTTTAAATGAACTGGAAGCCAAGGAAACCAACACGGACTATGAGGTCACAACCTACGGTATCGACGATCTGGACCGGGCTATTGCCGATTCTGAAGATCACGGTCTGGTAAAGGTATTGACAAAACCCGGCACCGATAAAATCTTGGGTGTTACTATTGTCGGGACGCATGCCAGCGACATCATCGCGGAATATATCCTTGCCATGAAAAACGGGTTGGGCTTGAATAAAATCCTGGGGACCATTCATATCTATCCCACCTTGGCGGAAGCCAACAAATTTGCCGCCGGCCAATGGAAGAAAGCCAATGCACCGGAAAAACTCCTTAGCTGGGTGGAGCGGTATCACGCTTGGATGCGCGGCTGACCCGTTATAAATTTATAATATTAAGGAGAGAGATGTCGTTATTTTTTCCGATTGATAGCGGAGTTCAACCATTGCCAGAACATATCCCAATCCGACCTTTTCTGATTCAAGATGTTGTGTTTCCGGACAATGTTTCAATAGCCTTTCATATATTTAGCAAACCCAAATATCCTTATGCTTTCATGTAAGCCTTAGTAATGATGTTGATGTATTGATTTTCTTTTGGTATCTTAAATTTAGAGAAGAAACCACGGGAGAATTGAGAGGAACTTTTTACCCTTAATTTTTGTGATTCTTCACAGCCAACAAAAGAGATAGAGCTATGAAAGACCTGATCAAGCGCATTGTACAAGCAATAGTTGATAATCCTGAACAGGTAGAGATTTCAGAAATAAAGGGTGAACATGTTTCGGTATTAGAACTTAAAGTGGCTAAAGAGGATATTGGGAAGGTTATCGGGAAAAAGGGCAGGAATGTTCAAGCCATACGGACTATATTAAACGCTGCTTCCGGCAAGGTAAAAAAACATGCTGTCATAGAGATTATAGATTAGTGCAATATTGCCCCTACCGATAAAAGGGGGTGTTCTGCTATAGGTCGTGCCTTCTTAGATTTTATGCTTTGGCCTCTTTTCGCAGCTCTTCAACCATGGTTTGCACAAGGCTGAATGAGTATGTTCACTTGAAGGCCTGGTTTTACAGATTCAGCCTACTCAAGATTTTGTGGCGGCTTAAAATCTCGGATCAAGCTATGACCATCCCCTTGGATGGTGGATGTGAACTAATCCAAATATTCCGTTTTTTTAAAAAATCGATGCTTAGCTTTAGCTTGCTTTTGTCCCAAAGAAAGGTTATCATCTGTCCAATCAATAAAGATCCGTTCTTAATTGGCGGGCCGGTTTCGTTCTAAAGGCAAGACTCATTTGCCCAAGTGGCAACCTTCAGTTTGGAACTATGAGAAATTTTTGAAAGGAGGATGTCATTATGGCGAATGGAATTGTAAAATGGTTTAACAGCGGCAAGGGTTTTGGTTTCATTGAGCAGGAAGACGGGCCGGATGTGTTTGTTCATCATTCAGCAATCAATGCAGACGGTTTTAAATCCCTCAATGAAGGCGACCGAGTTTCCTTTGATATAGAGCAAGGACAAAAAGGTCCTGCCGCTGCAAATGTCACTGTGATTTAACCTTATGTTCTGAGTAAAAAGGGCATTCCTTCTAATATTGAGGGAATGCCCTTTTCTTTTCATCACTATCAAGAATAACGGCCTACGAGGTGACAGTGAGATATGATCAAAAGTTGTGTTTAAGGGATTAGGTGGTGTATCCTCCGAGCGATTGTTTTGCAAGCAACAGCTCGGCATTTTGAACTACCAAAATGAAAGGATAACACCACCATGGCCAAAGATAATGTAATCGATTTAAAAAAGCCAGAACCATTTGTCGATGACCCCATTACAGATATTTTACGACAAGGAGCCCGGCGCCTTTTATCCGCCGCTTTAGAAGCAGAAATAGAAACTTTTTTAAGCCAATACAAAGACATATCGGATGACAAAGGATGTCAGCGAATTGTACGAAATGGCTATCTCCCGGAACGTGAGATCCAAACAGGTATTGGTCAGATTCCGGTAAGGGCTCCTCGTATTCGAGATCGGCAACCTGATTCGCTCAACGACAGAGTTAGGTTCACTTCATCCATTTTGCCGCCGTATTTAAGGAAAACCAAAAGTATCGAGACTTTCCTGCCATGGCTGTATTTAAAAGGAATCTCCACCGGAGATTTTACCGATGCCCTGGCTGCACTGTTAGGTAAAGATGCGCCGGGTCTATCTGCTTCAACCATCAGCCGGCTCAAGACGGTTTGGCAGGATGAATATGTTAAGTGGCAGCAGCGTGATCTTTCAAAGAAGCGCTATGTTTATTTCTGGGTCGATGGAATATACTGCAATGTCCGCATGGATGACCGTCAATGCCTTCTGGTCATTATCGGTGCCACAGATAAAGGTCATAAAGAGCTGATCGCTATTGAAGGCGGCTTCCGGGAAAGCGAGCAGTCCTGGCTTGAGGTACTTGTCGACCTAAAACGCAGAGGGCTACATACGCCTCCAGAGTTGGCCGTTGGGGATGGTTCTTTGGGCTTCTGGAAAGCTCTGTCAAAGGTATACGACACAACCCGTTGGCAAAGATGCTGGGTTCACAAAACGGCCAATGTTTTAAATAAATTGCCAAAGAGCCTTCAGGCTAAGGCAAAAGAGAAATTACATCAAATCTGGATGGCAGATAACAAGGCTGAAGCCGAGCATAATTTTGATGCGTTTACCCAGACCTATGAGGCTAAATATCCCAAGGCCACTGCCTGTTTACAAAAGGACCGAGATGTACTTTTAACTTTTTACGATTTTCCGGCAGAACACTGGATACATATTCGGACGACCAATCCGATAGAATCAACGTTTTCTACCGTCCGGCTGAGAACGAACAAGGTCAGGAGCTGTTTTTCATCTTTAACTGTATTAACCATGGCATTCCAGCTATGTCGCTGTGCTCAGAAAAGATGGAACAGATTGCACCATTCTGAGCGCCTTGGAGAAGTAATCAGAGGAATAAAGTTTGTTGACGGCATTATTGAAAAACGGATCGCCGCCTAATGCCATACACAACATTTGACAATAACTCGGTGACAGTATGGCGAAATCACGTGGTTCATTTAAAAAGCGTGAGAAAGAATTAGTAAGGAAAGAAAAGAAAGATCAAAAAAGACAACACAAACTGGATAAAAAGACTATAAAAGCCGAAGATAATCCAAATCAGTCCCAGAATGAAGGAGAAACTCTATAAGCATAGAAACCGAATGAAAAGGAGAAAAAACATGAACAAAGGAGATTTAATCAACGAAGTTTCCAAGGTTGTAAAAACCAAAAAGGATGCTCAGGCAGTCGTGGACTGTGTTCTTTCAAGCATTACCAAGGCATTAGAGAATGGAGACTCTGTATCATTGGTTGGATTCGGCACATTCAAGGTGGCGAAAAGAAAAGCTCGTAAAGGCAGAAATCCTCAGACAGGAGAAGAGATAGATATTGCGGCAAGTAAGGTGCCAAAGTTTGTTGCAGGAAAGGCTTTGAAGGAAGCTGTGAAATAATTATTTGTTCGTAGGTAAGCTCGATAGGCAGGGTTCAGCGATGGCCCTGCTTTTTATATTGAAAAATCCAATATATAGGTAAGGTGCAATAAAACACTTTTATGCCATTGATACGTATTGGGTATCAAACGCGATTAGTCTTGGCTCCGGGTTGGGTGATCTTTGAGAGATCTCGGCTGGTCCGAAAATTTTAAGAATAGAATTTCTTGAGCTTCTCCGGCGGCACTCCCAATAAGTACAAGGTTCTTATGGACCAGTTTCTCAGTGTACAATATACGATCCCTTCTTTTTCCCACCGACGTGAGTCAGTTTGAACTCTGCGTGAGATAAATTTTATTTTTTTGCCGGTCTTTTTTACTCTTTGCATCAACTCCACATCTTCCATAATGGGGATATCCTTGAATCCACCGATGTGATCGAAAAATTGTTTTTTAAGAAAAATTGCCTGGTCGCCGTATGGGATTCTGGTGAGGCGGGAACGGATGGATGCCACTTTTGCAATCAATCTAAAAATATTTTTTTCAGACTGGATACCCAGGTCAAACGCGCCGCCCACGATATCGTGCTGTTTGGTTGCCGTGAAGATTTGATCCAGAGCATCATGGCTCAGCAGGGTGTCGGCATGTAAAAAGAGTACCACATCGCCGTTGGCTAAAGCGGCCCCCTGGTTCATCTGAGGTCCCCGGCTTTTTTCCCCGAGAACCTTTTTGACGTCGGCGTTGGTTACGGTGTTGATGGTCTCCCCATGTGGGCTCCCGTCCACGACAATGATTTCAACAGTGTCCGAAGAATCGAGGGTATAAAGATGTTCAATAGTAGAATTGATGATTCGGGATTCATTGAAAACGGGAATGATGATGGAAATCTGTTTTTTCATCGTTTTATTGCATGTAATTTGATACCTGCCAGATATGCAGCGGTATTTAAGGCTGTCGAGCCCTTGTCCGCGTGTCTTTTTATGAAAAATTCAAGGTTTTGGTAGGTATCAATATCGCGCCATTGCGGCAGAACATGGATTCGGGACCGGTTTGATCCCAAAACCGTCATGGTATTTTCAAATACGGTATCTGATCCCCAGGGCATTTTGTTAAAAACCTCGGGCAAAAAGGAATGCGAATTGAAACCTATCAAATAGTATCCGCCGTCAACTGCCGGGCCGATGACGGCGTCGTTTTTATGCAAGCTTTCAAAGGCCTCATCAATAATGCTGCCGGGGAGATCCGGAAAATCGGTTCCCAAAAGCAGCACCTGTCGAAAACCCTTTTGAAAAATACTGTCAAAGGCATTTTCCATCCTTTTGCCCAGATCATCTCCCTGTTGCGGTAGATAGTCATGGTCGCGGCCAAGCCATGAGGTTATCTCCTGCAGAGCTTGGGGAGGGTAAAAGCCGATAACAACGGTGTGTCGACCGGCTTGCAGCATTCCAAGAACGTCTAATACAAAGTTTTTGTATAAATTAACGACGATCTCGTGGTCCAGCGACCTGGAGAGTCTTGTTTTTACCGGGACCCTTTGGGGCACTTTCAAAAAGACAATGACACACTGGTCGTTGGGATCGGCGGGCGAGTTCAAGGCTTATCCTCTTGGGCAGCATTTGAGCGTAATCGTTTGACCGCAGGCTTGCATTCCTGGTATATGATATATTTCAGCTCAATCTTCAATAAAATTTTGGAAAATTCATCATGTCCGTCGAAGAAATTGCATCGATACGGTTTGGGGTGTTCATCGGAGGGCTGGTTTTTTTTCTGCTTTTTGAATTGATCATTCCGTATCGACCTAACACGCTTCCCAAATTGAAACGGTGGTTCATAAATTTGGGTATTACCATATTCAATAGCCTGATACTAAAACTGCTGTTTGCTTCCGTCCTGATTCAAACGAGCCTCTATGTAACCGATAAACAGTTGGGGGTTTTGAACATGACAGGGATACCGCAGTGGGCGAAAGTGCTGGTAACCGTCGTTTTTATGGATTTCATGCTTTATGTCTGGCATCTGCTGAATCACGAAATGCCTTTTTTGTGGCGATTTCATCGTGTTCACCATACAGATTTAAACATGGATGTCTCTACAGCCACCCGCTTTCATATCGGCGAATTGGCCATATCCGCTGTCATTAAAATTTCGCTGGTGTTCTTTCTCGGGGCGGATCTGATTGGTGTAGTCTTTTTTGAAACCCTCCTGGTTCTTAACGCACAGTTCCATCACAGCAGTTTAACCGTGCCCGAGTGGTTTGAGAAAATCTTTTGGGTTCTTTTTGTACCTCCGTCCATGCATCGTATTCACCATTCCGTAGTTATCAAGGAAAGGGATAGAAACTATGGTACGATTTTTTCGATTTGGGATCGAATTCTGGGAACCATGGTGACAGATGTCGCCCAGAGCCGTATCCGCATCGGGGTAGGCGGGCATCACCGGTCCGAAAAACTCAACCTGCATCACCTGCTGATAATGCCGTTTACGGCACCGGTTAAGTAATTTCCAATCGTTAGTGCAAGATTCAGGTACTACCTGTACTAAGCTTTTGGTAGATAGGGAGTGAAATCCTGAACATATTCCGCGAGTACGTTGAATCCCCCCTTGTTTAGTACCGAAACCGCCTTTTCTCCATCTTTAGCGGCCACACGCATGACGAGTTGATAAATACCCGGATGCTTTTTCTCCGGCCAGGTAACCAGGCTCCGAATGTTGATCTGATGTTCTTGAAGGAGCCTTGATACTTCCGCCACTACCCCGATGCGGTCTTCAACCAGAACGGAAAAACGAGTACTGTCTTCGCTGATTCCGATCGCTTGAAGCAGAACTTCCATGACATCGTTGGTGGTAATAATCCCTACTAGTTTATCCTTTTCCATTACCGGCAGGGCGCTGATTCTGTTTTTCTGCATGATGTTGGCAGCCCGCTCAATCGTCGTGTTCGGAGAGATGGTGATAATTTTTTTAACCATAATCATATCGGCGGTCAGCTGATTTAACAGATAGTTCAATTCATGGACGCTGAGTGTTGTGGCCGGAGAAGCCCAGCTCTGCTTAAGGTCTCTGTCGGAGATAATTCCAAGCAGCTCATCGCTTTCGTTCACTACCAGCAGGTGATGGATCTGTTTTTCAGCAATGATATCCCTTGCTTTTGTTATGGTTGTATCAGGGGGAATAGTCACAAGATGGGTATGCATAATACGGCCGACGTACATAGAATTACCTCCTTTGTAAGCGTTCACAGATTCAGAATTTTTCGTTCTGGGTTATTATTCAGTACATAGGGGAGGCTAAGGTATGTGTCAAGTAAAAACAGTGTAACGAAACAATAGTCAACATGTTGAAAAAGCACGAAAACTTGCTGAATAATTGCAAATGTCGCCATATGTGGCTGATGAAGTCGTTATAATTAGTACTGTAAACAGCCCATGGGTTTTGTTACCAGGTATTTGCGGTATGTTTGACAGTGGACCTCATCTGGTTTATATCTTTCAATATTACATTTGTTATAATCAAACTCGGGAAGGAGGCGTTATGCGTAAATCGACTTTATTGATAGTTGCGGTATTTTGCATGTTTTCATTTTTGGGAGGTTCCTTTGATAAAGCTGGGGCGCAAACAGTAAACCTTATCAAGGCCGGTGATCTTTTTCCCGAAACCGCTTTGCCGGTGCCCAAAGATGCAGCCGAAAGAGAATATCTTGGGCTGTCGGAGGGAGAGACGTTTACTTTAAGCCGGGTAAAGGCGGATTTAGTCCTTGTGGAGATTTTGAGCGTCTATTGTTACAGCTGTAAAAAACAGGCTCCGGTATACAATCAGTTATTTAAATTAATAGAGAGAGTGCCGGCAACCCAAGGTCGCATTAAAATCATTGGGATTGCCGCCGGGAACGGGGATTTGGAAGTAAAAGATTTTCGTGAAAAAAATGAGGTTCCGTTTCCCGTTATTCCTGATCCGTATTTTGAAATGCACAAAGCCATCGGCGGGAGCCGCACTCCTTTTAGCATATATGTGCGCCAGGATTTGTCAGGCCGGCCCGGAATTACCGCCGGCACACATCTTGGCCCTAATCTGAAATACCGCCAAGTGTTTGCTGATTTAGGCATATTGATGAACAAGGAAATAGCTGCAATTCTAAAGGAGAGTCAGAAAGAAACAGGGGGGGTCGTTTCTGTAAAAGCCATACTCTCTGAAAAAGAGCTGGAGGCAAAAGCCCGCAATGTCTTTGCTGGTTTTGCCGGAGAAGTGAAAAACTTTCAAAAAATTTCCCTCAAAAATAGTTCAAGAAACGTCTACACTTGTGTTATTGAGCATAAAGGCAAATCTCAGAGGTTTTTTGCAGAAGTCATCAGCCGCGCTCCGGCCTGTGTTGACTGTCATGATACCCATTTCATTTATGCCTTTGACGCTGCCGGCGAAATCCTCAGGTTTGAACCTCTACAATTGACCAAGTATGGCAACGAACCTTGGAGTGTTGAAGATGTGGCTAAAATGCGCCGGCGGATACTTGGGAAATCTATTTCTAAACGGCTGCTGTTTAATCCGGAAGTGGATGCGGTTTCGGCTGCGACCATCACGTCCGCAGCCATTTTTGACAGCCTTTCTCAGGGGGAGATGTTACTGCAAGAGTTAAAAGAGATGGGCCTTTAATTATTCGCAAGCTTCTTTGTTATCAATAACACAGCAACAGGCCGAACCTTCGCGGCCCAAAGCGGAGTTTATCACCGCCGCGGCACAGCCGACACCGGCATCGACGCTTAAAGCTGCGTTCGGGCAGTTTTGGGCACAGGCACCGCATTCCATGCAAGCGTCGCGATGCTCTATGCGGGCCTTGCCGTTGTCCAATAAGATCACTGCATGGGGACATACGACGGTACACATCCCGCATCCCACACATTTGTCCTGGTCCAATGCTAATGTCACGACATCCTTAAGGTAAACAAACTGTCCCATAATAACTCCTTAAACCATAAACCGCGATCCAAGCCAAAGGCCAAGGCCGACCACAACAGCGCCGATTTGCAGAGGCACGGCCCAGCGCATCTCTTTTTTTACGCCTGATAAAGAAGTGTAGGTCGAAGCGCCGGTAAAATTCATGGCCAGAAAGGCCGTGACAGCCGGTACCAAAAAAAACCAGGCCATGATTTCAAGACGGCCGGGCCAGGACGCAAAATCAACATTTCGAAAGAATGCTAAAATTATTGCGGTTAAAAGCCCCAGAATAAAACCTTTGAGCGCAAAGGCCCGGCCGGGCAGATAGGGCAGCAGGATCGGCGTCAGTATTGCCCCGGACAGAATTGCTGTTGTCAAGGCGATGACTGCAAAAAGACCGTAATCCAGTGCATTGGTCCAAAAGTCGCCGGGACCGCCGAAACCTCCCAGAACAAAAAAGAATGCAAGCACGAAGACAGCCGGTTTGAGGGCCGCAACCAGTTCCACCGGTATAAGCACAATCCGTTCCCAAAGAGGGAATGATTTTTTGCGCATTGCGGGTGTTGCTTTTAGACCGTTTTCGAAAAAAGATTTAAGGTCCATTGCCCGGATTGGACCGTAAACGGCTTTGAATCCCGAGAGCTTTTTTATTTTAAATGCCGCTATGCCGGGCCCGGAGAGCTGGGGCAGAAGCAGCCGGCGATGGGCCACAATCTGTTCCAGACCGCTCGATTTGATGCGCGCAACCAGTTCGTCTGTCCCGAAGGTGCCCTTGCCGGCGGCACACCACACATTGATTCCATCAGTATCTAACACCAGAATCCAGGCATCGAAGTCCCATAGAGTCTGGCGGAGGCTGTCAAAGCTCATTTTGTAATTGGCGGTGACCAGAACCGGTGATTGATCTGTAGGTCGGTTCAGAGCGTAAAGGCCGGGTTCGACGGTATAATTCATGCGGCCCACACTCCAGCGGGCTTTAAAGGTTCCCCAGTGATCAGCCCGTGTTAGTGATGACGAAACCCGGGGCACTTCACCCACCGGCGTATTCATAGAACCGATGACAAACGGCTGTTTCAAATTGGGAAGACTCACCTGAGCCGGTTTATCCTTTGGTCAACAGCCGGCATTCGCTTTAACCAAAGGTGTCTTGTGTACAATATTATGATCCATTGCGCGTATGTCGCTCTCAGTTTTTTTTAAGATTTTCACAATAAGATATGCACAAGCTCAATAATAAAACAATAATAAATCCGTTTGTGAGATGATCTGTAAGTGCGCTAAAAACAGAAAGGCTTTATTTTTAACCTAAAGGCCGGAATACAAGATACAGGCTTTGCAGGTTTCAAACCAGAGCTTCTGATGGGATTGCGGTCAGATGAGATAGGAGTTTGATATCATATAATTTAAGATAGTTGTAGGTCATAGCAGGTAGTACAAGTTTTGAATAGATGATTGGACACCCCAATCTAAACCGCTACCGGAGTGTTTTGCAGGCAGGATTGAAGGCAGATGATTGGACACCCCAATCTAAACCGCTACCGGAGTGTTTTGCAGGCAGGATTGAAGGCAGATGATTGGACACCCCAATCTAAACCGCTACCGGAGTGTTTTGCAGGCAGGATTGAAGGCAGATGATTGGACACCCCAATCTAAACCGCTACCGGAGTGTTTTGCAGGCAGGATTGAAGGCAGTAAAACGTAACAAAACCTGATTTATCTATTATAATTAATAAGTTATAT
>JACNIG010000166.1 GCA_014383215.1 Candidatus Desulfatibia vada | reverse complement strand
CTGGATACTGGATACTGGATACTGGATGCTGGATGCTGGATGCTGGATGCTGGATGCTGGATGCTGGATAAAAAAATAGCATGCGTGTATTATGTGTCAAGCATCTCTTCCGAGGCGGGGTTATCGCTTCGCTTCGACAATCATCAAGTATCAAGCAGCCAGTATCTGTGTGTTGCTACCACACGCACACAATGTGCGAACTTGACACAAACTTAAAACCTTGGTGTATATACGACCAGCATGAAACCATTTGCATACGATCTGAACGAAGCCGACATCAAGCGCGAACGGCGCAAAGCAAGAGAACTACGGGCAACACAGTGGTGGCAACGTCGCCTGGCCAAGGAGGTCTGTCATTACTGTGGCCGCGCCACCCTGCCCAATGACCTTACCATGGACCACGTCGTACCCATAGCCCGCGGCGGAAAGAGCACCAAAGGAAACGTTGCGGCGGCTTGTAAAGAATGCAACAACGCTAAAAAACAGCTGCTGCCCATGGAGTGGGAACAGTACCTGTCACAAATTTATAATGCAAAACCTCGAGCTGAAAAATAAAGCTGCGTGCTCCCTGCTAAACACGACCTGCGACGAGCCCGGGCCTCGCCCCGGAGGGGTGTCGTCCGCCTCAAGTGTAATATTGGTATGGCGCGTTAATTTTTTTGTTGACTTTTTTCAGGCTCCTGAACCAAATTAAACCAGTGCGAACAATTTTATCGATTATAATCTATTTCATATTTTGTTTGTCCGAAAGGATTAAGTATGCCGACAGACCCCATGGAACTAGGATCTATGGATCTTTTTGCCGAGTTGAGCCCCGCGGAACTTGAACAGGTACAAGCAATAGCGCATTCTGTGCAGGTTGCCGAGGCGGAAACTCTCACGCGCATCGGTGCTCCGGCACATAGCTTTTTTGTAATTTTATCCGGAAACTTTATGATTGCCTTCAAAGATGACCGGGCGATTACGCTGCACGACAAGGGCAAAATCATGGGCTGGTCTACTGTTTTCACCCCGTTTCGCTACAAAGGAACGACAATAGCCCTTACCGCAGGCGAAGTTTTATCTATACCGGGAGATAAGTTTTTGAGTCTGATTCAAAGCAACACCGCCTTGGGCAATAAAATCATGAGCAAAATCAATGTGATTGCATCGGAAAGAATGTTTTTTGCCCAGCATGCTGACCCGTTAGATGGTTTTTGATCAATCAATTCCTTGATTCTGCGGCCCCATCAATGCTACATAGTGTGCAATCACGGGAGCCGCAGCGACACAACTTTCTGATATGACACAGAAATTGTGGCGGAGTGCAATAAGGGTCGACCGTTGGCTTCGCTGACCCCTTGCTTTGCTCTCGCGTTTAAGGAGGTGTCCATTGTATGGCTTAGAAGCAATATCGACCCACAACGGCTGGGCCATGGCTGTTGCGGGGGTTATCATCGTTTTTTGCGGCCTTGTTGTGCTTTCATCGACCATCGCCCAACTCCACAAGGTGCTTAGGCTTTTGAACGGCGGGGCTACAGGCACAGAGGGTGCCCCTGCTGCTGACCCGATAATGCATCAGAATCTTGCCGAGTCCGCCCGACAGTTCAGGCTGATATCAGATAGAACGGGTGAATCTTTTCCCCTCCCAAAGCTTATAGAGCTTGCTGAACTAAGCGGACTGCCTCGTCCGCATTCAACAATTAATGACTTGTTAAGGGCCGGATTGATTGTCCCGGATGGAAAAGGGTATTTTTTCTGGAAACAATAAATTTATATTTACGCATAGCCGCGCAGTAAGAGCAACAAGGGGCAATTTATGGAACTTTTTTTTCAATTTTTATCAAACACCGGATATTATCTGGCTGACTATCGCCAACTCATAATGATCGTTGTCGGATCTTTCTTTTTGTATCTTGGAACTGCCAAAAAATATGAACCGCTTTTGCTGGTGCCGATCGGTTTTGGCATTTTAGTGGGAAATGTTCCTTTTTTCAAGGGCTTTGGTTTGGGCATATATGAAAACAACAGCGTTTTGCACTATTTGTATTTCGGCGTTACTACCGGTCTGTATCCTTCGATCGTTTTTCTTGGTCTTGGAGCGATGACTGATTTTTCTTCGCTGTTGGCACGGCCCAGCCTCATGCTTCTGGGCGCCGCCGCCCAAATGGGGATTTTCTTTACGCTTCTAAGTGCCTTGGCGCTCGGCTATTTGCCCAAGGAGGCCGCCTCCATCGCTATTATCGGCGGGGCCGACGGGCCGACGTCCATATTTCTCTGTGCCAAACTGGCGCCCCACCTGATCGGCCCCGTTGCTATCGCCGCCTATTCTTACATGGCTCTGATTCCCGTGATCCAGCCGCCCATCATGCGGCTTCTGACCAGCCGCGAGGAACGGCTGATCCGCATGCCGGAACTCCGAGAGGTATCCAGACAAGAACTCGTCATTTTTCCTGTCGCCGCTATGTTGCTCTGCTGCTTTCTGGCCCCGGCCTCCATACCGCTACTGGGCATGTTCTTTTTCGGCAACTTCTTAAAAGAGTGCGGTGTAACCGAACGCCTGGCCCAGACCGCCCGCACGGCCATTATTGACACCGCAACCATACTATTAGGATTGACGGTCGGTGCCAGCACCCAGGGCGATGTGTTTTTAACACCAAAGTCCGTGGGCATTTTCTTGTTAGGCGCCGTAGCTTTTAGTATCGCAACCGGTTCCGGCGTTATTTTTGCTAAAATTATGAACCTCTTTCTTAAAGAAAAAATCAACCCCCTGCTGGGCGCCGCCGGCGTATCTGCGGTTCCGGGGTCGGCCCGCGAGGTGCATCTGGTGGGCCAGTCAGAAGACCCTGAAAATTTTCTGCTAATGCACGCCATGGCCTGCAACTCCTCCGGCGTTATTGGCTCCGCAATCTGTGCCGGTATTTTGTGGAGTTTTATGGTTGGGCTTTAATGGCTCTCTTAGATAGTCTCCGTCCAGCGTTTTTGTTTTGGATTCACGGATGGACACTAGACAACAAAGGTGAAACCCTATGAAAAAATGGAAATGTTTAGTCTGCGGCTATGTTCACGAAGGAGATGAGCCTCCCGAAAAATGCCCTGTTTGCGGTGCTGACCGCAGCCAGTTTGTTGAGCTTGCCCCTGAAGAAGCCGCTGCGGCAGCACCTGATCGCCCCGCACCGACACAAACAGCGAAACCGGCATCAGGAACGAAAATTTCTGCTTTCGCCACCGCCCTGATATCCAAACACCACATTCACCCTATTTCCGTTCATATCCCCAATGGTGTTGCGCCCGCTGCTGTGATTTTCATTACCCTGGCAACTTTCTTCCAGCTTGAAGGTTTTGCACTGGCAGCATTTTACAACATGGCCTTTGTCCTTTTGGCGATGCCGCTGGTGCTCTTTTCCGGATATGTAGACTGGCAAAAGCGCTTTGGCGGAAATCTTACAAGCATTTTTTGGATTAAGATAGTTTGCGGGTTTGTGGTCCTGTTGACTTCGACAATCCTGGTTGTGTGGCGCATTGTGGATCCCAATGTCGCCGCGGCGACCTCCGCAAGCCGCTGGATGTTTCTTGGCGTTCATTTGGTTTTACTGTGTGCGGCAGGCATTGCCGGGTTTTGTGGGGGCAAGCTGGTTTTTAACCAGGACTAATCCGCAGCTCTCATAAAGCATTTGTCTAACGTCAACTAAAGCTACAAACCCGACCCGGACAAGCCAAAAAAATGCCACCAAGGCACAAAAACACAAAGAATATATTTAGCATTCTTTCTTCGTGCCTTGGTGTCTTGGTGGCAATAAAAAAATGCCGCTACCCAGACGGAGTTTTACAATTCGGTATGTCCCTCCTTGAGCAGCAGGGCATGGTACCATACTGAAAACTCGAACATGCCTCTGTACCTGTCATCGTCATTGATGATACCCAGGCAAAGATCAAAGACACCACGCCCATATTCATTGCTGTAGTCTTCCGAGGTTCTGGTGTGCAAAAACTCGCGCACAAGCGTTTGGGTCGTACGCTTGGTTTTATCTTTGCGAATATCAATGGGGTCTTTGGGCTCTTGAAACGGGTTCCATTCTTTATACCCTTTTTTAAGGATATGCTTCTGGAGCCGTGGTGACATACTGTCAAAAATGGCCTTTTTTCTCTCTTCCTGTTCTTCCGGGGTAAATTCAGTCATCAGCTGGCCCTCTTTTGTCTGCACGTTGGGTGGTTTTGGTCATCCCAAGATATTCCGCGTCGTAAACCGTAATAAGTGCCATGGAGACCGGTACCAGCATATCCGCCATTTGAGCATGCTTGGTTTTTATGCTGGCGACCAGTTCCTGAGAAATTGCAAAAAGCTTCCCCTGGATTGTATCCAGGTTAACCGTCGGATACGGTTTGCCCTCTTCGAAGCCTGATTGCCCGCAAGTATGGCCGACGCCACCGATGGACGTAGGAATCCCGTAAAGTCTGCACGTTATAGGCCGTTCTTCATAAAGGTCACACACATCCTTGGCGTTTAGCAGAGGGCAGCGACAGCGTTCCGCAGCCAACTCCACCAGGATCTCAACTTCTTTTTTCCCGGACTGCATTTCCTGATATGCTTTTCTTTTAATCATATACACTTTACGGTCGGCCCGATTCGCTTTTTCAATCAGCTGTTCCCGTTCCTTGCCCTGAAATTTTTGGTTGAACTTGTGGTTGAGATAAAGCGCTTCGACCAGGGTAAGGTCAAAAAGGGCGTGGCAGCAGTCGGCACATTTGATTTCACATGTAACCTCTTTAGGATGCTCTTTTTTCACACGCTCAAAAACGTCGTCCGCCATCTTTGTAACCGCTTGGTATTGCTCGAAATAAAGCGCAAGGTCTATTTCCATCATTAATCCTCTCGTTTAATTTTTTATAAATGTTTCACGTGAAACATAAAGTTGCTGGTTGTGATGAACTCGAATTTTTACGAATTCATCAATGCTTATTTTCCGATGCAGAACCGGCTGAAAATTTGATCGATGACATCTTCGCGTGTGGTAAGCCCAACAATTTCACCTAAGGCGTCGATCGCTTCCTGGACATCGATGGCGACCAGCTCAAAAGGTGTCTTGTTTTTGATAGCTTCTACCGCGGAAGTCGCCAGCTGCAAGCAGCGCGCCAGGGCAATTTTATGCCGCAAATTAGGAATGGTCACATTTTCGGGTTCGAGCGGAAAGTCACCCATAGAAATTTTTGCGATTAAGTCCTTAAGCGCGCCGAGCCCTTCTCCGTAAAGCGCCGATATCTTGATGGCCGGTGTTTGCGCCCATGTATCAGGAATATCGGGTCCGGCACCCTTGTCAACAAGGTCGATTTTATTAACAACAATAATCGACCGCTTGTTATGGATGGTCTCATAGATTCTATAATCTTCACGGGCCAAGGGCTCGCCGGCGTCAATCATAAAAAGAACCAGGTCTGATCTGTTAATATATTCCTCTGTTTTTTGGATGCCGATAACCTCGACCGGATCATCGGTTTCGTGGAGACCGGCGGTGTCAGCCACAACAACCGGTATGCCACGAATATTTAAGGTTTCTTCGATTAAATCCCTGGTGGTGCCGGGTATGGGCGAGACAATGACACGGTCGTTTTGGAGCAGTCTGTTCATCAGGCTAGATTTGCCGACATTCGGTTTGCCGACCACCGCCATTTTTATACCATCTCTTAAAATGTGGGCATTATCATATTGCCGTATCAATGCTTTTAAAGGCTCAATAGCCTTGTTGGCAATAACCGCAACAGCCTTCCCGTCCTTGATGATATCTTCAACATCCTCGGGAAAGTCTATGACCGCTTCGATTTCAGTCAGAATGTCTAACAGAATGTCCCGGATCGCTTCAACTTTTTGTTTCAGATCGCCCCGTATTTGTGAAGCTGCAATTTCCAACGCCTTGTCTGTCCGGGAATTGATAATATCGATAACCGCTTCGGCCTGGGTCAGGTCGATGCGTCCGCTTAAATAGGCTCGTTTGGTAAACTCGCCCGGTTCAGCCAGGCGGGCGCCCTGCTTTAACACCAATGCAAGCGTCGCGGCAAGCACTACACGCCCGGAATGGGTATTTATTTCGACAACATCCTCCCTGGTATAGCTATGGGGTGCCGGCATCGCCGCAAGCAGCACTTCGTCCAGAACCCTTCCGTTGTCCGGGTCTACAATATGTCCATGATAAAGGCGGTGTGAGTGCAAGGCGGCAACAAGGTGCGCATCTGTTGTTCGCCAACTATCAGGAGTGTTGCCCGTCTTTTGAAAGATAGCTTCGGCAATTGACAGGGCGTCGCGGCCTGAAATTTTGATTATACCGATACCGCCGCTGCCGACAGGCGTTGCTACGGCGGCGATAGTGTCTTGTTCCATTGATTATCTGCCGGAGTTTTGCTTTCTAAAAGAGTTTTTCTTAGGATAAATAACCAGCTCTCTTAAATATCCCTCACCCATGCTTTGTGTTTGGACCCCACCGTCATCTTTTAAGGTCAGATGGGCTATTCTGCGGTCGTGAGCATTCATCTGCCCCATGGTTGCCGGCTTGCCTGTGCGCTTGGCCTTTTCGGCCTGTTGCTTGGCTCGCTTTTGCAGACCAAAGCGTCTGTTTTGCAAATAGCCTTCAACGTCGACCTGCACGCGGACTCTTTTTGTGCTGCGCTTGTTGACCATTTTTTCAACAAGATACTGGATCGCTTCAAGGGTTTGCCCCTGCTTTCCGATGAGAACACCGGTTTCTCCCCCGTTTACATTGAAAAATATCCGACCACGGCCTTCTTTTACCGATATTTTGGCATCGGTAGTAATTAAATCGACGATGCGCTGCAAAGCATCTTGGCCGATTTCTTTGGAATCATCCGTCATGGGGTCGGGTTTACATTCACGGCCTGCGGCGCTTTTGGTCGTCTCGGCCTCTGCTTTGGTCTGCTTCTTAAACGATTCATCGCTTAAAGCTTTATCTTGCGATACAGGCCCACGCTCCGGGGCCGGCCCCGAGGTGGTGACGCGGATCCGCGCCTTTTTGGTCCCAACCAGACCAAAGATGCCGGTCGATCCATAGGAAATAACATCGTGTTGAAGCTTTTTTTCGGGTATGTTTAGCTCCGCACACGCTTTTTTGATAGCCTTTTCAACACTCTTGTCTTCAAATTCGAAACAGGGCGACATGGACACCTCCGTTATTAAGCACGTTTTTTGGAAACATAATATTGTTGGGCTATGGATAGAATGTTGTTTATCAGCCAGTATAAAACAAGCCCCGAAGAAAAATTGATAAAAATTACTGTAAAAACCAGCGGCATTAACATCATCATCTTGGCCTGGGCAGGATCGCCCGGTGGTGGTGACATTTTCTGCTGTATCAGCTGGGTGGCTCCCATAATAATGGTCAAAACCGGAATGCCGTAGGGCGGCTCCATAAAAGGAATCGTTACGTCAAACCTAAGCAGTCGATCTGGGGCAGAAAGGTCGGTAATCCATCCGAAAAAAGGCGCATGTCTCAGCTCTATGGCTCCATACAGCATGCGGTAAAGGGCAAAGAACACAGGAATCTGGACAAGCATTGGAAGGCATCCGCCTAGCGGGTTTACCTTATACGCCTTATATAAATGCATCATTTCTTCGTTCATTTTTTTCTTGTCATCACCATGTTTTTCTTTGAGTTTGGCGATCTCCGGCTGAATCTTTTTCATTTCTGCCATGGATTTATAGCTTATGTTGCCCAGCGGCCACAGGATGATCTTGCTTAGTATCGTTAAAATAATGATTGCAATCCCGTAGTTGGCAATAAAGTGCTCATACAGAAAATCCATGATCCAAACAAAGGGTTTGGCCATAAAGTCAAACCAGCCGAAATTAACAGCTTTGTCAAGATTATAATCGAGCTTTTTGAGTACTTTCAAGCTCTTGGGCCCCAAAAAAAGATTGTGCTTAAATGTGTGTCGGGACCCTGGATCGATCACAAGTTCGGGATGAACATACTGGTTTTCCAGAAGGTCGTTTGCGTGCAGAAAAAGATGCATGCTGGCTTCGACGGCCTGGTCGGGAATAATGGCTGCCATGAAATAACGATCTTGAATTGCTATCCATGTGAGCTTGCCGTCATAAACGCTTTGTTTCTTTATTTTTTTTATTTTGACTTCCTCGGCCTTGTTGTTGATGAGCGCGCTCGGTCCTTCAAATCCCATCCGACTCCCCTTTTCGTCGGCTGGTTTCAGAAGCGACAGGAAAAGCTTGTCCCGGACGGTTTGGCTGGAGCCGTTGGTTAAAGTTACGTTGAGTCCGATCATGTACGTTTCGGGTGAAAAGACAAACTTTTTTTCAACCACAAAACCCGAAGGAGATCTCCATGAAAAGGCTACCTCTTTCGATCCAGCGCTAACATCAACGCTATCAGATTCAAGGGTTGTCTTGAACACAGCCCCCTTAAGACCTTCAACGCTCTTTCCCGCAAACCCAAGCCGAACCGTTCCGCCCTGCATGCCCGGAGGTATCATTTCGTATAGGGGCGCATCGGAACCAAGGCTCTGCCTGTAGTTCTTAAGGATAAAGCTCTTAAACTCGGCCCCCCTTTCTGAGATTTTTACTGAATACAGCGGCGTGTTGACGGTAATGCTGCGAGCGGGCCGAAGCGTTTGCAGCCCTGCGGCCTGCGGGGGGGCGGCACCGGGGGCGACGGTTTGCTCTGTTGCGGGCAATGCCGGCGCCTTGGCAACCGACTGCTCGCCCTGGGTTGTCTTTTTCGGCTGTTCAACTTGTTGCTTTTCAACAAAAAAATAGTTCCATACGAAAAATACCAGCATAGAAAGCACTATGGCGGCAACTAATCGAGCATTCTCCATGTTTCTCTCCGACTTCAACTTCCCAAACAGTTCTGTTAAGATTAATTTTCCCTGCGCCGAGCTCTCCGCTCTGCACCGGCAGGCTGCGGTCCCGCTATGGCGGCAGGCGCATGTAAGGGTTTCTGTCTGTTTTTTGATGCGCTCATTGTGGCATTGCAACAAGCAGGGTTTTTCTGGTTGATCTACAGGATTAGAATCTTTGCGGGGCTGTTCGAAGACAGGTGCATGCAGCCTTGAGCAACAGGCTCGTTTTGCGATACCATCCCTCAATGATCTATCAAAACGCCTGTATATCGCGCTGTCAGATCTTCTCCGCACAAGCAGCAGTTCCTGCCCGTTGATGTGCAGATTTTTTTGGTCCGCCGCCTTTAAGGAACCGAATCAACGCCACCCGGATTAAAGGGGTGGCACTTGATTATCCTTTTTAAGGCTAACAAAACGCCCTTGGGCAGACCGTGGGACGATAGGGCCTGATAGGCATACTCTGAACAGGTTGGATAAAAACGGCATTTCGGAGCCATAACAGGAGACAATAGAAGCTGATAGGCTTGTATCAGCAATAAAGCAAGCCGCAGAAACACTCTATTAATGATTATTGCTCCCGGGTATTCTGTCAAAAATATCTTTCAGCGACAAAAATGTCTGCTCCGCGGTTAGCCCGGCAGCTGCTCTTCTGGCTGTTATGTTGATGTCCAGGCAGCCGGCGAGTAGGTGTCGATTCTGCCTAAAATATTCTCGAGAAAATCGTTTAATCCTGTTGCGAGCCGCTGCGTTTCCAACCTTTTTCGATACAGTAATACCAAGTCGTGTATTTTCAAATTGCCCCGGACAATATGTAACTACAAAATGTTTGTTAGAACTTTTTTTTCCGTGCTTTGATAAACGCAGAAAATCGGGGCGCTTTAAAATTCTGTCCGCCTTGGCAAAGAAAAAGCGCAAAAGAAGCTATCCCTCTGTATTCACTCGTTTTAATGTCTTTTTTTGTCGGCCGGTCTTGGGTTTAAATGATCTTGAAACAACGAAGCCCCTGTCGGCAAAATTAATAAGACGATCCGCTTTTGAGTCTCTTGTGGGGAAATCGTTTTTTCATTATGAAAACAAGCTGTGCTTCAGACCGCCAGACGTTTTCTCCCTTTTGCCCTACGACGATTAATAATTCTTCGGCCCTGCTTCGTTGACATTCTTTTCAAAAATCCATGGGTGCGGGCACGTTTTGTTCTGCTTGGCTGATATGTTCTTTTCATAATTCATCCTTTATTTATTACAGCGACCCGACATCCCGCTGATGGGGGACGTCGAACATGCTCTACTCTCCAGGCCGCTTAATCGGCATTGTCAAAAATCAACAACTAAACCATTTAATAAAACACAGGTCTTTTTCAATGTCAATACCCAAAGCCGCCATACATTATAACTGTTTTTAATCTTGTAATATTTGAAGCTCCCTGCAGTCCGCAGGCGGACAGGGAATGTTCTGCCTTGCGGCAGTGCTTCGCGCGACTGTAAGGAATTCTGCTAATTTAATAATCCCTCGCATTCCCCGCAGTCCACCGGAGGCGGACGGGGAATGCGCTCGCTATTGGAGTTCAAAAACATCAACTTCTTCCATATGCAACTGGGGATCGGGATATATGACAATCTGTTTTTTTATAATACGCTCAAGGGTGACAATAATATGATTCTCCTCTCCATGGAGAAGTTCGGCGATTTCCGGGTTTACCCTCAGCGAGACCTTGGCTCCCGGCATGTCCCATGATTCGCGCAGTATCTCCCGATATATATTGTAACAAATCGTCTGCTTGGAGACCAGGTACCCTTCGCCGCCGCAGTAAAAACACGGCTCGCACAGTGTCCGTGTAAGCGGTTTTCTGATCCGCTTGCGGGTCATCTGGATTAACCCCATGTCTGACATGGGAAGCACGTGGGTTTTACTCCGATCCTTTTTTAAAGCTTCCTGCAGCGCATTAAAGACCTTCTCCTGGTTGGACCGCTTCTCCATATCGATAAAATCAATTATTATAATGCCGCCGAGGTCTCGAAGGCGTATTTGATATGCAATCTCTTTAACCGCCTCAAGGTTTGTTTTTAAGATGGTTTCCTCGAGATTATACTTGCCGACATACCGGCCGGTGTTGACATCGATGGCCACCAGCGCCTCGGTATGCTCGATCACGATGTAACTGCCTGATTTCAGCCACACTTTGCGTTTTAGGGCACGAGAGATATCACCCTCGATGTTGAAAGCTTCGAAAATTGGTTCCGCTCCTTCATACAGCTCTACGGAACCCTTTAAGCTCGGCATAAATGTGTCCAGTAAACCAAGCACCGATTCATACCCCTCGGAAGAATCGATAATCAGCTTTTCGGCTTCATGGATTAACAGGTCCCTAACAGCCCTAAGGCTAACGGAAAGCTCTTTGTGTATCAACGCCGGCGCCGAGGCGTTTTCATATTTTTTTTGGATGTTTCCCCATAGGTTTGTAAGAAAATCCATCTCATAGGCAAGTTTCTCTTGCTGGACCCCTTCGGCTGCGGTTCTTGCTATGTAGCCAAAGCGGTCTTCTTGCAACGACTGCACCATTTGCTTTAAACGGCTCCGTTCGGCTTCATCTTCGATACGCCTGGATACCCCGATATGATCAGAGGTCGGCATTAAAACCAGAAAGCGGCCGGGGAGAGAGATGTGGGTTGTAGCGCGTGCTCCCTTGGTCCCCATTGGGGCTTTGGCAACGTGCACCATTATCTCCTGGCCTTCTATCAGCAGCTCTTCGATGTTGCCGTTGCGATGGGTATAGGGCTTAATCGGAGCGTTTAAATTAATATCAGCGACATGCTCTTTGTTTTCATCCTGGTCAACAAACATCTTCTCGATATCATTATAGCTGTTGCCGATGACATCGTCCACATAGATAAACGCCGCCTGCTCAAGGCCTATGTCCACGAAAGCAGCCTGCATGCCCGGCAGAACACGCTGGACCCGACCCTTGTAAATATTGCCTGCGATATCAGAGGCGTCTTCTCTTTCGATGAAAAGTTCCGCTATATTGCCATCTTCAAGCAACGCGACCCGCGTTTCATGTTCTGTAATATTTATAACGATTTGTTTATACATTTTCGGAACTCATTTTAACTATTTGGGCCTGCTTGATTTTATTGGCGGGCAGACTAAAAATGCGGTCCAGGACTTCAGGCGGTCTCACCGTCTTCCCCGGTTCCGTTCGCAACGTCATCTGCAACCGATCAGGGGCCAGCAATTTTATGTTTAAAACCAACTCTTTCAGATCCAATTCTTTTATTTTACCTTTGCGGTTGGTGCGCCTATAAATAACTTTCGGGCTGTTATTAAATTTTATTAATTCTTTTTCATCAAAAAAACCATCTTTATTTGTTACCACATACAATGCCGCGGTCAACTTGTTGCGCAGCGCCCTGGAGGCGGCCGGCTGACACTCTATAACCCTTAATCCCTCGGGAAGTTGCTGATTTAATCTTTCTACAATGCTTTGCGCTTTAAAGCCCGCCGCCACTTCCAGGTAAAAGTGTTCCTTCTGGCCCTCGAAGCCCAAGGGGAGCGGATCTTCAAAAGATATCAGCGGTTTGGGATGAAAGCCTTGTGAAAATTTTACCGGTATTCCGGCTCGCCGGATGGCGCGCAAAACAATATTAACCAATTCAAGGTGCCCAAAATATTTGGCCTGGCCCTGCTTGGAATAAGCGACCCTCAGCCTTGTATAAAACGCTTCGGTGGGTTGCTCGGTCAGCATGTGCTTTCCGGCTGTGCTGTTACAGGTTTTATATGTTTGCGGTTCGATGCGATCAAAGTCACATACACCGCAACTGTTGCATTCTTGGTTGCGGCAATCGCTTGTATGTTCACTCTTTAAGGCCTTTTCCCATTCACTGTGCAAAAAATCTTTGTCAACTCCGGTGTCAATATGGTCCCAGGGAAGCGGCTCCGTCATTGCCCTTGTGCGGGTGGTATAATAATCGATCTCCACGCCTTCTTGAGAAAAAGCTTCTTGCCATAATCGATACTGAAACTTGTCGTTCCAGCCGTCAAACCTGCAACCCTTTTGATAGGCTGCAACCAGCAACCGGCTGAGGCGCCGGTCGCCTCGCGACCACAGCCCCTCGAGCAGGCTTACTTCGGGATTCTGCCATTTAAATTGAACCCCGGGCATCCTTAGCTTGTCCCGCAACCACCGCATTCTGTCTCGCGCTTCATCCAAACCAATCTGTGGCACCCACTGGAAGGGGGTGTGGGGTTTAGGAATAAACGTTGCGACGCTGACGTTGATTTTTATACCCTTGCTGTTTTTAACCTTAATCTTACGAAGTTTGCTTACCAAGCTGACGATGGCCTGCAGGTCTTTGACCGTCTCGGTTGGCAGCCCCACCATAAAGTATAATTTTATCACCTGCCATCCCAGCCGGGTCGCGTTCTCAACCGAGGTGACGATATCCGCTTCTTCAATGTTCTTGTTAACAACATCCCGCAGCCTCTGGCTGCCTGCTTCCGGCGCAATCGTAAAGCCGGTTTTTCTAACCTTTTTAACCAGACCCATAAGCTGCGGCGTTAAGGTGCCGGCCCGCAGAGAGGGAAAGGAGACTGCTGTGCGGTTATGCTCACATCGTGTCATTATGTGTTCCATCAGCGGAACGATACACTCGTAATCCCCCGTGCTTAATGATAAAAGCGACAAGTCGTCGTAACCGGTAGCGGCCATGGATGCTTCTAACAAATTAATCAGCGTCTCCATAGACCGTTCGCGCACCGGCCGATATATCATGCCGGCCTGGCAGAACCGGCAGCCCCGGGTGCAGCCCCGGGACACTTCCATGCGCAGACGATCATGCACGGGTTTGCTAAAGGGCACGATGGGCCTTTCGGGAAAAGGCGCCCGGTCCAGGTCGCCTATAATGGCTCGCTTAACCCCCGGGTGCCGCTCCAGTGCGGGCAAAAGGGTCTGGAAGCCGGCGTCATCATATCTTGGCCTAAAAAAACCCGGCACATAAACACCTGTTATGTCGGACCATTTTTTTAACAGGGCGTCTTTGTCGAGCCCGCCGCCGGCCTTCCATGCCATCCAGGTGCGCGACATCTCTATGATCACGTTCTCCCCGTCACCAACCACCATGGCGTCAAAAAAATCAGCAACGGGCTCCGGATTACAAGTACAAGGACCGCCGGCTATGATCAGCGGGTATGACAGGTCCCGCTCGCCGGCTAAAAACGGAATTTTGGCAAGCTCGAGCATATAAAGCACGTTGGTATAATTCAGCTCATAGAGCAGGCTGAAACCGATGATATCAAATTGATTCAGGGGTTGTTGAGATTCTAAAGAGACAATGGGAACATCAGCGGACTTGAGGTATGCCGCCATGTCAAGCCCGGGCGCAAAAACCCGTTCTGCGGCGATATCCTTGTGGCGGTTCAAGATATGATAAAGAATTTGAAGGCCGAAATGTGATGTTCCGATTTCGTATAAGTCCGGAAACGCCAATACTATCCGCAACTGTACCGCGTTGTGGTCTTTTTTGATTGCATTGATTTCCGTCCCCAAATACCGGCTCGGTTTCTCGACCAGCGGTAAGATGTCTTGAATGGTTCTAATACTCATGGTATAAGCATAATAAACATTTTGCCAACGTTTACAAATCTTTTTTAAAACAAAATGGTTCTGTACCGCTTTAAATCAATACTTTTTTTTTCCGCGCTCTGGACCCTGGTTGTCCTGCAGCTTATCTGGCCCTCTCGTGGTCGCAGCAATGATGACCTCCGGGAAACCGCTGTTGTCAGAGCCGTCAGAAAGGTCAGCCCGGTAGTTGTCAATATAAGTTCCGAATTTGAGGTTCATGGGCGAGCCAACCCGTTTCCGGGGATGGGGCTGGATCCTTCTTTAGAAAATTTTTTCAAAGACTTTTTCGATCCCGGATTTGAACAGCGGTACCAGCGAACCAGTCTTGGGTCCGGGGTCATTATCGATGGCAAAAGAGGTTTTGTTCTTACCAACAATCATGTCATTCAAAAAACAGGGGCCATTGCCGTGGTCCTGAAAGACGGGCGTGAGTTTAAGGCTCAGATTGTTGGCGCGGACCCTGAATCTGACCTTGCGGTGCTGCGCATTGCTGCCCAAAACCCCCTGCCGGACATCAAGATGGGTAATTCCGACGACCTGATGGTCGGTGAAACGGTTTTTGCCATCGGCAACCCTTTTGGGTTTTCAAACACAGTAACAACCGGTGTTGTCAGCGCCACCAATCGCAGCATACGCTCTGAAGATATGGTCTATCACGACTTTATTCAGACCGACGCCTCCATCAACCCCGGAAACAGCGGAGGGCCTCTTTTGAACATTCATGGTGATCTCATCGGGATAAACACCTCCATTTATGCCAAGGCTCAGGGAATCGGCTTTGCCATACCCATCAATAAAGCCAAGCGGATTGTGGCCGACCTGATTAAGTTTGGCGAGGTTGTCCAGGCCTGGATCGGCCTTACTGTTCAGAGCATTGATCAGCGCCTTTCTCAATATCTCCAAATGAAGGATATTAAAGGGGTTCTCGTAAAAAAAGTTGAAGAGACTGGCCCGGCACGCAAGGCGGGCATTAAAGACGGCGACGTCATCGTTGCCCTGGGAAAACGCGACATCCTTTCTGAAAACGACTATCAGGCGGCTATGAGAGAGTTTGCGGCCGGCCAGACCATTGACATCAAAACCTGGCGCCGCGGAAAAACCAGCACCATTGCTGTGCATGCGGCCGTCTTTCCGGAAGAGCTGGCCATGGGCCTGGCTCTCCGCCTTTTAGGGATAAACGTCGCCGCGCTCTCTTCTAAAAATCGTCACATTTATCAAACATTCGCCGAAGAGGGTGTGCTGATTGTCGAAATCCACCGGCAATCCCACCTGGCCCGCATCGGCGCCCGGCCGGGAGATGTCATCCGTCAAGTCGATGAGATAACCATAAAGAGTATCAAAGCTTTTAAGAAGGCCGTCATAAAATATCGCCACAAATCATCACTGGTGATCGTGCTGCAGCGCGGCCGCTATCTTTATAACCTCAACGTTAAACTTTAACCTCATACCGCAAGGGGTGTTTATGAAGCGCACAAAAATAGTACACCTTTTAAAATCGGAACACCCTGTTGACCGGGTGCTTGTTAAGGGATGGGTCCGAACCCGCCGGGATTCAAAGAGCTTGTCGTTTATTGAAGTTAATGACGGATCGTGTTTAAGGGGCCTGCAGATTATAGCTGATAACACTTTAAACAACTATGAATCGATAGCCAAGCTTTCAACCGGGTCGGCGATAGCGATATCGGGCAAGCTGATAGAATCACACGGCTCCGGTCAGAAATGGGAGGTTGTGGCGGACAAAATTGATATCATTAGCATCGCCCCCGAAACCTATCCCTTGCAGAAAAAACGACACAGTGATGAATTCTTGAGAACCATTGCCCATTTGCGTCCTCGTACAAACAAATATGGCGCCGCTTTTCGTATCCGGTCGGAATTATCCTATGCTGTCCACAGGTTTTTTAGAGATCGGGGTTTTAAATATCTTCATTCTCCCATCATCACCGCTGCGGATTGCGAAGGGGCCGGAGAGTTGTTTCGGGTAACAGCCCTTGCTTTGGACAACCCCCCGACAAAAGACGGAAAGATTGATTATTCTATGGATTTTTTCGGCACAGAGGCCAACCTGACCGTTTCCGGGCAATTGTCCGCTGAAATGTTCGCCCTGGCCCTTGGAGATGTCTACACGTTCGGACCGACTTTCCGGGCCGAAAACTCCCACACCAGCCGACATGTGGCCGAGTTCTGGATGGTGGAGCCCGAAATGGCTTTCTGCGACCTTGACGGCAACATGGATCTTGCTGAAGAGCTGGTTAAAAAGCTAACCGCCTTTATAATAAAAGAGTGCGCAGAAGACCTGGAGCTCTTTGCCAGGTTTGTTGACAAAAACCTGATGGCAACCCTGGACAACATCGCCTCGTCGGAATTTATTAGGCTTCCCTATGAAGCGGCCATGGAAATATTAATAAAATCCGGCAAAAAGTTTGAACATGAGGTTGCTTTCGGAAACGATCTTCAGACCGAGCATGAGCGTTACCTGACCGAACACCACTTTAAACAGCCCGTTATTGTGTATGATTATCCTAAAGAGATTAAACCGTTTTACATGCGGCTAAACGACGACCACAAAACCGTCGGCGCCATGGATGTGCTTGTGCCGGTTATCGGCGAGATTGTCGGCGGAAGCCAGCGCGAAGAACGCCTGGATGTGCTCGAGGGGCGCATGGATGAGATGGGCTTATCTAAAGATGCTTACTGGTGGTACCTTGACTCCCGGCGGTTCGGCAGTGTGGAACACAGCGGTTTCGGCTTGGGGTTTGAACGGTTGCTTATGCTGCTGACCGGCATCAGAAACATTCGGGATGTGGTTCCCTTTCCAAGGACGCCCAACAGTATAGAGTTTTAGTTTGACCCCGCAAGCTTGCTCGCGGGAGGAGTATAAAATCGTATTACGATTTCATTCTTTGAGGCAGCGGAGCTTGGCAAGGTCTTCGGCATACCCATAAAGATGCAGGCCCTTGCTTTCTACGATCATTTCGCCGTCTTTTACGCCGATTTCCCCGGCCATGTAGCTTTTCAGGTTTTGAATCGCGGCCAAGTTGGCCGGCAACCCCCCCCACAGGTCCCACGACCGAAAATAAATAATAAAATGAAGGGTTTCGTCCTGGATGCGCGTATCTATGGATCGTAGACAGGGCGGGTCTATCAGCGTCAGGTCTGATGGGTGCGCCACCTGCAGCACCATCTGGTTGTTGCGCTCTCCAAACTGATTATAGGTCTGAATAATCCATTCGATTTGGTTTAGATAGAGCTGACCATCTTCTTCAAAGACAACCTTGCCGTCGACCTCTCTTTTGTCGGTAATTTCAGTGTTGCCTGCTTCCCACCAGGCCAGCTTGTCCCCTGTAATCGCCGCCCGCGTTAGTCGTTCACCATATGTGTATGATTCTCCCGGCTCTTTGCGGCCGGTCATCAGGTATTCGATGTACGACCTGTCGTAACCTTCACCGCCGTAAAGATAGGCTTCTTCGACCGGGTTGGGTATGCCGCAAGCCGGAGGTATGTCCGGTAAAATCGGCTCTGTATAAGGATGGATCACATGCCCGCAGAAATAATCATATTCAAGCCTGGTCTGCCCGGCATAACTGCCGCGGTCGATGTTAAACCTGCGCCCGTGCTCGAGAATATCATAGACAGCCTGAAACCACAGATCCGGCAAGTCTCTTGCTTGAATTTTATGAATATACATTTTAGATGTCCAGAATGCTTACTTCCAGGGCGTTTTTGTGGATAAAATCCCGGCGGGGTTCAACATCTTCACCCATGAGAATCGTAAAGATTTCATCAGTTTCATCAGCGTCGTCCACCTTCACCCGTAAAAGGGTCCTTTTGTCCGGATTCATTGTCGTTTCCCACAACTGGTCGGGATTCATTTCGCCCAGGCCTTTATATCGCTGGATGCCCAGGCCTTTTTTACCTTCCTCAACAAGATAAGCAAGCAGTTCTTCTTTGTCTTTAAGTTGAACCGAATCAACCTTGTCGTTATCATTAATAACAGCAAACGGGGGCATGTCGTATTTTAAAATATTTTCGCCTATCACCAAGCTTTTCTGAAAATCTTTTGAGTATACAAACCCCCTTCCGATGATCAGGGGTTTTTCACTCCTTTCCGGCGTTTCGGATACCGTGTCGGCCGGTTGTGTGATTACAGGCGCAGTGACGGTTAAATTATAGACCTTGCGTTCCGGTTTCCACTCCAGGTCGCCGGCAATATAACCATTGTTTATCAAAGATTCTCTCAGGTTCAACATTTTTTGGTGGTTTGCGAGAAATTCTTTATCGGCAACCCCCTCTTTAATAAGAAATTCGACCAGGCCTATATTGAAGCCGCGGTTTTTAAATTCAGCCATAACGGCGCAATATTCTGCAAGGTCTCCAACAAAACCATAAAGCTTATGGCCAGACAATATGAAATTGCTGCCAATAATTTCGACACTGTTATTGTTACACACACGTTTTAATATGTGGTCGTTTAATTCCATATCGTTCTTGAGATATTTCCCCTTTTTACTTTTACCGACCCTGTACAGGGGTGGTTGGGCGATATAAAGATAGCCCCTGTTGACCATCTCGGGCATATGCCGGTAAAAGAATGTTAACAGCAGTGTTCGAATATGAGAGCCGTCAACATCGGCATCGGTCATAATAATGGTTTTGTGGTACCTGATTTTATCAATATTATATTCTTCGTCTCCAATCCCTGTGCCCAGTACCGTGATAATATTCTTTATTTCTTCGCTTTGCAGAATTTTATCAATGCGAGATTTTTCAACATTTAATATTTTACCTTTTAAAGGCAATATGGCCTGAAACTTTCTGTCGCGGCCCTGTTTGGCGCTTCCGCCGGCAGAATCGCCCTCCACAAGAAAAATTTCTCTTTGGGCAGGGTCGGAACTTTGGCATTCCGCTAATTTGCCAGGAAGTGTCGAATCAATTAAAGATCCCTGTTTGCGGGCTAAATCTCTGGCGCGCTTAGCCGCATCCCTGGCCCTGGACGCATCCACGGCTTTTCCTAATATTTTTCTGGCCACAGAGGGATTCTCTTCGAAAAACGAACTTAGTTTTTCATTAACCAAAGATTCGACCAGACCCTTGACTTCACTGTTGCCCAGTTTTGTTTTGGTCTGACCTTCGAATTGAGGAGCTTTTATTCTAACACTAATTACGGCGGTCAAACCTTCCCGCACGTCGTCACCACCGATTTTAATCTGAAGATTTTTGGGCAGGTTTCCATTGGATGCATATTGGTTGACCGAACGGGTTAATGCCGCTTTAAAACCGACTAGATGAGATCCGCCTTCGGCTGTGTTTATATTGTTTGCAAACGAAAATATTTTTTCTTTAAATGTATTGTTATATTGCAGAGCGGCTTCTATTGTAACATCGTTTCTAACACCTTCAATAAAAACAGGGTTGTGTAGGGGGGTGTGCCTTCTGTTGAGATATTCCACATAAGACACAAGCCCGCCTTCATATAGAAATTCATCCTTTTGATCAGAGCGTTCATCTTTAAGGGATATTTTTACCCCTTTATTTAAAAAGGCCAATTCACGTAACCGGCGTATCAGAATTTCATAAATAAAATTATCGGTATCTAATATTTCGGTGTCGGGATAAAAATGAACTTTTGTACCGCGCTTTTCTGTCTTTCCGATTGTTTTTAATTCACATGTTTTAATACCTTTTTCATATGATTGGTAATAAATATTTCCTTGGGTATAAATTTCGACTTCCAAAAGATTTGAAAGTGCGTTTACCACCGACACGCCGACACCGTGCAGTCCTCCAGAAACCTTATAGGAATGATCGTCAAATTTGCCGCCGGCATGAAGTTTGGTCATAACAACTTCAAGCGCGGGCATATTTTCGCTCTTTTGAATACCAACTGGAATTCCTCTGCCATTATCTTCGACACTGACACTATTATTAATATGAATAATGACCTTGATATTATTGCAATAACCGGCCATGGCCTCATCAATACTGTTATCGACAACCTCGTAAACCAGATGATGAAGCCCTTCTATATCAATATTTCCAATATACATAGACGGTCTTTTTCTGACCGCCTCCAGGCCTTCAAGTACTTTAATATTATCTGCGTTATAAGTGTTTGTTTCTTGATTCATATTCTCATCGGCATAATTACACTTAAATATCTGTCGTTGTTTTCTCCTTGGATTAAACAGGGTTTTTCTTCATCAATAATATTTAATTTAACCTTTTCTTCATCAATAACATTAAGGGTTTCAATAAAGTATCTAGGATTGAACATCACCCTAATAGGTTTTCCCTGATATTCTATATACATCTCTTCTTTGGATTCACCAATATTAGGATTGGTGGTGGTTATAATAAGATTATCCTCTGTAAAATTAAAGATTACACCCTTATACTCCTCTGAAGATAATATTGACATTCTTTTGAGCATCATTAAAAATAAATGGCGGTCCATATTAATATCATTTGCATCATCTTTTTTAATAATATCATGATATTCGGGAAATTCTCCTTCAAGCAGGCGTATGATAATCGTCTCTGAATCTTTTTTTATAATAAAATTATTGTTTTTAAAACCAATCTGAACCACACCTTCAAAATCGAGGAATTTTACAACCTCTTGCAATCCTTTTTTGGGTATTAAAATTCCAGGACCGGAAGGTAGTTCGGAATCTTTACTATAAATACAATCTACTTTTGCCAGCCGGTTGCCGTCCGTTGAAACCATCCTAACTAAATTTTGATCATCCTGTTTGATAATTTCAAAATAAAGTCCGCTAATATGGGCCCTTTTTTCATCGGATGCCCCCATAATAATGACCATTTTATCGATCATCTTTTTAAATTCAATGGAATCTATTTCGAAAAATTCGATATCATCGACATGGGGTGACTCTGGGAAATCATCGGGATTCATCCCAACGATATTGTATTCGACATTATTATTGGCTATTTTAATCCAATGGTTTTCAATCTCATGAACCTGAATCTCATCACTTGGGAATTCTCTTATAATTTCATAAAATTTTCTGGCATTAATAACGACAGCGCCTTCAGATTCAACTGTTCCCGAATACAATCCCTCATACCCGGTTTCAAGATCAGTAACCCTTAATACAATACCGTAATTAGTTGTTTGTAAAAAAACATTTGAGGTAATGGGAAGATTGCTTTTACGGCCGGTCAACCCCTGAATTTTCGATAAAACATCCAGAACATCA
The DNA here is from genome assembly GCA_014383215.1 of Candidatus Desulfatibia vada. Classification (GTDB taxonomy): domain Bacteria; phylum Desulfobacterota; class Desulfobacteria; order Desulfobacterales; family UBA11574; genus Desulfatibia_A; species Desulfatibia_A vada. The sequence continues at coordinate 1,848 of JACNIG010000166.1, read as the reverse complement.
TTTTTTTTAATTTTAAACTTCATATCAATTCCTTAATAAATATATAAAATAGATTAATATTATAAAGGGCTGATGAAAACCATAACAACTTTTTAAGACATTAATTTAATAATATTAATTTAATATACAATCATATAAAAGTGGTTTAAAAACATATTAACAACCAGCGCATTGTAAAACGTATTAAAGTTGTTGTTGATAACCCATGAGTTATTGAAACAATATTACCAATATAATTAATAAAAATAGTAAAGAAAAAAAAACATACAATACTATATATTGTGTTTTTAGTTTTTAAAAGTAAATATATATACTGTTTTTCAAAGAGTTACAAGGGTTTTTTACTATTGATAAAAGCAAAAAAGTGATATTAAATACAAATTTAATTCAGAAGAATGTATTTTATTATAACACGTTAAAATTAATATAAAAAATGAGATTTATAGCAGACTTACATATTCATTCCCATTTTTCCAGAGCAACTGCGAAAAACCTTAATCTCGAAAATATTTATATTGCGGCCCAACTTAAAGGAATAACGGTTGTAGGAACCGGTGATTTTACCCACCCGGGATGGTTTGCAGAGATAAAGGAAAAATTAGTTCCGGCCGAAGAGGGATTTTTTAAATTAAAAGATGAAATCGCCGACAAATGTGATCAACAGGTTCCCTCGGCGTGCCGCGGCATAGTTCGTTTTATGTTGGTTTCTGAAATCAGCAGTATTTACAAAAAAGATAATAAAACCAGGAAAATTCATAATCTTGTTTTTTTCCCCGCGGTAGACCGGGCTGAAAAATTCAACTCAAAATTAGATAAAATCGGAAACATTAAATCAGACGGTAGGCCAATTTTGGGGTTAGATGCCAGAAACCTTCTTGAAATTCTTCTTGAAACTTCGGACGACGCCTTTCTTATACCGGCGCACATATGGACGCCATGGTTTTCGTTGCTGGGTTCAAAGTCGGGCTTTGATTCCATAGAGGAATGTTTTGGAGATTTGAGCGCTTATATATTTGCCGTTGAAACCGGCCTTTCATCCGATCCCGCCATGAACCGGCAGGTATCGGGCTTAGATGGCCTTACGCTAGTATCAAACTCAGATGCGCACTCTCCCTTAAAATTGGGAAGGGAAGCAAATATTTTTAATACCGAGCTGTCTTATTCAAACATAAAATCAGCCCTAGAGACCGGTGATCCGAAGCGTTTTCTGGGAACGTTTGAGTTTTATCCCGAAGAGGGTAAATATCATCTCGACGGGCACCGCAAGTGCGATATTAGATTGTGGCCGGAAAAAACACGCAAATTAAATGGTATTTGTCCGGTTTGCGACAAACCCCTTACGCTGGGGGTTTTGTATCGGGTCGGGGAATTAGCGGACCGCCCGGGGGCCACCAAAAAGGCCAGGAACCACCCCTTTTATAGTATTATTCCCCTTGTAGAAATTTTGTCGGAAATTTTAAAGGTCGGCCCGGGAAGCAAAAAGGTTATGGGTAATTACCATGCGCTGCTGGATAAGTTGGGCCCCGAAATTAGCATTTTAAACACATTAAAAATTAAAACCATCGAAACGGCCGGTATACCTTTGTTGGGAGAGGCAATCGCAAGGATGCGCCGTAATGAGGTTGAGGTGTTGCCCGGGTACGACGGAGAGTTTGGAACCATAAAAATTTTTGATCCACACGAACGCGAAAAATTGCTCGGCCAAAAAACACTTTTTGTTGTTCCGGCTTTTAGACCCGACAACCAAAAAAAAACCGCACCATAAAAAAAGAAAGGGCCGTCACAACCTAAACTCTTTTAATTATTTCAAATCTCAAAACAATGTTCCGTTTCTACCGCCGGACAATT
>JACNIG010000309.1 GCA_014383215.1 Candidatus Desulfatibia vada | reverse complement strand
CCGAATCCCCACAGGATTCCGGCATAGGAGTGGCCCAGACCTGCGATCATCATGCCTATCCCCATACAGACGGCAGACAAGGTCCCGGCCACACAGGGTCCGAATTTATCCTGGATCTTTCCGCCGGGAATCATGAGCAAAGCGAAGATGAGGATACACATTGATTTTGGGTTAGAGGCCTGCTCTGCGGTAAGAGCGCCGGCCCAGCCGTGAGCCTTCATGTAAACATCGTCTGTAAGGTACTTTAGCCAGACAGACCAAGCGTACAGACAACCCAGGCATAAATTGATGGTCGTTCCTGCAAGAATAACGGCCCATGCTCGCCCGGGTAATGCATCTACTGGTTGATTAAACCCCTTGGCATAAGGGTTGAATAGTGCCATCAGCACACCTCCTTAAGGTTTGAAATATTCGGTTGATTGACCGGAGTCCCTGCTTGTGTCCGTCCCGGTAAGTCTTTGCTAACCACGCTTCACAGGTGCTTTCAAAAAATAAAGACCTCCCTGTTATGTGTCAGTTTTAAAGACCAGCCGTTTTGGAATGGTAGGGTATTAATTCAGCATCAAGGTCTCCGGTAGAAAAAATAAACACAGATTCAGATGGCGTTTACCACCCCCTTTCGTTGCGGTTAAGGTTTATATTAAATTGCCGCGTTCTACAAACTTTGGCAAAGGATGCAAAGTGTTTTCCAAGCATGCGCTGAAGCGTTTAGATGCGTTCAAATTCAGCTTACAGGCTCAGGACAAGCTTTAATACCTTGGCCAAAAATCTCAAATGCCATTTCAAGGGTCGACTTCAAGAAGTCTTTTTTGTTGTCGATCAAACGTTTGCTCTCTTCCCAAAGAACAATACCTGAAAATAAAGCCCATACAATGTCAGCCAGAGCTACAGGGTGCCTGTCAATAAATTCGCCGTTTTTAATGCCTTGCTCAAATATCTTAGCCATCGATGCAAAAGAGACTCGGGACAACTCTTTGATGTCTGCAAGGAGATCCGGTGACAAATTTCTTAGGGTTTCACTCGATTGAAGGTGAAACATATTAATTAGTACCAGAGGATCGAATTCGTAAACTTCGTACAGGGCTTCCTGGAGGGCTTCTATTTTTTCGGAAGGATCTAAATTTTTTTCCTTGAGGACATGTTCCAGCCTAATGCTCATATAATGGAGGATCCTCAAGGAAAGGGAGGCAAACAATTCATCTTTGTTTTTGAAATACAGGTAGATTGTTCCGGGGCTGAGTTCCGCTTCTTTGGCAATATCTTCCATTGTGGCTTTGTTAAAGCTTTTTTCGGAAAATACCCTTTTGGCGGCGATCATGATTTGCTGACGCCTTCTTCCTCTTTCCCGTTCTTTCCTTTCTTTGATTCCCATAATTTACTGAACCGCATTTATTTATTTAAACCCTGTATAAATGGTATTTTTGATTTAGTCAAGCAAATTATCCCATTTTTCCCTTGCGGGCCGTGTTTTTGTCAGGATTTGATTAAGCTTTCAGTTGATGGTCTCGTAAATAGTCACGAATTCAACTATAGATGGTTAAGTAGAAAGGTTTATATACAAGTTGTAGTATTTTATCAGGAACGATGCCATACATGTAGTATCCGAGTCTCTGCAAGAAGATTACAACCCGCCTGAGTCGGACAAGCGCAGTAGATAGGGCTTTTTACGACGCCATCTCTGTTATTACCCCAGAATTTTCTTTATATAAGGACTATGGGTAATCTCATCGAAGCTTGTTTTGTGTTCTATTAGCTCAGGCAAATTTTTGAAATTAAATGTCAAAGTATAAATTGAACCTTCAAAGTTAGTAGGAGGAATTAATTTTATTCCCCTTGGAAGCCTTAATGCTTTAATCAGCTTTTCAAATGCCTTTTCAGCACTTGTTATGGCAGGGAAACGCCGTTGCTTTAAATAGGATCTTATTATGCGAGTCTTTTGATTTTTATCAAAATCTGTTTGATTTAGGATTGCTTGCAATCGATCGTCATTAAGTACCTCCAAAATATCAATCTCCTCGCGCAGCGCAATTTCTTGCACAAAAGTTACTATTTCTCTTTGTTTGTTAAGGCTCAATTTAAGGTTTTCAAAAAGCTCTACAAAGCCGGCTCCGACATCAGGTGCCAGCTTGCCCAGTTCCAGCGCCATGGCCAAGGAAATAGTATCAGACAGTATGGCTCTTTGAATGGGGCGGGAAAGATGGCATATTCTCTCAATTTTTTTTATTACAGATTGATTCTCAGGAAATCCCAGGATCGATAATTCCTGGGCTAACATAACATCATCTTTAATAAAGCCGGATATTAAAGCCAGCGATCTCGACTGTTCGATCAGGTTAAGAGGCCTTTGCAGGGCATTATCGGTGACGGCAATTCCGGCACAATCAGCCTTTTGGGTTCCAGGATCCAATATCCTTGCTTCGACCTGGGACCAGCCTAAACCACGGCATGCTTCAATCCTGCGGAATCCGCAAACAATCATATATTCCGAGTTGTTTTCCAGTAATAACGGGGGATTCAACAAGCCTATCTTTTTAATGGAGGCTGTCAGGTCGTCGATATTCGTTTCGGTGGTAATGCGGTAGGTGTTATCCTTACAATCGATATTGGTAAGCTTTACAGTTTCAATTTTAAAATGCATGACAAATTCATCATCAAAAATGCGGGTTAGTGCCGGTAAGTTGTATGAGTGCCTCCATGTATTTGTTGCGGGTATTGGTGATTACATTTTCAGGCAGAGATGGCGCCGGCGGCTTTTTGTTCCAATTGATGGAAAGCAGGTAGTCTCTGACGTACTGTTTGTCAAAACTCTCTTGCGGACCGCCCGGCTTATAGGAGACCTGGGGCCAAAACCTGGAGGAATCGGGAGTGAGCACTTCATCAATCAAAATAATATTGTCGCCCACAAAACCAAATTCAAACTTGGTATCCGCAATGATGATGCCCTTTTTTTCCGCCTGCCGAGCCCCCTGCTGATAGATCGCCAGGCTCAGCGCTTTGACCTTTTCGGCCTGCTTTTCCCCTATTTTTTTTACAGCCTCTTCAAAATCGATATTAATATCATGATGTCCGATTTCTGCTTTGGTTGACGGCGTAAAAATAGGCTCGGGAAGTTTATCTGATTCTTGCAGACCTTGCGGCAGTTTTATCCCGCAAATCCTTCCGGATTCCTGATAATCTAACCAGCCGGATCCTGAAATATAGCCTCTGACAACACATTCGATGGGCAGCGGCTGCGTTTTTTGAACAAGTATACTGCGGTCACGAAGAATGTCGCTATAAGGTTTGCATGGTGCCGGGAAGTTGTCTACGTCGCTTGAAATTACATGATTGGGCAGCAGGGGTTCCATAATTTTAAACCAGAAAAGGGATATCTGGGTCAAAATTTTGCCTTTATCAGGAATAGGGTCCGGCATAATCACATCAAAAGCGGAAAGACGATCCGAAGCTACCATTAAAAGCCGGTCCCCCAGATCGTATATGTCCCGGACTTTGCCTCTTTTTAAAAGATTGAGGTCCTTAAAATCAGTTTCAAGTACGGCCTGTTCCATAAAATCTGTCCTCAAGAAGTATTTTGTATTTGGTATTTGGCTATTTAACATGCTGGTATATCTGTATATACTTAAATTAAAACACTAAATACCAAACACTAAACACCTGATGAATTTAGCTTTTTATGAATTCATCAAAGTTCTTTAAATGCTTTTATATATAATTTTAAAATAGATAGTGCTGTTTCGCCTATTTCAAGAAACTTAATCCCGGATTCGAACTTACCCACCTTGCCCGGCTTGGAAGCAACAACCTTGCCTTTGATATCAATCAGATCATTTTCCAGACCGATTGACAGCAAAGCGTCGTATTGCTGTTCAATTTGAATATGTGTTTCCAGAAGGATGCCGCCTTCACTGATGTTCAAGGTTCTTCCCATTCCATGCATAACCACTTGACCGTTTTCATCCATACAATCATACGCTATTAGGTTGAGGACGTCGATTCTTGAATGCAGTCTTTTATCATCTTGCGTCATAGTTTTCACCTAAGCCGGATAAACCGGTATTAAATAAGATTCTCTCGCAAAGGCGCAAAGTCGCCAAGATTATAAAAAAAATTTATCTTTGTTTTCCTTTGCGGGCTTTGCGCCTTTGCGTGAAATTATGATTTTTTCGTTTTCTTTTGGGCAATTTTTTTGTGAAAATCGGAGGCTACTATTGTGGTCACCGAAATACAGGTTGCCAGATGCTCGATAATATTTTTAAAAGTGGCCGAAAGCTGATTGTGCTCATTCTGGAAAAGTTCAGGGTCTATCTCGCTTATCTCGAGGTCCTCCGATCCTAAAACCATGGCTGAAAACGGTTCTTGCCCCATATCAAGGAAGGACACATTACCGAAGAAATCTCTTTTTTCAAGGGTCGCCAGCGGCACATAACCATGTTTAGTCTTGCGGACAATACAGGCTTCGCCCTCTTTAATCATGAACAGTTTTTCATTGCTTTCACCCTGTTTCATAACCGGTTTTTTGCCTTTGACAAACTCTTCTATCGAAATCTTTTTTAATCGGATGTCAACGGCCATGTCCGTAACCTGCTTTAACCTTTTGTCAAGACTGATGACAAACGTTTTGAAAGCTGAAGACATCTTCGCATAATCAATGCTAAGACGCTGCGAATCGAGCACCCCCAGTTGAACATTGCCCACGGCCTTAATCGTTGCACTACGAACACTGCCTGATGATAAAAACGAAGCAATGCTGCCGACAAAGGCACCTTCGCCGATTCTGAGTATTGTAAAAGGCCCTTCGGGAGTCTCTTTATAAATATCACCGGTCCCTTCCAGAATGACCCAAAACCAACTGCCGTGCTTACCCTCGACAGTGATTGTGCTGCCATCGTAGACCACTTCCTCATCGACCACATACATGTAGTCCACCAGCGGCCCTCTGATTATTGGCAGGGTCGGCTCTTTTGCGGAAGGGTCTTTTGTTTTTTTGTCATAAGTAACCGGCCCCAGTATTTCGATATGGCCGTCATCCAGCAAACTTAAACCGTCCAACATAATTTCCATGCGACTTTTTTTGATCACATTTTTCTTTTCGACGTTTTCTTCACTGAAGTCAAATTCGCCATCAAGCCATCCAAAAAGAGCGTTTACGGCATCGAGACCGGTGGCAGATCCGGTTGAAGCGTCTACCGGATTGCCGTTAACAATATAAATCAAACCCGGTTGCTGGGCGTATTTGCTCTTTATGCGTAGAACACCGGTGCTGGCGTTTGAGCCAAGGAGTTGTATAATCTCCCCCAGGTTTAAAAATTTAAGACTGCCGGATAGAACGGAAATACTCATGGATGTTTCTTGCTACCCTATTTGCATTTCTTTTTGGAGTGATTTAAGCGTTAACTTCATGCATTCCTTTAAGGTCGCACCGACCCCCTGCCCTGTAAATGCACTGGCAGGAAAAGAAGGCACTTTCAGCTGTCGATTTAAATCCCTTTCCATCTGTTCGATGGACATTAGGGGAAATCCCTGTTCGGCGAGGTCCCTTTTGTTGTGCTGTATAACAAGTGGTATTTTAAAAAGGCTAATGCCGTACTCTTTTAAATTTTGTTGGAGATCTTTTAACGAGATCATATTTTTTTCCCGCCTGACTTCCAGGGAATCAGCTACAAAAATGACTCCGTCGACGCCTCGCAAAACCAGTTTGCGCGTGGAACTGTATTGAACTTGACCGGGAACGGTATACAACTGGATCTTGACTTCACAGCCTTTTATTTTTCCAAGCCCTATTGGAAGAAAATCAAAAAAAAGGGTGCGATCACCCTCTGTGTTGACCGACACCATCTCGCCTTCAACCTGTTTTTTGTAAGCTTTGAAAATGTATTCAAGATTAGTAGTTTTACCGCATCGGCCGGGTCCGTAATATACTATCTTACACTCGATTTCCCGTTTTTTGATATTAAATATAGCCATGCATTTCAGCCTCAAGTGAAGTTGCCCGCCCTTAAGAGCGCGCCTTTCCGGTCCAAGTAGATGATATTATGATCCAAATAAAACACAAAATTAAGGGGACATATTAAATAAATTTTTCAAATTTATCAAGATCTTTCATTAAATACAAAACACTCTGGTTACGACGCCATCAAGTACCGACAACCTTGAGGTCTATGCTGTAATCTCCTCGTCTGGGACCGGATTCAATATGAGTCTTGGTGTCAACGATACCGCTACCACCGAACATGGCGATAGAAGAATAAAATTGAATGTTATGCAATGTCTCCCCGACGTTGAATAGTTCGATTAAATCTGTATCAGTGTGCGTAATCAGCAGGCTGATTACATTGCCGGACTGGAAACTGACATCCAGTTCCACTATATCTCCCTTGCGGGGACCGCTATCGAGGGTAATGCCGATGGAATTGATATCAAGAACCTCATCGTCGTGATCCTCATCTTCCTCTATCTCTATCACTGCGATTTCAGCTTCCTCTACTTCAGGCATTTCGATTGTCGGCTCCGGGGTTGCTGCCGGCGTTTCTGCTGGAAGAAGCTTTTTTTCGACCCCCTCTTTTTTCAGAAGGCTTTCCAGAAAAAAACGAAGTTTGTTCAATTCTCCGGGCACAAACAAATCGCTGGAAAGCCATTGTTCATACTGATCAACGGCAGCATCCACTGAAGTATTTGCCATATGGCAGCGGATAATATTTTTAGCAGCGACTACCCGAACTGAATTTTTCGCCAACAATTCTTTAAATTCTAATATTGCTCTCTCATGCTGGCCGAATTTTGCCAGGGCAATTGCTCCGTCAAGGGCGACAGCGTCCTGGTTCTTGTCTTCCGCAACAGTGAATAATTTTTTGATAAGATCCTGAACCTTGGCAGAGACTTCAGGCTTATCTGCCGCTGCTTCAACTTTGTGCATATCTTTTTCCAAAAGATCAATTTTTTTTGATATTCCAGCGATAAGATTCGTTCTGCTTTTAAGCTGCTCGTTATCCTCAATCATCTCCACAGCCTTCTTATATTTTCCCATGGCCTCATTGAGTAATCCCATGGAGTGATAAAGCCCGGCTTCTTTTAATAATGCTTTAATCTTTTCAACGATGTTCATATGCAACCTCACAGCTCACCGGCGCAAGGCACCGCCTTTTCACATAAGAGATTATTTGTTGAAAACTCTAAAAATCTTGCAAAAATACTATACTGGTTTTATACTTTATGTCAATAACCAGAAAAAACGTTGTTTACATATTTCTATTGACAGCAGTCGATTTTATGTTATTGGAAATCTCTTTTTATAATTCGCTTAATTTAATAAGGAGAATGCTATGGACAAGAAAGTAACCGTTGTCGGAGCCGGAAATGTCGGGGCTACAGTGGCCCAGCGGCTGGCTGAAAAAGAGTTATGCGATGTAGTATTGATTGATGTTATTGAAGGAGTTCCTCAGGGTAAAGCCTTGGATCTTGCCGAAGCCGCGCCCATCGAAAAGCATGATGCCCATCTGACAGGCACCAACGGATACGAAGCATCACAAGGATCCGATATTGTCATTATTACGGCTGGAATCGCCAGAAAACCCGGTATGAGTCGTGACGATTTGGTCAGCACCAACGCCGGAATCGTGAAAGATGTGACCCAAAAAGTGGCCGAACGATCGCCTGATGCAATAATTATAGTCGTCAGCAATCCGCTGGATGCCATGTGTCATGTTGCATATGAGGCTTGCGGCTTTCCTAAAAACAGGGTTATCGGCATGGCTGGAGTGCTCGATTCCGCACGTTTCAGAACATTTATTGCCATGGAACTTGATGTTTCCGTCGAGAATACAACGGCGTTTGTTCTTGGCGGACATGGAGATACCATGGTGCCGCTGCCTCGTTATTCAACGGTAGCAGGCATACCTATTACGGAATTGATGTCGCAAGAACGCATTGATGCCCTGGTAGCAAGAACGGCGACCGGTGGAGCTGAGATCGTCGGACTTTTAAAAACAGGGAGTGCCTATTATGCCCCGGCCTCGGCGGCCGTGGAAATGGCAGAATCTATACTGAAGGACAAAAAGAAGATATTGCCCTGCGCCGTATATCTTGAAGGCGAATATGGGATCAACGGTCTTTTTGTAGGCGTCCCCGTAAAGCTGGGGAAAAACGGTGTGGAGCAGATCATTGAAATTACACTTACCGGTGAGGAGCAGGCGGCCCTTCAAAAATCGGCCGATGCCGTAAGGGAACTAAAAGAGCTTTTGAAAAAGTTATCCTAACCCGGAAAGACCAGTACCAAAAAAATTGCCACAAAGGCACGAAGACACAAAGAATATGTTTATTATTCTTTCTTCGTGCCTTGGTGTCTTAGTGGCAATGAAAAAGGTTCATATAGATTCTTCATCAGGAATTTGTGTTAGGAGGTTTTCAGCAACGCTGCGATTCATTCCGGGCACAGCGCTCAGTTCTTCGAGTGTTGCTGCCCGGATTTTTTTGATGCTTCCGAACTGTTTTAAAAGCGCCTTTTTTCTTTTTTGGCCTATTCCGGGAACCGTATCAAGTGCAGAGCGCATGAATGTCATGGAACGACGCCGGCGATGAAATGTAATTGCAAAACGGTGGGCTTCATCACGGATTCTTTGCAGGAAAAGCAAAAGGTCCCCTTCCCGGCCCATATTAACGGGATTAACCTGACCTGGTTTGTAAATTTTATCTTGAGTCTCGCCTTTCTTTTCATCTTTTTTGGCGATACTCAAAATTTGAAAATTTCCATCAAGCCCGAGTTCTTTTAACACTGCAACCGCGATGTTAAGCTGGCCTTTGCCGCCGTCTACCATCAAAACATCCGGGTAAGGCTTTGATTTTTCGCCTTTTCCAAACCTCCTTTTTATCACTTCATCCAGACAGGCATAATCATCGCGGGTTGCAGCCGTCTTTATCCTGTATCTCCGGTAGGCCGACTTTGCCGGTCTGGCCTTTTTAAAGACCACCATGGCCGCTACGGCCTCTTTTCCTGCAATATTGGAATTGTCTACACACTCAATACGCCCAGGCAATTGCTTCATTTTAAGGCGTTTTTGGAGTCTGGAAAGCAGATCTTTGTCCACGGCCTCGGAAGCCACGAGCTCCTTGAGGCCGTCTTCAGCGTTTTGAATCGCCAGTTTAACAAGACGGGATTTTTCACCTCTCTGCGGCCGGAGAATCCTCACTTTTTGTCCTTTAATATTGCTCAACACTTCTTTGATCAGGGGTGCATCTTCAAGAATTGTCGGTATCAGAATTTCTTTGGGAATAAAAGGGGTTGTTTCGTAATACTGGCGGATAAAAGTGCCGATCATTTCCGCTTCCGTTGAGATGGTTTCTGAAAAGCTGAAACACCTCGTTCCCAAAAGGAATCCACCTCGAATAAAAAGGAGGGTTATCAGAGAAGATTCAGCAGTGCGCGCCACGGCCAGAACATCTCTGTCGATAAAATCAGTTGTAACCGCAACTTGCTTTTCAAGGGTTTTTTCAAGAGCAAACATTTTGTCCCTCAAAACCGCTGCTTTTTCAAAATCCTGGGTTGCGGCAGTCGCCATCATCTCCTTTTTTATTTTCTTGATAAGCTCGGGCGTCCTCCCTTTTAAAAACAGAAGAACTTCTTTGACTATTTCCTGATACCTGTCCTGATCTACACTGAGGCAGCAAGGTGCAAGACAGGCACCCATTTGATGGTTGAGACAGGGCCGGCTGCGGTTTTGAAAAGCTTTGGTTTTGCACTTGCGAAGTTTAAAGGTCTTATGGATAACTTTCAGCGTCTGATGGACCGCCGATGCAGAAGCAAAAGGCCCAAAATAGAGGGCACCGTCTTTTTCCAATTTGCGTACAATGGTTAGGATGGGGTAGATACTGTTAATATCCAGACGCAGGGACGGATATCGTTTGTCATCTCTCAAGATCACATTATAGCGGGGTTTGTGGCGTTTGATCAGGTTTGATTCAAGAATCAGGGCTTCTTTTTCGGTGTGTGTTAATATGGTGTCGAAATCCGTAATTTTCCTGACCAGCACTCCTGTTTTTATGTCCAACGGATGCTGGCTGGAATAGAATCGGGTAAAGTATGAATGCAAGCGTTTCTTCAGATTGCGGGCCTTGCCCACATAGATTATGTTTCCCCGGCCATCTTTCATCAAATATACTCCTGGTCCGGCGGAAGTCCTTGATAATTTATCTAGGATGTCGGATGTGGGATGACTATTATCTGATTTTACAGCGGTTTCCATAGTCAGAATTCGAAGACAATCAATTTTTTCAAGGCTTTAATCTGGTCACGTAGTTCTGAGGCTCTTTCAAAAGCAAGTTCTTTAGCGGCCTGCTCCATTTCTTTTTCCATTGCTGTGATAATATCCTCTAATTTATCCATAGAATTATAACTGGCAAGCGCTTCCGACACGTTGTCTATGGGAGTATTTTCAAGTTCATACGACGACGCGAAAACAGATGTGATATCTTTTTTAATGCTTTTCGGAATGGTGCCATGAAGTTGGTTATGTGATTCCTGGATTTTGCGGCGACGGGTGGTTTCATAGATGGCCTGTTTCATTGAGGATGTTTCCACATCGGCATACATGATCACCTTACCCTCAACATTGCGAGACGCCCGCCCGCAGGTTTGAATCAGCGCTCTTGCTGAGCGTAAAAACCCTTCTTTGTCGGCATCTAATATAGCCACCAGCGAGACTTCCGGAATATCGAGGCCTTCACGCAAAAGATTAATCCCAATCAGCACATCAAATTTGCCCGCCCTCAGATCGTGGATGATATCCATGCGTTCCAAAGTATGGATATCGGCATGGAGATACCGTACCAGCATTCCCATATCAGCGTAGTATTCGCAAAGATCTTCCGCCATTCGCTTTGTCAGCGTAGTTACCAGAACTCTTTCATTCCTTTGCCGGCGTATCAGGATTTCATCAAAAAGATCGTCAACCTGGTTTTCAGCTTTGCGGACGTCTATTTGCGGATCAACGAGACCTGTCGGTCTGACAATCTGTTCCACAGGTGAGCATCGGGCCTTTGCAAGTTCATAATCGGCAGGTGTTGCCGATACATAAATCGTCTGCATAAGCCTTGATTCAAACTCTTCGAAGCTCAGGGGACGGTTATCCAGCGCGGAAGGTAGCCTGAACCCGTACTCAACAAGGTTCTGCTTGCGCGATCTGTCGCCTTTATACATGGCACGAATCTGGGATACGGCGATATGACTTTCATCGATAAATAACAGAAAATCATCAGGAAAATAGTCTAATAGTGTTGGCGGCGGTTTTCCGGCTTCCCTGCCGGTCAGGTGGCGGGAATAATTTTCAATTCCGTTACAGTACCCCAGCTCCCGCATCATCTCAATATCGAAATCCGTGCGTTCTTCAATCCGCTGGGCTTCAATCAGCTTGTTTTCCGCTCTGAAATAATCGATCCTTTCCCTCAGTTCGGCTATGATCGATTCCATGGCCTTTTTCAGTATGCTTTTTTGAGTTACATAATGGCTGGCAGGATAAACCGTAGCCCTGTTCAAACGCTTGGTAACAGTCCCTTTTAAAGGATCAATCTCTGATATTCCTTCAACTTCATCGCCAAAAAAGTCGATTCTAAGTGCCTTGTCTTCTTCGTAAGACGGAAAAATTTCGACCCGATCCCCCCTCACCCTGAAGATTCCTCGGTGAAAATCGACATCATTGCGCTCATAATGCATGGCAATAAGATCATACAAAAACTTGTCGCGAACAAGCTCCATCTCTTTTTCGATATCGATACGCATTGCCAGATACTCTTCGGGGGCACCAAGCCCGAAAATACATGAAACACTGGCAACTACAATGACATCCCGGCGAGAAAGAACCGATCGTGTGGCCGAATGGCGCAGTTTGTCGATCATATCGTTAATGGAGGAATCTTTTTGGATATAGGTATCACTGGCAGGAATATAAGCTTCGGGTTGATAGTAATCATAGTAACTTACAAAATATTCAACGGCGTTTTCTGGGAAGAATGTCCTGAATTCATGATATAATTGCGCTGCCAGGGTTTTGTTGGGGGCGATCACCAGTGTCGGCTTCTCAACCTTGGCGATAATATTTGCCATCGTAAAAGTTTTGCCGGAACCCGTAACCCCCAGAAGCACCTGATATTTTTCCCCGGACAAAACACCTTTGCTTAAAACGTTGATGGCATTTGGTTGATCACCCGCGGGCGTAAACGCTGAAACTAACTTAAAGGTAGGCATGACGTCGAATAGGATATCAACCAACTTTCCAGATGGTTCCATCCGGCCGGTCTTCTATCATTATATTCATTTCTAGGAGCTTATTTCTGATATTGTCCGCTTTTTCCCATTCCTTTGATCTTCGGGCTGCATTCCGTTCTTGAACCATTTTATCGATGGCGGCCGGATCGAGGGATTGCTGTTTGAGAGCATCGGTGCGCTTTTTATCAAAATAGGTTTTAGGCGATTCAGTTAAGATCCCTAAGATATGGCCAATTCTCAAAATATCGGCATGATCGGCTTGTAATTCTTTCTCCAACTCTAAAGGTAAGCTTTCGTTGTATTTATCCAACTCGCGATTGGCGTTGCGCACCGTATCAAAAAGGACACCGATTCCACGGGCGGTATTAAAATCGTCATCCATGGCTTCACAAAAATGCTTCCAACAATTGCCGGGTTCAATCTCGGTAGTAGATTTCAAACCAATCCATTGTTCAAGGCGTTCCAGCATAGTATAGATCTTATCAAGCCCCGCACGGGCTTCATCCATGGCCAAGTCGGTAAAATCTATGGGACTGCGGTAGTGATTGGAAAGCAGAAAAAGACGCACAACTTCAGGATGATATTCTTTGATCACATCCTTTATCATCATAAAATTGCCCAGGGATTTTGACATTTTTTCTTGATTGATATTAACAAAACCGTTGTGAATCCAGTACTTAACAAATGGTTTTCCGAAAATACCTTCTGACTGGGCGATTTCATTTTCATGATGCGGAAAGCACAGGTCCTTGCCGCCGCCGTGAATATCAAAGGTTTCTCCCAGGTATTCGCTGCTCATGACTGAACACTCAATGTGCCATCCAGGTCTTCCCTGACCCCACGGGCTGTCCCAGGACGGTTCCCCGGGTTTTGAAGATTTCCATAGAACAAAATCAAAAGGATTATGTTTCCTTTTATCAATATCAACTCTGGCACCGGCCTCCATATCTTCGAGCTTTCGTCCGGAAAGTTTGCCATAGCCCTTGAAGGACTCGACAGAGTAGTACACATCTCCGTTGATCTGGTAAGCAAGGCGCACTTCAATCAGCCTTTCGATAAATTTAATAATCTGATTGATGTGTTCCGTCGGTTTGGGTTCAAAGTCGGGCCTCTCAGTATTAAGCGCGTCCATGTCTTCATAGAATTCTTTGATATATTTTTCGGCAACAGCCTGGTAATCGATACCAAGCTGGTTGGCTCTATCGATAATTTTATCATCAACATCCGTAAAGTTTCTGACATAGGTTACTTCAAAACCTTTTGCTCTAAGATAGCGGGCGATAATATCAAACACCACTACAGAGCGTGCATGTCCGATATGGCATGAATCATACACCGTGGGACCGCAGACATACATCTGTACCTTGCCGGGCTCTATGGGTTCAAAAAGTTGCTTTTCTCTGCCTAATGTATTGTAAACGCGAAGCGCCATGTTTCTTGTCCTGTACTATTAATTTAGTTGAATTCGTAACGAGATCAATATTTAACTCTAATCGAGCGAAACGCTCGATGTCCGTTGTTCGTTGTCTGTTGTCCGTAGCTAATTTAGAGGAATTAAAGTCTTGATTTATAAATCTTCAGCCAAAGCGTTATCATAACGCCGGATAAACCGAGTTAGATTTACAACTGACAACGGACAACAAACAACTGACACATTGAGTTTTAACTCAATTAGGGTTTAAAGGTTATTTGAGTAATGCCACACACTGCGCAGCCATGCCCTCCCCTTTACCGACCATGCCGAGACCTTCAAAGGTCTTCGCTTTAACATTAACACGATCTTGTTCAATTTCAATCGCTTGAGCAATATTTTTTTGCATTTTTGTTTTGTAGCGCAAAAGCTTAGGAGCTTCGGCAAAAATAGTGATATCTATATTTTGTACTGTCAAACCCTTGCTGCTGATCATTTCATACGTTTTGGACAGTAATTTCAAACTTGAAATGTCTTTAAATTCCGGGTCCGTATCCGGAAAACGCTGGCCGATATCACCTAAGCCGGCCGCGCCCAAAAGAGCGTCAATTACCGCATGTACGAGCACATCTGCATCTGAATGCCCCCAGAGCCCTTTTTCAAAAGGAATGACTACTCCGCCCAGAACAAGTTTGCGGCCCGCAACCAGGCGATGAATATCATATCCCATGCCGATACGCATAATCCTTTCCTCAATATCACTTATGCCAAAGCAAATTACAGCTATCGATCTATAACACAAAAATTGATGCCGCAAAAACATAAACTTGCTGATTAAAAAATATATGTCAAATTTATTTTGATTTATTGAAAAAAGGAAAAGATTTAAAAAATCTTTGAACTGTCGTTTTAGATTGCTAAACGAATATAGCCTTGTCATGCTCCCGGTTTTTTCGATTCGTAAATCTCTGCACCATCGCCCCTCCAAACATCCTGTTTTACGATCACTATTTTTCATAAACAACTTAATTTTATTAAACTTTTGGGTGCAATGTGCCGATAATGTAGTTGTATAACTATGGATTTTTCATAGGCGGCCTATTTGTTTTTTGGGTGACAAAGTGTGACTTTGAATAATTAGCCGGCAGTTAACTTAAGTGCTTGAAAAAAAATTATAATAATATGTCACTTAAAATTATTCATAAATTAATCGGGTTAGTGATAGCCGCCTGGCCGGAATCATAGCAGAAGGAAGTATCTTGCAAAACCGGAGCACACAAACAGCAACATCCAATAGACCAAGGTCCGTTGTCGGAGCAGTCACATCCCAATTGACTCAGATGTTTTCACGGGTGAAATCATGGCCTGCCAACATATTCAAAGGCATGCAAGGCAGAGTGGCAGACGCAGATTCAGCCGCCCTTAACGGCGATCTGTTGGAATCCGGCATACATTTCGAACCTCTTGAAAAGCGGCTGCTGCTTTCCGGAAGCTGGGATGCGGTAATTATCGACAGCCAGTTGGCGGACTCTCAGCAACTGGTCCAATCCGCCGTCGAAGCGGACTATGTCGTCGTCTATGACGGCAGCAGTACCTCTGCCAAAGACGTCATCCAGGACTTGACCGAGGCGGCCGCGGCGTCCCAGAAAAAGATCGATTCCATCGCCATTCTTTCCCATGGGTCGTCCGGTCGATTCGAGTTTGGCAACGAATCGATCTCCATTGATACCATCAAGGAATCGACAGAAACCTGGAAGACGCTCGGGGACGCAATGAGCGACGGGGCCAACATCTACATCTACGGGTGCAATGTGGCCGATCCATCGGGAAACGGCGAGGCGCTCATCGACATCCTGGCGGAAGTGACCGGCAAAGATGTTTTCGCCTCCGACGACATTACCGGCGCCGGCGGTGACTGGGACCTGGAAGCCGCCTCAAAAGGGGATGAGGCTGAACGGGCAGCAGGCTTGGATGTACCTCTGGGAGCCAGCGCTCTGGATGCTTACGGCTACAGCCTTACGGGCGTCAACGCCCCCTTGCTGGACCTGGATTCGGACAACAGCAGCGGCGCTTCCGGCAGCGACTATGCCGCAACATTTACCGAGGCCGCCGGAGCGGTCCTGATCATCGATACCGACGCCGCGCTCACTGATCCGGACAGCACGAACATAAAATCGTTGACGGTGACCATCACCAATCTATTAGACGGCGCCAACGAAGTTCTGGCGGCCGATACAACGGGCACAAGCATCAACGCCTCTTACGCAAACGGCGTACTTGAACTCACGGGTGTAGATACCGTGGGCAACTACCAGCAGGTGCTGCGGACAATCACATACAACAACATCGCCGCAGAACCTGATACTACCAGTCGAATAATCGAATTCGTCGCCAATGACGGACTCGCTCACTACTGGAATCTCGATGGAGATGCCGTAGACGCGATCGGCTCCATCAACGGGGCCCTGACCGGTACCACCACGGTAGCCGGCTACGATGGTAATGCCCTTAGCTTCAATCAGACCAGCGATCGGGTCGTCATTCCTGATTTTAGTTACGGTGACGAGCTCACCGTTTCTTTCCGGTTTAAGATCGACGACATCTCGGGGAATTTCTACCAGTACATTTACAGTCACGGGGCGGTGGACACCTTGAACAGCTTGAATGTTTACATCGGCGAAAGCGGGTCGAGTGCTTCGGGAATAATTCGGACATCGTTTCGCGACTTTGACGACGCGAGCAACCAGTTGGATCTGGACGTGGACATCAACGCTCTGATCGCCGACGGTCAGTGGCACTCCTATACGCTCACCGTTTCCGCCAGTGCAGGCTCCAAGGTCTACATCGACGGCGTGTTCGGAAACAGCAGCGCGAACGGCGGCGACGCCATAAACCCCGCCACAAGCTTATACCTTGGAGCACGGGAGGACTTAAACGTTGACCGGTTCTACGGTGGCGCACTGGACAGTGTTCAGATTTTCCATCGACCCCTGACCGCCGATGAAGCTTCGAACCTGCACGGCAGCGGAGCCGCCGGAGGGGACTCCAACACTGCAACGGCGACCGTCACGGTTGTCGGCATCAACGACAACACCCCGGTGGTGGATGCGGCCCAGAGTTTCAACCTGGCCGAAAACGTGGCTAACAGCACCTCGGTGGGCACGGTCACGGCCACCGACGCCGACGCCGGCACCACTTTTCAGAGCTGGACCATCACCAGCGGCAACGCCGACGGCATCTTTCAGATCAACGCAAATACGGGCGCGATCACGGTTTTAAACAACACCAACCTGGACTACGAGACCACCATAATCTACACTTTAGGGATCACGGTCTCGGACGGCACCAACACCTCGGCCGCTGAAAACGTCACTATTAACATCACGGACGTCAACGATGCGCCGATTTTCTCAACGACAATCGACAATTCGACGTTCGCGGAAGGGAGTCCACCGGCCAGTCTTTACAGCAGCACGAGCATCAATCTGGTGGAGGCGGGCGACCTGGTGGATACTCTGACGATGACGGTCGCCGGACTGCAGAACGGCGCCTTTGAAATCCTCCTGGTGGACGGCAACGATGTGACCCTGACCAACGGCAACAGCGTGACGACGGCCAACGGTTATGACGTGAACGTCAGTGTTGCATCCGGTACGGCCACGGTGACGATCACGAAGGGAGGCGGTTACACGGCCGCGGCGGCACAGACCCTCGTTGATGGTCTGGCCTATCAGAACACGAGCAACGATCCCCTGGGCGCCACCCGCACGATGACCTTGACGCTGATCAAGGACGACGGAGGCACGGCCAATGGCGGCGATGACGACACAATCCTGAATGCAGCCTCCACGGCGCCTCTGGATGTTGTGGGCGTCAACGATGCGCCGATTCTCTCAACGACAGCGGACAATCCGACGTTCACGGAAGGGGGTGCGGCGGCCGGTCTCTACAGCAGCACGAGCATCAATCCGGTGGAGGCAGGTGACCTGGTAGATACTCTGACAATGACGGTCGCCGGACTGCAGAACGGCACCTCTGAAATCCTCTCGGTGGACGACACCAGCGTGGCCCTGACCAACGGCACCAGCGTGACGACGACCAACGGTTATGAGGTGAATGTCAGTGTTGCATCCGGTACGGCCACGGTTACGATCACGAAGGGGGCCGGTTACACGGCCGCGGCGGCACAGACACTCATAGACGGTCTAACCTATCAGAACACGAGCGACGATCCCCTGGGCGCCAATCGCACGGCAACGTTGACGCTGATCAAGGACGACGGAGGCACGGCCGTTGGCGGCGATGACGACACCATCCTGAGTCTAACCTCCACGGTGAATCTGACGGCCGTAAATGACGCACCCGTATTAGATAACACCGGAACCATGAGCTTGTCCAATGTGACCGAAGCTGACACCAACCCGGCGGGGGATACGGTGGCCAACATTATCCTCAGCGCGACCGGCGACCGGATTACCGATCCGGATAGCGGGGCGGCGGAAGGAGTCGCCGTCATCGGGGTGGACAACACCAACGGGACCTGGCAGTACAACACGGGCGGCGGCTGGACCGCATTCGGGGCGGTGACCAACACCAATGCGGTGCTGTTGAATCCCTCTGCGTCCATCCGGTTTGTGCCCAACGGCAACTACAACGGCTCGGCGGGCGACATCACCTTTCGGGCCTGGGACCAGACAAGCGGCAGCAACGGCCTCACGGGAGTGGATGTCTCCACCAACGGCACCACAACGGCCTACAGCACGGCCACCGAGACCGCCACCCTGACGGTCATGGAGGAGAACGATGCGCCCGTGGTGGGCGCGCCCGGCGCGCCGCTGGATGCTACCGAACAGGTTGGCCTGGCGATCCACGGCACGGGCTTTACGGTAAGCGACATCGATGAAGCCGGCGCAGGAGCCACCGCCACGTTGAACGTTACCGAAGGCACAATCACCGTGGCCGCAGGGAACTCGGGTGTCACCATCACCGGCGGCAACGGCACGGGGGCCGTCACGCTCAGCGGCACCATCGCTCAGCTAAACAACCTACTGACCGGGGTCGGCACCGGTGCGATCACGTATCTGAACAGCTCGGATACCCCCGGTGCCGGCGCCACGTTCACCGTGACCGTGAACGATGCGGGCAACACCGGCACCGATCCGGGCATCTCGGGCGGCCCGGCCGATGAGGAAGGCACCAACAACGTCACCATCAACATCACGGCCGTCAACGATGCGCCGGTGGTGGCCGCGCCCGGCGCGCTGGCTGCTACCGAACAGGTTGGCCTGGCGATCCACGGCACGGGCTTTACGGTCAGCGACGCCGATGAAGCCGGCGCCGGGGCCACGGCCACCCTAAACGTCACCGAAGGGACGATCAACGTGGCCGCAGGGGACTCGGGCGTCACCATCACCGTCGGTAACGGCACGGGGGCCGTCACGCTCAGCGGCACGATCGCTCAGCTAAACAACCTGCTGACGGCGGCCGGCACCGGCACGATCACGTATCTGAACAGCTCAGATACCCCCGCTGCCGGCGCCACGTTCACTGTGACCGTGAACGATGCGGGCAACACCGGCGCTGATCCGGGCATCTCGGGCGGCGTTGCCGATGAACAAGGCACCAACAACGTCACCATCAACATCACCGACACCATTGAAATAGTCCCGGTTATAGAGACTCCTGAACCGGAGCCTGAACCAGAGCCGGAGCCGGAGCCGGAAGACCCTCCGGAAAGCAACGATGATGAAGCCGATGCCGGAAGTGACTCTGATGCCGATGATAGCTCCGATTCCGGTCTCACGGACCAGTTGGCAGCCGGCAGCTCCCCTAACACTGACCCTTCGAGTTCCGTGTCGAAGACTTCGAAACCGAACGAGTCTAAGACGACTAATTCCAGTGCGGGTGATTTGCAAACGAATATCTTAAGGGCAGATAATGCGGACACGGGTTCGTCTCTGGCTGAAAAGCAGGGGCCGGACACTCTCAAACCCGATGGATTTAAATCGTATGGACCCAACAACACGGATGATAGTGCAAAAGATAAAATGTATCATTTCCTGAAGAATAAACTTGCATCGCGCTACATAAGCCCCAACATCGTGCTCGCCAACCAAGAGATGTGGCATGAGGTGGACGCGTTTAAGGAGCAGATGAGAACGGCCAACAAGGAACAGGAGTGGAGCGGAGCGATAACCGTTGGCACCACGGCAGGGCTGACGACGGTTACCTCCGCAGGATATTTCATCTGGGCTGCTCGCGGCGGATCGCTGCTGGCCGGTCTGCTGTCATCCGTACCGATGTGGAAATTCTTTGATCCGCTGCCGATCCTGGATCTGGGGGCCGCGGAAGGGCCCGGGCACAAAGCCGAATGGCAGGAAGATGAACAAGACCAGGACGAAGAAAAGCTTGATGCTATGTTTGATAAAGAAGGAACCAAACAAACCAAAAAAACCGATAAGAAAAAATTGGCCCGAATTTCTAAACAGCGCCGATAGGTCAACGTCCCTCCAAATAACCCTCTTACCAAATATCTTTTTTCGTGTTTTCGTCCTTTCGTGCTTTTCCCTCGTCGGGTGCTTCGCGCTTGGTTTTTTTATTTTTTCCGCTTCGCTCCAACCGGCCTGTCCGCATCATCCGCGTGAAAAATTCGGGTTAGATATCAATGTGTCAAATTTATGACATCTATGATTTTGAGGAACACACTGGCGGCCCAGGCTAAGTGTTTGTTTTCTAAACATATACCCAGAAGACGGTGGAGGTTGAGCGTGGCATGTTTCTTGCGTAACATGTATTCGAATACGGTATATCTTTTGGATGATGGTGATATTTTCGAATTTGCTTGGCCATTTATAGTTGAATCAGTGACTTTTTACGAGATCATCAAATTTGATAGTCTCGGAAAAAAATCCGAAAAGCGATTTATTAATGAGAAAATCCGTAATGCACCCAACGGCGGCGCAACAAGGACCATCATGCTTGTGTTAAGCAAGTCGAGGACTTATTATTTCAAAGCATAAGTTATCGTTATATTTAAGTATATTGATCTGGATGTGGGCATTTGGCCCGTTGACTGTAACGGCGACGGAGCTTGAGGGAATCAGTGCGCCCAGCGCCGACATCATGCTCTCTTTTGTTCTGGATGGGCGCGTGGCCGAAATCCTGGTCAAAGAGGGTGACATTGTCAAGAAAAATCAAGTTCTTGCCCGTTTGGACGATCATACTGAAAGGATTCAACTCACGCAGTTGAAAGCCCAGGCCGGGGATACGACCCAAGTGAAGGCGGCTGAAGCCAATTTGTTTCAGAAAAGAGCCGACCTGAAAAAGGTCGAGCGGGCACAGAGCAAAGGAGCGGCTACGGACTGGGAACTCCAGCACACAAGCCTGGCCGTCAGGATTGCAGAGCTTTCGCTCCAGGCGTCAAAATTTGAACACGAGCAGTATCAGCGCCGTTACCGTCAAGCCCAGAGTCAACTGAAACGAATGCAAATGGTGTCTCCGATTGAGGGGCGCGTGGAGAAAACCGACATAGAGTCCGGTGAGGCTGCCAAATCGCTGGTTGCGGTGATCCAGGTCGTCAAGATCGACCCCCTATGGATTGATGTGCCCGTACCACTGGAGCAGGTGCGACAATTGACGCCGGGAAACATCACCCGGGTCTCGTTCCCGGGCACCGATGCGGTCGAACCCGCCGAGGGCATAATCATCCATGTCTCTGCAGTAGCGGATGCCGCCAGCGACACCTTGAGAGTCCGCGTAGAGGTCCCCAACCCCGATGGTCGGCCGGCCGGCGAACGTGTCTTCGTCAGATTTATGCCGGCCAAGGCTTTAGTCAATTCTAAAAATTGAGGTTTAATCTATGACCACAATCCAGAGGGACGCACCTGAATACAAACCGGCCTCGGAGAATCTGTCGACACTGCAAGAGGTGGCGGCTCTGTCGCGGTTTGAAGGTCCGCCCGACCGGTTTCTGGCAGAATTATTGGCCGCCCAGTGTCAGCTGTCCGGAGCGGAAGGTGGTGCCGTGCTGCGGGCCGGTACGGATAATCAGCTTGTGGTCCTTGCGACTCATCCTGCTACGAGAATTGTAGATGGGGGTACGGATTGGATCGCTGCAGCCTCCGCCTGTTTTAAGGATGTCATCGGCGGCGGAAAGACGGCCGTCGAGCCGGAGCCGGATCAGCATGAGTCAGGCGATCGGCCCCAGCGGCAAGTCATCGTCATTCCAATACAGGGGGGCCTATCCCGCCACGCCGTTGCAGCATTTGCTGTTCGGTCGGAAAACCCGGCGGATGTGGATGTGTGCCAGGAACGCTTAGAGCTCACCCTTTTTTTGCTGAATCTTTTCGAGATGCGATTGACGCTGCGGCAGCGTCAGGTGGCCCTGGACAGGATTAGCGTGGCCTTGGAGACGCTTACGGCCGTAAACAGGTCCAAGCGCTTCATGGAGGCTGCCATGTCGTTGTGCAACGAAATTGCGACGCGCTGGCATTGCAGTCGGGTTAGCCTGGGATTCCTTAATGGCCGCTATGTGCAAGTTCAGGCCATGAGCAACACCGAAAAATTCAGCCGCAAAATGAAGCTGCTGCAGGACCTGGAAGCGACCATGGAAGAGTGCCTGGACCAGGACGTTGAAGTGATCTATCCGGCGCCCGAGAATGCAACTTACGGCAGTCGTGCAGCCGAGCAGTTTTATAGAAATCACGGGCCCACATCTTTAGTCAGCCTGCCTGTCCGGGAAAAAAACGAAGTGCCGGCGGTGATTACGCTGGAACGCCCACCCGAAAGCGCCTTTACACCGGAAGAGATTGAGAACGCCCGGCTCACATGCGACCTCTGTTCTACCCGGCTGGTGGAACTGCGCGAACACGATCGCTGGTTCGGTGCGCGCATGGCCGCTTCGGCCCGCAGGGGTCTGGGAGTGCTTTTAGGCCCCAGGCACACATGGCTGAAAGTTGCGGCAGTTTTTATTTTTTCTTTGGCAGCGTTTCTTACGTTTACCAAAGGCGAATACCGGGTCGAAGCACCTTTTATTTTCGAAGCCACGGTACAGCAGGCCGTGGTCACGCCTTTTGACACCTACATCAAGAGTATCGCGGTGATGCCCGGCGACGAAGTCGAAGCCCACAAAACAATCCTGGGGATGCTCGAAAATTCGGAACTGCGTCTCCAGCTGGCGGCCTTGGAGGCCGAAAAATTGAAGTACAAGAAACAGATGGCTGCGGCACAGCGCGATAGGAAAACCGCCGAAGCCCAGATTGCGCAGGCCGATGTCGATAAGGCGGCTGCTGAAATACGCCTGGTCAATTATAAAATTGAGCGGGCGACCCTGACAGCACCTATTTCGGGCAGGATCGTTTCCGAAGACTTAACGCAGCAGATCGGCGCGCCGGTCGAAACGGGCACAGTTCTGTTCGAGATCGCTCCGGTGGATTCTTTGCGGGCTGAGCTGTACGTGCCGGAAGATATGATCGCTGATGTAAAAGAAAAACAGGGGGGCTTGCTGGCCGCGGTCGGCCATCCGGATCAGAAACTAATATTCGTGGTCGAGCGGATCAATCCTGTGGCTGATGTGGTAAATGAGCGCAACGTGTTCAAGGTCCGGGCGCGGCTGCTCAATCAATATGAATGGATGCGCCCGGGCATGGAAGGGGTCGCCATGATATCCGCCGGCAGGGAAAGCTACCTCTGGATCGGCTCCCGTCGCCCCATAAACTGGCTTAGAATGAAACTATGGATATAACCGTGCACAGGTTCAAAGGTTCAGAGGCCAGGGTTCAGGGGTTCAGGGTTCGGGGTTCAGAGGTTCAACGATTAAAGAATCCACACCTTGAGAGCATATAAAAGATGAACGTCGAACATCGAAC